>HF988537.1 GCA_000431975.1 Prevotella sp. CAG:924 | reverse complement strand
AGACAGGCCGTACAGAGGTGGCTGAAATGGCAGAACAGAATGCCAAGGAGCTGCAAGCCGATGATGAGGTGTTGCAACAGCCGGATAAGTATTTCGATCAGGTGTTGGAGATCGACCTTTCGGAGATAGAGCCGCATCTTAACGGCCCCTTCACCCCGGACGCTGCCACGCCCCTATCTCAGATGAAAGAAAAAGGTGCGGCAAACGACTATCCTATGACAGTAGAGGTGAGTCTTGTCGGCTCGTGTACCAACTCCAGCTATCAGGATCTGGCACGGGCAGCTTCGGTGGCCCGTCAGGCAGTGGAGAAGAATATTCCTGTCAAGGCCCAGCTGATCATCAATCCCGGTTCAGAGCAGATCCGTGCCACTGTAGAGCGTGATGGCATCCTCGACGATTTCCGTAAGATAGGGGCCGTCATCATGACGAATGCCTGTGGGCCTTGTATCGGCCAGTGGCACCGCCATACTGATGATGCTACGCGCAAGAATGCGATCGTCACCTCGTTCAACCGCAATTTCCGCCGTCGTGCCGACGGCAATCCCAATACATACGCCTTCATCGGCTCTCCTGAGATCACTACCGCACTGGCTCTTGCCGGACGTCTTGATTTCAATCCTGCGACCGATACACTGACCGACAGGGACGGAAATGCCGTGAAGCTGGATGAGCCGAGCGGTTTCGGATTTCCTCCTCAGGGCTTTACCTCTGCGCAAAACAGTGGTAAGGGTGTACTGGAAGATCTGATCGATGCGGGACTTTTCATCCCTGCCGATCATGGTAGCGCAGCCCGCCAGACAGAAGTGATCATATCACCGACGAGTGAGCGTCTGCAGCGACTGGAGCCGTTCAAAGCCTGGGACGGTAAGGATCTCATAGACATGCCATTGCTGATCAAGACCCAGGGTAAGTGTACGACGGATCATATATCGCAGGCAGGTCCGTGGCTGAAGTACCGCGGACATCTGGAGAATATCTCCGGCAACCTGCTGATGGGTGCTGTCAATGCCTTCAATGGTGAGAGCAATAAGGTGAAAGACCAGCTTGACGGACAATATAAAGAGGTGAGTGCCGCTGCCCGTGATTATAAGCAGCATGGCGTTCCTTCTATTGTCGTAGCGGAGGATAACTATGGTGAGGGCTCATCGCGCGAGCATGCAGCCATGGAGCCTCGCTTCCTCAACGTACGCGTGATCCTTGCCAAGAGCTTTGCACGTATCCATGAGACCAACCTGAAGAAGCAGGGTATGCTGGCCCTTACCTTTGTCGACAAGGACGATTATGACAAGGTGCGTGAGGACGACCGTATCTCTGTCACCGGTCTGGCCCACTTCGCACCGGGCTCGCGGCTCACCGTCAGTCTGAAGCATAGTGACGGCACGACTGACAGTTTTGAGGCAGAGCATACCTATAATGCTACGCAGATCGCCTGGTTTAAGGCCGGTGCCGCACTCAATTGTCATTAAGGACACAAGATGAAAATATAATAATCCAAGGACGGTTTGAGTGTACGGATATTCTCTGATGGGCTCTATCGTCCTAATATGAAAAATCAATAAGAGTACAATGAAGATAACAAAAGATAGCAAGCTGAATGTTCCCATCCATCCGACAGTCCCTTTTATCGAAGGCGATGGAGTGGGTGCGGAGGTGACCCCAGTAATGCAACACGTCGTTGATGCGGCAGTAGAGAAAGCCTATGGCGGTGAGCGCAAGATAGAATGGATGGAGGTGCTTGCCGGAGGTAAGGCGCACGAGAAGACGGGTGAATGGCTGCCTCAGGCCACGCTCGATGCGTTTCAGGAGTATCTGGTCGGCATTAAAGGTCCTCTGATGACACCGGTGGGAGGCGGTATCCGTTCTTTGAACGTCGCACTGCGCCAGACACTCGATCTATATGTGTGTCAGCGTCCTGTCCGGTATTTCCAGGGCGTCGTAAGCCCTGTAAAGCATCCCGAGAAGGTGGATATGTGTATCTTCCGTGAGAATACGGAAGATATCTATGCCGGTATAGAGTGGGAGGCCGGAACTCCGGAGGCTAGAAAATTCTACAACTTTCTGCACGATGAGATGGGCGTGGCGAAGGTGCGATTCCCCGAGACGAGCGGCTTTGGCGTGAAGCCCGTATCGAAGGAAGGCAGTGAACGGCTTATCCGCGCGGCCATTGAATATGCGCTGGCTCATGAGCTGCCCAGTGTGACGCTGGTCCACAAAGGCAATATCATGAAGTTTACGGAAGGCGGATTCAAGAAATGGGGCTACGAGCTTGCCGAGCGTGAGTACGGAGATGCCCTGAAGTCGGGAAAGCTGGTCATCAAGGATTGTATCTGCGATGCGTTCCTGCAGAATGCCCTGCTTAAGCCACAGGACTATTCGGTCATCGCCACGATGAATCTCAATGGTGATTATGTCTCCGACATGCTGGCAGCGCAGGTAGGCGGCATCGGTATCGCCCCCGGTGCCAACATCAATTACCAGACCGGACACGCTATCTTTGAGGCAACCCATGGCATTGCCCCCGACATTGCCGGTAAGGACATCGTCAATCCCTGCAGCATCATTCTGTCTGCTGTGATGATGCTCGATTATATGGGCTGGAAAGAACCGGGCGAGCTGATCACATCAGCCCTTGAGCGTCTCTTCAAAAAAGGTGTTGCCACGGATGATCTGGCCCGTTTCATGGATCACGGACTGTCGGTCGGCACCAAGCAGTTTGGAGACCTTCTGATCAAGGAGCTTTAATTTCCAATCGGTCATTAGAGATTCGAAGGAGAACCGTCGGTCTGCCACCTTTTTCGAAGGTGTGGCGGTCTACGTCGACATCAGGCGACGGACGAGATGCCAACAAGAAGGTCGACGACCGGCAAGCCATAATATTTAAGGTAGTAGTCTGATGACCGATGAGGGATTATGGCTCCAGCGATGTATAATGTATAGGAAGGGAATGTAAGTATCCGGTTCTCTCCGACCGGCATAGGCGGATGACAATCACATGGTCCCTTCTTGCTGCTATCAACAAATACAATCCGACCCACAAAGGGTCGCTTTATCAACACTCGACAATTATGAAAAAGGAATATCTGATATATAAGTTGAGCGACTCCGTAAAGGAGGCCTGCAAGATACCAGCCGACGCCTTTACCAAGTATGGCGTAAAGCGTGGACTGCGTAATGAAGACGGAACGGGTGTGTTGGTCGGACTGACCAACATCGGTAACGTGATCGGCTATGAGCGTCTCGATGACGGCACCTTGAAGCCTTGCCCCGGCAAGCTCTATTACCGCGGCTATGAGCTGGATGATCTTGTGACACCGTTGCTTGAGGAAAAGCGTTTCGGCTATGAGGAGATCGCCTATCTGATCCTGTCGGGCAAACTGCCCGACCGCGAGGAGCTGACTGCTTTTAAGGAGCTGATCAACGACAATATGCCGCTTGACCATCGCACGATAGTACACATCATCGATTTGGAGGGATCGAACATCATGAATATTCTGGCACGTTGCGTGCTGGAGATGTACACTTTCGATCCCAATCCCGATGATATCTCGCGTGACAACCTCATGCGTCAGTCGATAGAGCTGATAGCCAAGTTCCCGACGATCATCGCCTATGCGTACAACATCTATCGTCATTCCGTCCAGGGACTGAGTCTGCATATCCGTCATCCGATGGAGAATAAGACGATAGCGGAGAACTTCCTTTATATGATCAAGCATCACGATTACACCGAGCTGGATGCCCGTATGCTCGACCTCTTGCTGGTCATTCAGGCAGAGCATGGTGGAGGTAACAACTCTACCTTCACGGTGCGTGTGACATCATCCACCCGTACTGACACCTATTCGAGCATCGCTGCGGGAATCGGTTCTCTGAAAGGTCCGCTCCATGGTGGTGCCAATATCAAGGCCATCAATATGTTCCACCATCTGAAGGAGCAGATCTCCGACTGGACGAATAGGGACGAGATAGACACCTATCTCTATCGCATGCTCAGGAAAGAGGCTTACGACAAGTCGGGACTGATTTATGGCATCGGCCATGCCGTCTATACCATGAGCGATCCGCGTGCCGTGGAGCTGAAAAAGCTGGCCGGCGAGCTTGCCAAGGAGAAAGGCCGTGAGAAGGAATATGAGTTCTTGAAGCTCATAGAGGAAGAGGGAATTAAGTGCGTCTCGGAATACCGTCAATCCAAGAAGCCGTTGTGTGCTAATCTCGACTTCTACAGCGGTTTTATCTACGAGATGATCGGACTGCCTCAGGAGATCTATACGCCGATCTTCGCCATGGCCCGTATCGTCGGTTGGACTGCTCACCGCATTGAGGAACTGAATTTCGAGGGCCGTCGCATCATCCGTCCTGCCTACAAGAATATCCTCGTGCCGAAAGAGTATGTCAAGTTAGGAAAACGATAAATCCAGATACTCCGATGTCTGTATGCACTCATTAGATGACAACCGGGGGCATGGCATTGAGCCGTCGCTCAAGCCATGCCCCCGGTCTGTATATATGAATTCCCTCAGCCGATCATTAGAGGTCTTCACGAACAAATCGTAAGCCATCGGCTTATCCTTATGAGTTGACTGCACACATACCGCTGGGATCTTGTCATAGAAACATATATATCAGACAAGATGGAACGGAATGGCTCTAATGACCGTTTGTGGGATAAACGAACCGCCCCCAAAGAGGCTGCCGGCTGCCAAGATGGGCAGGCCGATCTCCTCCTTGGGGGCGGGGATATTTATGTCGGTACCGGATTACCAGAGACGGAGACGCTCCTCCTTGGGGAGGTACATCTTGTCACCGGCTTTCACGTTGAATGCGTCATACCAGGCATCGATGTGGGGGAGGGCGCCATTGACACGCCACTCACCCAGAGCGTGAGGATCACGCTTCACACGGTTGCGGATCTCCTGCTCCGTGATGTTCTGTCCCCATACGCCTGCATAGGCGATGAAGAAACGCTGCTCGGGAGTGAAGCCGTCGAGCGTCTTCAGCTTCTTGGTCTTCTCCACATTCTTCAGGGCATTGAAGGCAACCTCCAGACCTCCGTGGTCGGCGAGGTTCTCACCGAGGGTGAAGCGGCCGTTAGAATGCAGGCCGGGGAGCACCTCGATAGAGTCGAACCAACGTACGTACAGGTCGGCGCGCTCGGTGAAGCCCTTGGCATCGCTGGCTGTCCACCAGTCTTTCATGTTACCGTCGGCATCATACTGACGTCCCTGGTCGTCGAATCCGTGAGTCATCTCGTGGCCGATCACCACACCGATGGCACCGAGATTGAAGGCCTCGTCAGCCTTCGGGTCGAAGAACGGACGCTGCAGGATACCTGCGGGGAAGCAGATCTCATTGGTCGTCGGGTTGTAGTAGGCATTTACTGTCTGAGGAGTCATCAGCCACTCATCGCGGTTGACGGGCTTGCCGGCCTTGTCAGAGATATTCTTATTGTTGGCGAAGATGCGGGTAGCGAGAACGTTCTCATAGAAGCTCTTGGAAGGATCGATGTCCAGCTTGCTATAATCGGTCCACTTGTTGGGATATCCGATCTTTACGTAGAACTGGTCGAGCTTGTGGTGTGCGGCAGCCTTTGTTGTGTCGCTCATCCAGGTCTGTGCGTCGATGCGCTGACCGAGCGATACCTGCAGATTGCGGACGAGCTGCTCCATCATCTTCTTAGAGCTCTCGGGGAAGTAGCGCTCGCAGTAGATGCGGCCGAGGGCCTCACCCATGGCGCCTTCCACCTGACTGGTGGCACGCTTCCAGAGAGGATAGTCCTCCTTGCGTCCGCTCATGGTCTTGCCGAAGAAATCGAAGTTGGCCTCGCGGATCTTATCGCTCAGATAGCCGACGGAGTTCTGGATGACATCCCACTCCATCAGGGCACGGAGCTCGTCGGCGGTATAGAGGCTGACGATCTTGTCCAGTCCGGCCAGGAACGAGGGCTGGCCAACCACCATCGAGTCGATGTATTGGGCCTGAATGCCCTCGGCGTTGGTCAGGGCAGCGAGACGCAGGTTAGGATAGTTCTCGTTGAACTCCTTCAGGGTCATCTTGGTGTAGTTGGCCTGCGGGTCACGCAGCTCGGTCTGGCTCTTTGAGATGAGCGCCACCATCGTCTCCGTACGGAACACGGCGGCAGCACGTGTCTCAGCCTGCTCCTTGGTGAATCCGTAGAGCTGGAACATACGGGCGATGTGCTGTCTGTAGGCATTGCGGATAGCCACGGTAGCAGAGTCGTTGTTCACGTAGTAGTCCTTCTGCCCGAGGGTCAGGCCGCTCTGATAAATATTCAGGATATTCATCTTGGCGTTCTTCTGGTCAGCATCGAAGAACCAGGCATACTGTACGCCGTAGCCCATAGGCATGCTCTTCAGCTGCAGCTGCTGCAGGTCGCTGACGGTCTTGGCTGCCTCCATCTCGTCGAGCAGTGGCTTGACGGGTGCGATGCCTGCCTTGTTGCGGCTGTCCACATCGAGAGCCTGCTTGTAGAAGGTGGCAAGTTTCCACTCCGTCGTTCCTTTCTTATACTTCTTCTTCTGAAGGTCGGAGAGGATAGAGTTGATACGTTTGTTGTTGTCGTCCTGCAGCATGTCGAAGCTGCCGAAACGTGAGTAAGCTGCGGGCAGCGGATGGAGTTTCTGCCATCCGCCTGTGGCGAACTGGTAGAAATCGTCGGCTGGGCGCACGGTCTTGTCCAAGTTGGTCAGATCGAGACCCGACTTGCTCTGTGCCTCTGCGCCCAGTGTGGGAGCGATGGCCAGCAGCACGGCCGGAATCATAGTTTTCATGTTCATGATAGTTGCTTTTATTTAGTGAAAGTTATATTTTAGTTGCTCAGTTTCTCAACTTCCTCCGAAAGCTCGAGCCATTTGTCGTTCTCCTTGTCAAGGGCCTGTTTGGTGGAGGTGTATTCTGTGACGAGGTCCATGTCGGAGGCATTCTTCGGATCCATGAAGAGGGAGTCAAGCTCTTTCAGACGGGCTTCCATCGTGGCGATGCGTTTCTCGCAGTCTTCCACGGCACGCTGTGCCTTCCGCAGCTTTTTCTGGTGTTCCTTGTGGGCTGCATAGTCTTCCTTGCCGGAAGAGGCGGGCTTAACAGGCTGTGGCTCCTGCTCTGCGGGCTTTATGCTTGTCTGCGCAATGGCTTCGTTGATCGTTTCTGCGTTGTGAGCCTTCAGATAGTCGTAGATGCCACCGATGTGCTCGCGTACCTGACCATGTCCGAATTCATACACCTTCGTGACGAGGCCGTCGAGGAATTCACGGTCGTGACTGACGATGATCGCCGTGCCGTCGAAAGCTTTGATCGCCTCTTTCAGCACCTCCTTTGAAGGGATGTCGAGGTGGTTGGTGGGCTCGTCGAGGATGAGCAGGTTGACAGGCTCGAGGAGCAGACGGATCATGGCAAGGCGTGAGCGCTCACCGCCGGAGAGCACCTTCACCTTCTTCTCTGATGTCTCGCCGCCGAACATGAAGGCACCGAGCAGGTCGTTGATCTTCAGACGCATGTCGCCCGTCGCCACCTGGTCGATCGTGTCATAGATGGACAGGTTCTCATCGAGCAGCTGAGCCTGGTTCTGTGCGAAATATCCGATCTGTACGTTGTGGGCGATCTTCAGTGTGCCGGTGTAGGGTATCTGTCCCATGATACATTTCACGAGGGTAGACTTTCCTTCACCGTTCTTGCCTACGAAGGCCACCTTCTCACCCCTCCGGATCGTCATGTCCACATGATCGAAGACGGTCTTCTGCGGATAGTCTTTTCTCACGTCCTGACAGATCACGGGGAAATCGCCCGAGCGGAGGCAGGGCGGGAATTTCAGGTGCATCACCTTATGATCCACCTCATCCACCTGGATGGGTACGATCTTCTCCAACTGCTTGATGCGGCTCTGCACCTGTATGGCCTTGGTGGCCTGATAGCGGAACCGCTCTATGAACGCCTTGATGTCGGCAATCTCTTTCTGCTGGTTCTCGTAGGCGCGGAGCTGTTGCTCATGACGCTCTTCGCGCAGCACGAGATATTGGTCGTATTTCACCTTGTAGTCCTCCACATGGTGGGCGGTGATCTCCAAGGTACGGTTGGTCACATTGTTGATGAAGGCTCGGTCGTGACTGACGAGGACCACGGCCTTTGCACTTTGAGCGAGGAACTGCTCGAGCCATTGGATTGACTCGATGTCGAGGTGGTTGGTCGGCTCATCGAGCAACAACACATCGGGATGCTGCAGGAGGATCTTTGCCAGCTCGATACGCATGCGCCAGCCTCCTGAGAACTCACTGGTGGGACGGTCGAACTCGTCGCGCTCAAAGCCCAGACCGGTGAGGGTGCGTTCTATCTCAGCCTCGTAGTTCTCACCGCCCATCATCATATAGCGGTCGTGCTCGGTGGTGAACCGGTCGACCAGCGCCATATAGTCATCGCTCTCGTAGTCGGTGCGTTCGGCCATCTCCTGTTGCATACGGTCAAGCATTTCTTTCTGCTTGATGTGTCCGGCGAAGGCCTTCCGCGTCTCTTCGATCACGGTAGTGTCGTCGGAGAGTTTCATCACCTGTGGCAGATAGCCGATCTTCGTGTCGTTAGGGATAGAAACGGTGCCTGCGGTTGGTTTCTGAAGTCCGCAGAGTATTTTGAGCATGGTCGATTTGCCGGCACCGTTCTTACCCACGAGGGCAATGCGGTCGCGATCGTTCACGGCAAAACTGACATGGTCAAACAGGGGTTCGATGCCGAACTCCACTTTTAAATTTTCAACTGAAATCACGTGTTTTATTATCCTTAATATTTTCTTTGCAAAGGTACAGATAAAAAGTGAATTAACAGATGTTTGCCTTGAAAAAACGGAGTTTAATTGTTTTCGTGTGGGCACACACTTAACACAGAGTGTTAAATCTGAAAATATAGCGTTAAAAATTTGCGTTTCTCAGAAGAAGTGTCTATATTTGCCATAGATTTTTTTGTGGATTTCGCGGTTTTGCGAAATACTACTGAGGTTGGTAGCATCCTGCGCCAACCTCTTTTTGTATCTATCCCTTGAAGAAGCATGGACGATGGTACGGCTCACCCGATAACCCTAAGAGAGGCTCACCCGATAAATATAGGGGAG
>HF988536.1 GCA_000431975.1 Prevotella sp. CAG:924 | reverse complement strand
TATAAATTTGCACTTGCTGCTTGAATTCGCCCAACTCAAAAAAATAGCAATATCTTTAACAAATCTTTCATGACGCACTTCCTATATCTGTTGATCTATCACGTATGGAAAATAACATAAATATTGCATGTATATGCCTGTATTCTTCTATTTATTATTTACGTCCTTTTATATTCTCTGTCATCCATAATATAAATAATCCGGAGGCGAGAATTTCACCACCGGATTATCTATTTCCATCTGTCACTTGATTCTTTCCTTATCGAGGAACTGCTGGAATTCTGTCTGATAGCCATTAAAGACATTAATGTCCACTGTCCCATGTATGCCCCTGACCCGTCCGTCGGGAGCCAGTTGCCATATCCACAGTTTCACATCCGGCTTATACTCTCCATAACGTGCGATCCAGACAGGATAATTTTCCTTCAGATCGGGAGCAGAAGGAAGGTAACGGTTGACAAATATCTGCGATATATACAGAATAGGACGGACTCCGACACGCCGCTCTACCGTACGCAGCCATACGCGTACCTCCCGAAAGAGTGCCACCGTACCTCCCATCTTCCTGATCATACTCGATGTGGGCTCCAGATCAAGTACAGGAGGCAGGTCGCCTTTCTTGAAATGGCTGTACTTGAGGAAATGGGCCGCCTGTTGTGCTCCTGTCGACGATGTGGTGAAGAAATGGTAGGAGCCTACCGGGAAGCCATGCGCACGGGCCGCCTCATAGTCACCGGCATAATAAGGATTGCGCACGGTACGTCCCTCTGTCGACTTGATAAAGATAAATGATACCTTATAATCGACCTTTCCACTCACGTTCTTTTTCGACAACGAACCAAGATGAGAGATGCGCAGCCGATCCCAGTCTATGCCATAACGGTGCTTTCCTATGACATGCTGATGTTTGGATATATCTATGCCATAAATGCGTTCTGAGGTATAGTTTAACCGCTCACCCTTATATACATTATTTTTCCACTCTCCTACACGGAAATAGCGGGACTCGGACGAGAAGCCGAATCCGTTGCGCTTGTCACGCTCCCAATGGCCCTCATAATAACGCTGCAAAGAATCAATATAAGCGCCGTGTCCTGAAGCCCGCTGCTGTCGGTCGAACATCCCGACATAGACACCGTCGGCATCCGTGCGCTTTCCTCTGACTAGCGTATCCGCCTTCCAATATCCTTCTATCCGCCGGCCTATACTGTCGGCAGCTCTTCCCTTGCCCTGTCTGAGCCCGTTCGCCCACTGACCCTCATACACCACACTGTCACCTTGCATAAGGACACCCCATCCTTCGGGACGTCCGTCTACGAGCTGACCCGTATAGACGGTGGAATCACTGAGCCGCTTCATTCGCACATCGCCGGAATGGACCGTACAGGCATCCAAGAGCAACAAGACCCATAATAACAGGGCTACAGAAACAAGACTGGTCCTGCACGATGGATAACAAGTCATTTCTGTCGTGTGTTTCATCGTACTATCTCCTTTTTAACGCTCACGCCCAGACAATAGCCCCGCTTCGTGAACACAGAAGCGCCATCAGGGGCAAACATCCGTGGCTGCAACAGCCGGCCATGCTGCAACCAGTTGTCCACAAGCAACGTGTCATTAGGTAATATCACGACGGTCAATGCCTCGCGCTCATTGTTGCGCAGCGTCCAAGGGAAAAGGCTCACTGCATAGACGCCCGAAGGCGTTGTATGATCGGCTGTGCGCAACCATACCGACCTGTTGCCGGCCGACACCATCTGGCGGGTCGACTGATCGAAATGCCCGGTCCACACCAATGGCTCGCAAGGCATACGCATCACCTGGCCGTCGGCATCGCGACAGACCGCCGTGTCGTGCTCTATGATAAACAGGCTTAATGGGGCTTTGGCGGGAATGGCTTTCAACGCATTGACCAGCTTCCTCAAAGTATCCACCACCCGCTTTTGCTCGATCGAATACTGAGCTATACGGTCATAGCCTTCATCCTGCATACCATGCGTACGGAGATAATAAGCCAGCTCTTTTGACTCTATCTCACGCCGATGAAGCACGCCCTGCAAAGAGTCGGTGGCTTCCTCAACCCCGTTACGTAATGCCTTCTGGCTCACGGGCCAGCCGTAGCGCTTGAAAAAAGGAATGACCGGCTCAGACGTAAGCAAACGGCCGGAACAGCTCGGCGCCCACCAATGACGATTGGCCCACACTCCCTGCCGGTGAGTCGGTGTACGACTCAGAAGCAGACTGTCCTTTCCGGTACGCAAATAAAGCAAAGCCTCACCATCTATCGTACATGAAGACCGCAGCATGTCTGTCCGGTCGAACGGCCACACATTCCAACATGTCCACCCTACCGCAGTCAACAGCACTACCGTAATGACCAACAGAAGCCAATGACGGCATATTGATGCGAAGAAAGTATTCTTCATCTTACCTAACAATCTATCTTAGTGCAAAATTACAACTTTTAACCATAACGGAGTAAGGATTCTCCATGTTTTTATGACCATCTTGAAACCACTTTCGCTAAAAGTGATAAAGCACCCTAAAAGCTTGCCTACACAATTCCGGCTTCTCGCCCCTGTATCTATATTATTTAAGGTAAGTAAGTCATAAGAATTAATTTATACTACGC
>HF988535.1:1817-8740 GCA_000431975.1 Prevotella sp. CAG:924 | reverse complement strand
TATGCCATCACTCGAAATGTCGGATGAACCGAAAAAATTCCGCCTCTTGTCATTGCAGACAAGCCGCATTATTTTGCGTATCAGGCTTAGCCATCCCCAAGTCTTGCACCTATTGTCCAAGCGTTTACTTGCATGGCCTTGCCCTTCTCCTCTCCTATAATAATATGTGCTCCGCCCCCACGGAACTTTCTCATAGGGAAGCTGTCATCTGAGGACCGGTCTTCCGGAAGACGGGCCGGCTTCATCCCGCTGCATCTTGAACGACAGGATGAAGCCGGCCCTCTTCCCACTCTATGCCGTTTTCTTCCAGAACGCCAGCGTGATGACAAGGCTGACGGCCACCATGGCCGCACCTCCGATGACGGTTCCCGTCCATCCCATCAGACTATACAGCGTTCCGATCAGGAATGTGCCGAACGAACCACCCACGAAATACGTGACCATGAAGATCGTATTCATGCGTCCGGATGCCTCAGGACAGAGCTGCATCGTCGCCGTCTGGTTAGAGAGCTGGATGCACTGCATGCCGATGTCGATAAGGATCACGCCCGCTATGATGCCCCACAGCTGACTGTCGAACATAAAGAAGAGGGCCCACGACAACAGCATCAACCCACACCCCAAGAGGGTGAACAAGCGGATGCCGTAGCGGTGGATATATTTGCCCACGCCGGCGGCCGTGGCCGCTCCTACGATACCGCACAGGCCCAGCATGCCGACGACATCGCTACCGGCATGATAGGGCGCCTCTTTCATGCGGAACGCCAGACAGCCCCACATGCCCAACATCGACCCGAAGGCGAGACCCGAACGGAGGGAAAAGACCATCGACCGTGGATAGCGCCTCAACAGGCGACCGATGCTGACCATCAGCGATCCGAACGATCCCTTATAGGACGAGGGCACGTCGGGGAAGATGCGGTAGATGACCATCGCGGACACCGCCATGGCCACCAGTGAGACGAGATAAATGGCACGCCAGCCGAAGACGTGACCCACATAGCCGCTGACCACCCGCGAGCCGAGGATGCCGATGAGCAGACCACTCAGGATGATACCTGTCTTACGCTCCTTCTCCGTAGGACGGGCATAGACCGACACGAAGGGCATGAACACCTGCGGGCACACCGAACAGAAGCCGATGACCAGCGACGCGCCCAGCAGCAAGGCCGTATGGTGGGCGAGATAGAGCGTCACCAGGGCAAGCATCAGGGTAAAGAAGCAGACCAGCACCGTGTTGCGACGGTTGTACTTATCACCCATCGGCACAATGGTGAACAGGCCGAGGGCATAGCCTACCTGCGAGAACACCGGGATCAGGTTCACCTCAAAGGTGGTGAGCGAGCAGTCCTGAGCGATCAGGTTGAGCAGTGGCTGACAATAGTAGATATTGGCTACGGAGATACCGGCCATCACGGCCAGCGCATAGGTAAGCGACATGGGGATGCCCCCGTCGGGACGAAGTATTATCTTATTGTGATTCATACGTTTTATTTAAATAAGAGGGCTTCCTGCCGTCACCTTGCCTCGACGCTGCCCGACCGACCTTCAACACAGACGGTGGACGGACTGACCGGCAATGGTGCGGAATCCTTCGGACCTCCAATGACCCTTCGGGACTAAGGGCAGGACAAAGGTACTACTTTTTTCATACTTCCTCAAAGTTTTTTCTTTCCCATAAAAGGGATATCGTCAAACTCTTCGTACTTTTGCAGCCAACAGCGTGGCCCCGAGGCCGCCGGCAGAAGCCGGCAGGCACATATCCCTCCGGCTGCCTCTCATCCGTTTACACATACCGCCATGACAGATCAAGATCTTTACCCCTCCTACGATTCCGCCACCCTCCTCCATCCCCTATCCTGGCAAGGTGCTCTTCCGGACCATCTCAACTGCCCGTTCTACTACGAGCCTGACGCCTTGTGCTCATTGGCCATGAAGGAGGTCATGACACTGCTGCGGGGTGGCCATGCCGACGGTTGGGAGCCGCTTGACGAGACGTTCCGCCAAGAGGCCGGGCAAGGAAAGATGTTCGGAGTGCTTGTCGTTGATGACGGCCGGCACCACCCCTGCTATCTTGCCGGCTTCAGCGGGCAGATCGGCGGACAGAGTGACGGCCCCGGATGGGTGCCGGCAGTGATGGACTATCTGCAGCCCGACGGCTACTTCAAGACCCACGAGGCAGAGATCGTTGCCGTCAGCCGGAGGATCAAGGCGCTCGCCGGGAGTGAGGAGCGGCAACGGCTGGCTGCCGAGATCGACCGTCTCAGACAGGAACGCGACCGCCACGTGGCTGCCCACCGCGCTACGATGAGTGCCTCGAAACAGCGACGCGACGCCATGCGCCAGAGCCTCGAGGACAGCCGGCACGAATGTGGGGGCGACTGGCTGCGGGCCCGGCTCATACGGGAGAGCCAATTCCAGAAAGCCGAGCTCAGGAGGATCAAGGCGCGCTGGAACACACGCATCACGGAAACGGAAGAACGGCTGAGAGCCATCGACCGGGAAATAGTCCAGCTGAAAGCGAAAAGGAAACAGATGAGCGATGAGCTGCAGCTATGGCTGCACGAAAAGACAATACTTCTCAATGGCAACAGCCTCAACGACGGTACGGCACAGGCCAAGAACGTCCTGGAGATATTCAGGGAATACGGTGAGGAGCACGGCCATCCCGACCTCCTTCCTCCCTCCGGCACGGGAGAGTGCTGTGAGCCCCGGCTGCTGCAGGCTGCCTACCGGCTGGGCCTCCGTCCTCTCAGCATGGCCATGTTCTGGTGGGGCGCGAGCCCGAAAGAGGAGATACGGCACGAAGGACAGTGCTATCCCGCCTGCAACGCCAAGTGCAAGCCCCTCCTCTCGTGGATGCTCCAAGGCATCCCCGTGATGCCCAACCCGCTGGAGAGCGACGACCGCCACCCGCTGGAGATCGTCTTTGAGGATGCGGACATCAGCGTGGTGAACAAGCCCTCCGGCATGCTCTCCGTGCCCGGAAAGAACGGACGGGAAAGCGTGGAAAGCGTCATGCGGCAGCGGCTCGGCATCCCCGACGACTGCCCCATCATCGTCCACCGTCTCGACATGGACACGAGCGGACTGATGATCGTGGCCCATCATGAGCGTGCCTACCATCACCTGCAAGACCAGTTCCTGCGCCATGAGGTTCACAAAAGATACGAGGCACTGCTCGAGCGTCCTCTCCACACGGAGAAAGGGACCGTCAGCCTGCCCCTCCGTCCCGATCCGGACGACCGGCCACGGCAGGTGGTCGACTACACCCATGGCAAAGAAGCCGTCACCCGCTACGAGAGGATCGGCACCGACCGCGTGTCGCTGTGGCCGGAGACCGGACGCACGCATCAGCTGCGCGTGCACTGCGCCCACCGCGAAGGCCTCGACAATCCGATCAAGGGCGACCGGCTCTATGGCACGCAGCACGAGGGACGCCTCTGCCTGCATGCCGCCGAGATCACCTTCCGGCATCCTACCACCGGAGAGAAGCTGACCTTCACGACCGCCGTACCTTTCTGACGACAGGAGGGTGGCATAAGGGCGACCACCCCACAAAAGGCCGGCCTTGCCTGCCCTGCCCACCTAACAGGCGAAGGGGATCATCTCTTTGCCCGGAAGAAGCTGAGCATGAGCTGGCGGCACTCCTCCTCAAGGATGCCTGCCGTCACCGTAGCCTTAGGATGGAAGGCCCGCGGCGCATACGCATGGTATCCCCGCTTCTCATCGCCCGCACCATAAACGATACGGGCCACCTGCGCCCAACCGATGGCACCCGCACACATCGTACACGGCTCCACCGTGACATAGAGGGTACACTTCTGCAAATACTTGCCGCCAAGCGTATTGGCAGCCGCCGTGATGGCAAGCATCTCCGCATGGGCCGTGACATCGTTGAGGGCCTCTGTCTGATTGTGTGCCCGGCTGATGATACGGTCGCCGGCCACCACGACAGCACCGATGGGCACCTCTCCCTCGTCCAGTGCCCGCTCCGCCTCGCGCAAGGCCATGCGCATGAAGCGCTCGTCGCGCTGCTGCTGTGTCTCTTCTTCCTGCATGATCGTAAAAAAATGATTGTTGTTCCTTTTATGCTAATACACTACAAAAATACGACAAACCGTTTGAAATAAGAAATAAAATCCTTATTTTTGCCGATTGATAATCCATCAGCCATACAATATGCGAAAATCAATCAGTGATACCATACGGATCATTCCTTCCCTCTTCAAGAAGAACAAGACTCCCGACATTCAATATATCCACCTCGACGAGACGGTAAGCACGAATGACTACCTCCGCACCCTCCCCGGCAACGACGGGGAAACGGTCGACGGACTGGGAGACCGCAAGCAGGGCGCACAGGCGCAACCGCGTATGACCGTTGCCTGGACCGACTTCCAGACGGCCGGACGCGGGCAAGGAACGAACAAATGGGAAAGCGAGCGGGGCAAGAACCTGCTCTTCTCCATCCTCTGCCACCCCGTGATGCTGCCCCTGCCGATGCAGTTCATCATCTCCGAGGCACACGCCCTCGCCCTCTACGACACGCTCTCCCAGAAGGCGGAAGGCTTCAGCATCAAATGGCCGAACGACATCTACTGGCACGACCGGAAGGTCTGTGGCACGCTCATCGAGAACAGGATCCATAGAGGACACATCTACGACTGCATCATCGGCACGGGCGTCAATGTCAACCAGCAGACCTTCTGCAGCGACGCGCCCAATCCCATATCACTCTATCAGATCCTCGGACAGGAGACCGACCGCGAGGCGCTGCTCCACGAGATCGTCACACGCTTCGACGAATATCTCCAGTGCATCGTCAACGGTGACTACGGCACCATCGCCGGCCGCTACATGAGCTTCCTCTATCGCCGCCACGGCTTCTTCACCTTCCGTGACAGCGAGGGCGAATTTGAGGCGGCCATCGTGGAGGTGGAAGACAACGGGCACCTCGTTCTCCGCGACCATGAGGGATGTACGCGCATCTATGCCTTCAAGGAGGTGGAGTTCGTCATACCCACAGACGACCGGGCGTAAGCGAAAGCACCCGGAAGCCTTCCACGACCCATGACCATCAACAGACAACAACTCATAAAACATAAAAGAACATGAAAAGACTATTGACTACCCTGGCTCTGGCTGCCACCACCTTTGGCGCCTTTGCACAGAACACGCTGCACATCGAAGGCAGCAACGAGATGATCGGCGACTCGGTCTATGTCATCACCCGGGCCACCTTCCGCAATCCTCTCGGCGTGGCCGCCAAGGATGGCAAGTTCAGCGTTGACATGCCATTGTCGGAAGTGCAGACCGTATATGTAATGGGCAAGCCCAAGACACCGAACGACCGCGGCGTGCGCTTCACCCTCCTCGGCGTACCCGGTGAGAAAGCCGTCTACAGCGCAGAGGGCACCCACTTCTACATCACCGGCTCACAATTCTACAAGGAGTTCGACACCATCGACCGTGCCACGGAGAAGATGGAGAAGCTGGAGGATGCACGCGACTATGTGGTGAACTACGCCAAGAAGCATCCCACGAGCGAGGCTCCCGTAGCCATGCTGGCTTCCCTGGGCTATGAGGCCGCACAGGACATCGAGAAGGCACTGACGCCCGAGGTGCGCAACGGACGCATGAAGGCATACATCGACAACGTGATGGCCGGCCTGCAGAAGCAGCACGAGGAAGACCTCGCCGCCGCAAAGAAGCAGGGCGCCGGTGTCGTCGCTCCCGCCTTCACGCTGAAGGACATCAACGGCAAGGACCTCTCACTCGCCTCCCTGAAAGGCAAATACGTAGTGCTCGACTTCTGGGGCTCGTGGTGCATCTGGTGCATCCGCGGCATTCCCAAGATGAAGGAGTACTACAACAAGTATAAGGGCAAGTTCGAGATCCTCGGCATCGACTGCAACGACACGCCCGAGAAATGGAAGGCTGCCGTAGAGAAGCATCAGCTGCCCTGGCTCCACGTGTACAACCCACGCGACTCCAAGGTGCTCAACGACTACGGCATCCAGGGATTCCCCACGAAGATCCTCCTCGATCCGGAAGGCAAGATCGTCAAGACCGTTGTCGGTGAAGATCCCTCTTTCTATACCTTGCTCGACGAGACATTCGGTAAATAAGCCGAACGGCAAGACGACACATTGCAGGGGGCGTAGCAGAAAGCCCTCATCATAACGGAAGATCGCTATATAGCCAAACTGGCTATGTAGCGATCTTCATTTGTTTATGGCTCAAGAAGGCAATAAGATTGGGTATATGAGCCGTAAGACCCGTCCTAAGAATTGCCTTATGAGAGCATATAAGTCGTCATTGGTCTCCATTCAGAAGCATTCTGCCTAATTCTTCGATGTCGAATGCGATTGCCGGAAAGGAAGGCATTGTCAATGTGTCTGCGGGATGGGGATGAAAGGCGAAGCCCGTGATGAACCGGCTCTCCGTGGAACCCTGCCGATCATATCCGGGTCGGGTCTGCCCGTCTCTCACCGCATCTTCCTTCATGCAGGCTGACCGCTTGCAGGGGTGCGGCGACGACGATGATGCGGTTGTCGTACTTACGGGCGGGATAGCCTTGCACGATGATCGGGGTGTAGCGGTTGGCCGGCACCACCATCGTGCGGGGGGTATCGGTATCCTGGATGGGAATCGGTGATCCGTAATAGTTGTTCTGGATAGCCTGTGTGGCGGCGGGATTCACCTGTGAGTGGCCGCCACGGATGTCGATATTCGTTTCTCTCATAACTATGTTTTTATATGGTATCATCATCTGATAACAGTCGCCCAACCTTGCTTCGAAAAGCCACCATTGCTTACTCGAAATATTACCAGTACTGACTTCGAATATTTCCAGTACTGACTTGTCATATTTCCACTACTGACTTCAAATATTTCCAGTACTGACTTTGAATATTTCC
>HF988535.1:0-1763 GCA_000431975.1 Prevotella sp. CAG:924 | reverse complement strand
TAAGGGCGACTTCTCCTGATTTAACCGGGCATTTTTTCCTTTATACACTGAGACGGCAGACTCCTTGCGAAAAGTCCTCCCAAGAAAGGAGACTGTCTGGCAAAGGTCGTACTGCCTCTCTTTTACAGACTACGGTCCTCTGACAGGCAACCGTCCGGGTGTGTTGCCGGTCAGGACCGGATAGGCTCTTCAGGGCATAGAGCGTGAAGCGGTCAGCCGTTCGGCCCGGGCCCTCACCCCGGCCTTGCAACGATATCCTCTTTTTCCCGGCATATCCTGCTTTCCTTACGGTTGCTACAGGCTCCTTTTCTGCCTGTTTCTCTTGTAGGCCGCCCACGCCTCGTTGATGTTCAGCCGCAGGTTGTCGATGCCCTTTCCCTTGTCCACAGCGGTGAGGAACGGCAGGAGCACGCGGATAAACTTCTCCTTCACGATCAGCTCCGGCGTGACGGCGGGCTCGTCCGCGCACATCCGCGCCACCGCCTCGCCGACCTGCCCTGCCGTCCTGCAGGCAGCCAGTGTGGCGACATATCCTTTCAGCCTCTCCCTGTCGCCGACATAAACCGACAGGCGCCGCTCATCCTCCTCTGTCCAGGGATGGCCGGCCACCTCCGGCTCCGGACAGCCGGGTGCCTCTCCGGAGAAATAAAAGTTCTGTTCCGCCTTCGTCGCGGCAGGCAGTATCTGGTTATTGCCTCCGTGGATGTTGATATTAATAATAGGTTGTCTCTCTTCCATCATCTTATTGTTTATCCGTATTTTTCCATCGTTCTTCAACCGTTCTTCAATGGATTTTCAACGGTCTTCAACCGATTTGTTTTCGCCTGTTCCGTGTCGTATCTTTGCATTGTCATCAGGAGGGAAGCCGAAAGATGAAGGCCGGGCGCCGACCCGCCCGATCCCGGGAGCCTCATCCACCGTCCGACAGCCTGACGGCACAGACAACAGATGTTTAACTTTTAATTTTCAAGTCTATGATCAATTATTCAGTCTACATGTATTCCTCACCTTTCATGAAGGACGAGACCCCCAAGGCGCATGCCAGAAACCAAATATCCGAGATCTGGACGCTGGAGAAGTTCGCCAAGCACATCGCCGACCACAACGGCGTCTTCTCGCGCGGCACGGTGAAGGGCGTCCTCTCCGACATGTGCGAGTGCCTCGTCGAGCAGCTGCTCAACGGCAACAAGATCCAGCTGGGCGAGCTGGGCACCTTCGGCATCACCCTCAGCAGCGAGGGGGCCGAGAGCGTCGACAAGTTCTCGTCCAAGAACATCACGGGAGTGAACATCCGGTTCACCCCGGGCGAGGACTTCGAGGACCTGGTCAGCCGGGCCGAATTCAACAGGGTATCCAGCCGTGTCGCCCAGCAGGCCACCCTCAAGGCCGAGAAGGCCGGCGAGTCCACCGTCGACCTGGCGGCAGCGAAGGCCGCCGCGTCATCCACCCCGACGACCGGGCCTGACGACGAGGAGACTGAGGAAGAGAACGGCAGCGGTACCACGATCTGATCCCGCCCATAGCTAAACACATCCGCCGGGGGCTCTGAGGGTCCCCGACGGATCAATCCCAAGCTTATGCGACTTATATTGTTCATTTATTTAAAGACCACACGTATGAAGCCAAATTGGAAAAGAGTATTGCTTTACATCGTAAAGTTCGTTGAGTTGCTGATCACCGGTGCCGCAGGAGGGGCGTTGGGCAACAACCTATGAGAAGCATCACGCTGATCATCGTGCACTGCTCGGCCAACCGTGCGGGCA
>HF988534.1 GCA_000431975.1 Prevotella sp. CAG:924 | reverse complement strand
TATTTGGATTAGATTTTTAAAATATGATTTATAATGTATAGTGTTAAAATATTGACTTTTTTGAAAGAAAATGTTCATTTATCATTGGAAATTCCTATATTTGTTACATATAAATTGTTTTAAAAAGGAGGTTTTATGAAAAAACTTTATTTATTGTGCTTGATTTTAGGCACATTTTTGTTCTTTTCATGCTCGGATGAAGAAGATTTCTATGAGCCGACAAGTCCCAAAGTACAAAAGGAAAATCTTTTTAAAGGTAAAGAACTAACATCTGGGGATGCTGCGAAAATTTTTAGAAGTATTGTAGAGTCATTTCCTTATAATGCAGATGGAGAAACAAGAAGTGTTGGAATAAAAGCGATTACTTATCCAGATTACTATGGAGGTGCGTATGTTGATGACAAAAACCGTTTAGTTGTTCTAATCAATGAGAGTTATCGTACTCAGCTTCCAAATATGATTAAATCTTTGGAAGGAGATAGTAATGTGAGAATTATTTATTGTGATTATTCTTTCACTACATTGCGAGATATAGTTGAAGAAATTAGTGCATTTAACAGGAATAACAAAGATAGTGAAGTTGCTAAAAATATTTCTGTTTATGGAATTGATCCTTCAAATAATAGAGTTTTTGTGCGTGTAAAAAATAATAGCAATGATGAAATTGAAAAATTTAAAAAGAATATAGTTGATTCTCCAGCAATAGTTTTTTCTAAAATAGAAGATGGATTTCATGATGTATCTTTAACTGTATATCCAGGGAGTCAGTATTATGTTGGGACAACTACAACTTGGGGTTCTTTTGGATATAGAGCTACTTGGTTTGGTTATCAAGGATTTGTAACAGCTGGGCACGTAATTTCTGTAGGAGAAAGGGCTACAACAAATAATGGAACTACAGAGCTGGGGTATTGTGCTCTTTCTGAAGTTGGCGGTAATGTAGATGCGGCGTTTATACAATGCCCTGTATTGGAAGTAAATCCAAGTAACCAGGTTTATTTAAGTTCAGATGTGCTTTCTGATGAAGTATATAATCCTATATTTGGAGAAACTGTAAACCTTATGGGAGCAGCAACTTATGGTAATACGGGATACATTTCAGGAATTTTTATTAGTGTAAGAGATGAGAACACAGGGATTGTTGTTGATGATTGCATAGAAGTAAATTGTAGTTCTGACCATGGCGATAGTGGAGGAATTGTATATGTAAAAGATGGTGGGATTTGTAAGACAGTGGGAATTATCAAAGGAATTGCAGGTGACAAAACTTATTGTGTTTTAGCCGAGAATATAAATTTCCAATTAGCTTTATCAATGTATTAATTTATTTATATTTAAGAAAGGCGATTGAGAAAATGATCAATCGCCTTTCTCTATATTTATTATTCCATGATTTCCATGTTGTTTTTTTGTATTTGCCTTATTGTTTTTATCTCATGTGTAGATAATACCCATCACATGAAAAATGAAGACGGAAATTATTCTTCAAAAAATAAAGCTGTCTTACATGATATCCATTCGCAAAGGGGTGATACGTTAAAATTTTTTCCAAATGAAAATGATAAAGAGCATTTTGTTGAAGTCATATCTTTGGATACAATTAGATTATCTACAAATAAGTTTAGTGTTTTAATAGTAAATCATCTTCGACAACATGTGTATGCAGGTCAAAGTGCTTATTTTGAAAAGCAAAATGGGTCTAATTGGTTCCGAATAGACTTTAATAAAATAGCAAAAAGCTACATTATAGTTTCTAATGCTGTTGGATATGATTTGAAGCCAACTGAAAGTGTTGAGATTAATCATCTTTTATTTAATGAAGAATATGAATATGTGGAAGGAATTTATCGAATATGTTTTTTTATAAAAATAGGAGATGAAAAAGAAAAGCGTAAAATATGTAAAAACTTTTATCTAATTTCTGACTAGTTGGTGTTTTATAATGCAGGGTCTTTTACTTTTATTTTTCCGAAAGTCTTTTGTTTATCGCGTACCCGGCAGAGTTCTTGATGTACTTTTTATTTTGGCGAAGTAGGTATTTTAATTCATCTATTGTTATAGACGATTTTCAGGTCATCATTCCAGTCCTTGTGTTCCGGCAGTTCCGCACTATCTAACATCGCCACCTCTGCTGCCAGTTCCGCTGTGCTCATGTTTTCCGTGTCGATGTCTTTCCCATAGAAGTAACGCTGCATCCATAGGGTGTATTTATACCCTTGTTTGTCGTTGTCGAATATCGTGCGCATTGACTTCACCTCATTCTTGTCAAGGATAATGCGAAGTAGGCGCATCTGCCCTTCGGTCAGTGTGCCTTCAGTAGATACATATACGAGATTTAACGGTGTATTTTCGTGTTTCAGTTGGTAATGCGAAATGCAGTCAATGATGGATTCACCTACATACAGAATGTCAATCGGGTGGCTTTTGTTGCTGAAAACGGTTGATATCCGTTCACC
>HF988533.1 GCA_000431975.1 Prevotella sp. CAG:924 | reverse complement strand
TCTTTACGTACATACATTGAAGCCTTTTAAAGCCTCAAACAATGTAGAAATAGACCTGATATTTGGTGATGGAAAGGTAATAGCTTGGTATACAATATATTACAATTATGGCAAAATTAAACAATTAGACATCGTTTTCTTGCCCGACATTTCCAAAATAGCTAACTTTGTATGCTATAGACATTATAAAAAGTACTAAACGACATAACACATGGCAAAAAAGTTATTTCTGACCTACTTCATAGCTATTATTTTAGGTCTATTTGAGACAGAGACATCGTACGCCCAAACCATATCCGGCTCTGGTCTGCCACCATTGAAACCAATAGAAAAGACTGTATTTGATAGCGCATACACCAAAATATATTATGAATACTCCTATCGAAAGGATTCTCTGAAGAGTAAGCGGACTGAAGGACAAACCATCTTATTGGCCGGCAAGTATTGTATGGGCTTTATGGACTATTACGAGTGGCTGTTCGACAAGACCAACGATTCTCTGTACTATGCAAAACAATCGCCTATGTCTCTTATCGCTCAGGGGATGGGTCTGATGCAGAATGTGACATACAAGTATCCCCTTGTCATAGACAAGAGAACGGGGCAGGCCACCGTGCAGGTAAAGAATATACAGACCTATGAATATACCGAGCCGCTGCAAGCCATTGACTGGAAAAAGGAAGAAGGGGACACCGTCATCAGCGATGTACCCTGCAAGAAAGCATCTTGCCTTTTTGGCGGACGCAAATGGACCGCATGGTATGCCCCATCGTTTCCTTTACAAGCCGGCCCCTATCTTTTCTCCGGACTCCCGGGACTCATATTCGATATCAAAGACACCAAGGACAATTATCATTTCACACTGAATGGTCTGGAAAACCTGCCATCGGGCATTGCCATATATCTGGGAGCGGACAACAATATCGTCCGCACTACGCGGGAAAATGTGCGCCGGGCAGTGGAAAACGAACAGCGCGACTACCTGAAAGCCTTCAAGCTGTCGAACCCGGGCGCCCAATTTTCGGAAGAGATGGAGAAAGGTAACCACAGCCGTCCCTACAACCCTATAGAACTGAAATAGATGAGACGCCTGATAATATTGTTATTACTTTTCGTTTCCCTATGCTCTTTCGGACAAACGGAGAACGACTCTGTCTGGCGTCAGATGAAATTACCGGAAGTCACCGTCAAGGTGAAACCGATACAACAGAATGGAGACACCATAAAATATAATGTGGCATCCTTCCAAGGCAAGGAGGACCATTATCTGGAAGACGTGTTAAAGAAGCTGCCGGGTATAGAGGTGGCGGAGAATGGCACCATATCCTACAGGGGCAATTCCATCAACCATCTCAACATCGAGGGACAGGACTTGCTCGGCAACCGTTACAACCAGGCTACGCGCAACCTGCCCGTTGACGCCGTTGCACAGGTACAGATCATGGAGAACGACCAGCCCGTCAGAGCCTTGAAAGACAGGAAACCGTCAGAGCGCGCCACACTGAACATCAAACTGAAGAGTGGCTACAAGCTGAAGCCTTTCGGGGAGTTTCAAGGGGGCATAGGCGGATTTGACAACACTTTGTGGAACAACCTCCTCACCGTTATAAACATCGCTCCCAAAAACCAGATGCTGGTGACCGCAAAAATGAACAATACGGGTGAGAGTCTTAGCGAGAACACATTAGAGCATGTCGATATTACCGACATAGAGAATTACATCCCTCTGCCCGAAAACATCATCTCTACGTCTATTTCGACCTATCTGCCAATCCAGCAGAAAAGGTATCTGCGCAACAAGTCCTATTCCATCGGAATCAACCATCTGCACAGAATCGGGCGTTACGGCAGTCTCCGCACCAACATCACTTATTACGGCACAAGCGACCAGCTGTCCGACAGCACTTACAATCTCTACGGAGGCTCACCCACCCTGTCTCTCTACGAGAGCAACAAAAGGAAGGCGCGCGAATATACATTCACGCCACAGCTGCACTATGAGCTGAACGCTCCCAAGGTCTACCTTGTGGACGAGCTTTCCGGATCATGGTCGTACACGAACAATGCAAGCCGCATAAACAGTAATGAACTGCCCCTGCAAGAGCTGGTAGGACGGCACACATCCTACGCGCAGAACAAGCTGAAAATGACCCTGAATACAGGAAATTTTATCTATACCATCAGCTCCCTGACACGCTATTTGCGAAGAAGTGAGACAATGGGAATCGACGACTCTACATCAACGTACGATACCGGCGAAAGGATAACGTTCCAACGGACTCGTTTTCTTGCCCGACATTTCCAAAATAGCTAACTTTGCAATCGAAAACATAAAATGTTTTAATATGAAGGAATTGCTTATACTATTATTAGTGTTCGTCACATTAATACCAGGCAATGCTTTTGATACTGATATCCAAAAGGAGGGTACTGCTCAGAATAAAGGAGTGCGCATGCCTTCAATTACACAGGTTGAGGCCAACTATGAGAACGGACTTATAACAATAGAAGTCAAAGGGTACACGGATGGAGCTCAGGCTTTCGTTAGTGATTCCCAAGGTTATATTGTGAGCTCCACCATGTCTTCTATAACAAATAAACGTATAATTATAAAGCATAAGTAATGGAAAAAGTATCGAAAGCAGAGCTTATGAACGCTTTAGGAGGGTTTACACAAATGAACATTAAACGTCTTATAATTTTTCTTGCAGGCTTAATATCTTGCTCCATTTCATGGTGCGGGAATGACTTTGAGGAAAAGAAACTTGAGCCTGCCATACTCAGAGTCGTGTATGAGCGCATAAAGGTCACAGATACACTAAAGTCAAAAGATGATTATAGCAAAGACCTTCTTACATTACAAGTTGGAAAGGATGTAAGTGCTTTCTATTCTGCCCAAAGGAAGACTGAAGACTCGATTTCTGAGAGAAATGTTGACTATATAGTGGCCATAATTGAGAATCCTCAGGCTTTTGAGGAATCTGCGTCATTGGAAAAAGAAGTTATATTTAAGAACTATCCTTATGGGAAGAATACAGTTTTTCAGCGTTTTGACTTGGAAAATTGGGTGTATACTGAAGATATAGAGAAACCAGAATGGAAAATTATCAATGATAGCTCAAAGATAATTCTGGACTATCAATGTATGTTGGCTGTTTGCAATTACCGAGGTCGCACTTGGATAGCTTGGTTTACCCCCGAGATTCCAATATCGGACGGTCCTTGGAAGCTTTCCGGGTTGCCAGGAATAATATTGGAGGCGTACGATTCAAAACAGCACTATCATTACACAGCGATAAGTTTAAGAACAGACAATATCGGAGATGTAGAATATTTCAATTATAGCGACAGGCTTAAGACCGAAAGAATTAAATCCCTTATTCAAAGGCGTAAGGCATTGGGTGAAAGCATAAAGAATCAAATTGTAGCTTCGGGAGCCTTTGGCATAGACCCGAAAAAGGTAAAACTGGATAAAGGTCGTCCTGCGCACACAAATTATGACTTTGAGGAGACCGACTATCCGCACAAATAGAAAAAATGGCAAGGAGCGTATTTATAGGATTTCTATTGTTGTTCTTCGGCAGCATAAGTGTCTTTGCGCAGAAAGACACACTGTCAGGCAATGTCGTGGAGAAGATCACAGGTGAGGCCGTACCTTTGGCTAATGTCTTTGTGAAAGACGGCAATGGCAAGATCGTCACTTTTGCTACAACGGACAGTATTGGAAGATTCACTCTGTCTGTTCCCACAGGGCAGACGGGCTTGACGATAAACGCAAGCATTCTCGGCTTCAAAAACTATTCGGCACCGCTTGTCATCAGCAATAAGCCTATACTTATACTACTTGATGACGGTACATACCAATTAAAAGAGGTGACCGTCAAGGGAGACAGGATAAGGGAGAATGGCGATACTTTAACCTACAATGTCGCGACATTCGCGCAGAAGCAAGACCGCACTATCGGTGACGTTCTGAAAAGGATGCCTGGAATAGACGTAAGGAGCGATGGAAGGATACAATACCAGGGGCAGGACATCAACAAGTTCTACATCGAAGGCAGCGACTTGCTTGGCGGTAAATACGGTGTCGCGACAAACGGAATTTCTTACGATGATGTAGGTGCTGTTGACATTATGGAGAACCACCAGCCGATGCAGGTTTTGTCTGGCATCAGTTTCAGCGAACAGGCTGGAATCAACTTAAGGCTGAAAAACAAGTCGAAAGGTACGTGGCTTGCCAATGGGCATGTTGGCGGAGGCTATTCCAATCAGCCGGAGGGTGGTCTGTGGGATGTTGACGCATTTTTGATGACGGCGAGAAGCAAGTATCAGGCAATCACGACTTTCAAGAGCAATAATGACGGTCATGACCTCACGGAAGAAACTACGGACTTCCTGTCAAACGGCAGGAACACCGGCATTGAGAGTTATGTCGAATTACAATTACCGTCAATACCTGCTTTTGAGAAAGAACGGTCGCTGTTCAACCGCACCCACATATTCTCCACCAACCATTTATGGAAATCCCGTAACGTTGACATCAAGGCCCAGGTTGATTATTCCAACAACCGTATTACCTCATCGTCAAGATCCGTGACTACTTATTATCGGGAAGGCGGCGACAAAGTGATAGCTGAGGAGTCTGGTGGCAAGCAGCATGCCAACACTCTGTCAGGGTCTTTTTCCATCGAGGCAAACCAAAAGACCTATTATCTTAACAACATCCTCAAGACAGAGATGCGCTGGACAAACCTGACAACCGACATGACAGGTACGGTACCCAATATTCAGCATGCCGACTTGCCGGACTATTATGCCGCTAACAACTTCAAGCTTATAAAACGTTTCCATAAAAATCATCTTGTAACATTCCTGTCCACCAATGAATGGGAAAGCCAGCCTCAAAATTTGACGGTAACAATGTCAGAGGGGAAAGGTTTCTCGCAGCATGTCGGCGAATATGCGTTTTTCTCAAATGAAAGCGCAAGCTACGCCTTCTTGTTCCATGGAATGAGAATCTCCATGGAAGGCGGTATGGAGGCTTACCTTCGCAATATGAACAGTGGCATCATCGGGGAAACGGGCATTGACAATACTATGAACAATGATGTAAGGACAAACTATCTCAGGATTTTCCTCACGCCAAAGATTGAATATGAACTTAAGGGATTTGATTTCACCATTTCAGATCCTATGAACTATTCAAGATACTTTATGAACCAAAGTATTGGCAACAGATCTGAATACCTTCATGCCCCGTCATTGAGAATCCGCTGGAAACCTACAGGACGTATGTCTTTGTCCATTAGGGGCGGCATCAATAAATCTCCGATCAGCCTTCACGAAGTCCACGACGGGCTTATGGCTGCAAACTATCGTTCTTTCCGACTCGGCACCGACAGGTTTTACACCAACAAGGGCAAGAACCTTTCCGGTAACTTTTTCTACCGTAATGGCAGCAAGGGAATCTTTGCCAACGCATTGGTTCAGAAGGCTTGGAATAAAACCCCATACCAGTCTGCGCAGACTTTCTATGGCGATTACCTGATATACTCCCTTGTCCCGTCCACGGCCTCGACACAAACGGTCAATGCTCTGGGCAACATTAGCAAGACCCTTGACTTTATGCGTGGCGGCATATCATTTACAGGCTCTTACAGGCATGTCAGGACGATGATGCTGTCGGACAATCTGCCCACGCTTATGAGACAGTCCGCATACCGTTTTGGTGGAAGAGTTAACGGTAATGTCTCAACACTTCTGTTTCTGCAATACGAGGGTATGTTTTCTGTGTCATCAATGAACATCAACGGGAGTTCCAACAGGCATATCAGAAACGCAATTCATAAATTCAACATGACTCTGACACCAATTCAACAGCTCATGTTGGAATGTGGGCTTGACTATTACCACAATCAGGAGTATAATGGCAGCAAGAAGGATTTCAGCTTCCTTGATGCCAAGCTGACCTGGACCCTCTCTAAGGTAGTTGACATAGAGCTTTCCGCCACCAACCTCCTGAACACGAAGACATACAGCTACACCACCTATGGCGACCTGGTCTCGTTCTCCTCCACACGTTATCTGAGAGGGAGAGAAGTGATGGTATCGATATATCTTAAACGATAGATTACAGAAATTGCTTATACTATTATTAGCATTCATCACATTAATACCGGGCAATGCTTTTGATACTGATTACTTGTACCATGACCTATTATGGTATCGCATCAGCAGCTTATAAAATTTCAAATAGAGCAAGCATTCAGAACATAGATATTCCATAGATATTCCATGGGAATGAACATGATATTTAGAGATATCGATAAGAGTTTATGACAACGAATTATTTAAGAATATGAATTTTCAGTTTATATTATTGATGTTTATTTTATATTGCTGTCCGGTAAAACTTTCT
>HF988532.1 GCA_000431975.1 Prevotella sp. CAG:924 | reverse complement strand
CAATGCGGCACAGCAACATGCCCTTCAGCTCACATTCCCTGGCAAGTCTGCAGAGCCGGCCGGCATATCCAACGAAGGCTTCTGGGGCATCAGCAGCGTACAAGGACGTACCTACCGCCTTTCATTCTGGGCCAAGGGCAAGCTCAACAAACCTCTGACAGCCCGGCTCACGGATGCTTCCGGTAAGAAGATCTACGCAGAAGCTACTATCGACGGAAAGCTTACCGGCAAATGGCAACGCTATGCAGCTACGCTGACTGCCAACGCCACCGATGGCAATGCACGCCTGCAGCTCACCACCCTTGGCAAGGGACAGATAACCCTCGATGTGGTCAGTCTCATGCCGCCTACCTTCAACAACCATGCCAACGGCCTGCGCCCCGATCTTGCAAGCATGCTTAAAGACCTGCATCCCAAGTTCCTGCGTTTCCCCGGTGGATGTTTTGTTGAAGGTCAAGAGTCGCCCGACAACGCTTTCCGATGGGAGCGTACCATCGGTCCGATAGAGCAGCGGCCAGGCCATAAGAATGTCAACTGGGGCTACCGCACCAGCGACGGCATCGGCTTCGACGAATATCTGCAACTAGCCGAAGATCTCGGAGCCAAACCTCTCTACGTGGTCAATGTAGGTATCTGGCATGGTGGAATGACTCCTCTCGATTCCATCCAGCCCTGGATCGACGAGACGATGAACGCCCTCGAATATGCCAACGGGCCCATCACCTCAAAATATGGAGCACTGCGTGCCAAGAACGGACACCCCGAACCTTATAACATTGAATATCTGGAGATCGGCAATGAGAACAACCAGCCCGATCCGACACAGCAGTCTGACCACTATTACGAGCGCTTCAAGATGTTCAAAGATGCCGTGCTCGCCAAATATCCCAATATGCACATCATCGGCAACGTGGCCGCCTGGGGCACCGACGACCCCACATGGGACTCGAAAGAGAGCGTAGAGCTTGTCGACGAACATTATTACCGTTCACCGGCCTGGTTTGCCGACAACTTCAACAAATACGACACCTACAGCCGCGACGGCCATAAGATCTATGTCGGCGAGTATGCCGTCACACAAGGTTATGGTAATCACGGATCACTCAATGCCGCTCTCGGTGAGGCCGTATACATGATGGGCATGGAACGCAACAGCGATGTGGTGAAGATGGCCAGCTACGCACCGATCTTTGCCAATGTCAACGACTTGAAATGGCGTCCCGACATGATCCAGTTTGACGGCACATCGGCGTTCGGCACTCCTTCCTATTATGTGCAGAAGGTGATGGCCGACAATATCGGCACACGCGTACTGCCAACGACACTGCACAACTCCTACAGTGACATAACCGCACAGCAGGCCGTGAAGCCTGAGATCTGTAAGGTGGGCGTGGGCACATGGGGCACGCAAGCCTCCTTCACCCAGCAGCAGATCCATGGTGGCAACATTACCACGACAGCCGATCCCGCCACAAAAGACCAACAGCGCGGAGAATGGAAGGAAAGCAACGGCGTAAGCAGCCAAACCTCTGACACAGAAGGCGCTATGAAGATGGAACCGACCCTGATCAAAGGCAATGAATACACCTACAACGTTCGGGCCCGCAAAGACAAAGGTGCCGAAGGATTCCTTGTTGTGTTCAACTATGTAGACCCCGACAACTACTGCTGGCTCAACATCGGCGGCTGGGGCAACACACAGAACGCCATCGAGCAGATCATCAATGGCAGCAAGGCACAGGTGGCCACAGCTGCCGGACACGTAGAGGATGGCAAATGGTATGACGTCAGCGTACATGTGAAAGGCGACTCCGTCTATGCCAGCCTTGACGGCAAGCAACTCTTCGCTGTCCAGCTGAAACCGACAACCTTCGCCGGCCTGTTCTCTAATGCCACCATGGATGAGAATACTGGTGAGGTGATCGTGAAAGTGGTCAACACCACCGGTATGAATACGACGGCAAAGATCAATCTGAACGGTAAGACAGCCACCGCAGCCACTGTCATCCGTCTGGCCAGTGCGAAAGGAACCGACGAGAACAGCCTCGAAGATCCTACAAAAGTCTACCCCACCCAGCAGACTCTCAGCCCCTCCGGAAACAGTGTCGAAGTGGCACTCCCCGGCAGCTCACTCAACATTATCAGAATCAAATAATCTGTTAAAAGTGTTAATAGAGGAGCATTAAGACAGGCTATCTTTCTGTTATTCAATAAAAAAGTAGTAACTTTGCACCCGCTGTCACGAGTTGGCAGCATTAATTCAAACCTCAAATAATATTTAAATTCAATGGCAACAAGAATCAGATTACAGCGCGGCGGTCACAAGGCATATCCCGTGTATCGCATTGTGATTGCTGACGTGAGAGCACCACGTGATGGTAAATTTACTGAGAAGATTGGTACATTCAATCCTAACACCAATCCTGCTACCGTAGATTTGAATTTCGAGCGTGCACTCTACTGGGTAGAGACAGGTGCACAGCCCACCGACACTGTACGCAACATCCTGAAGGGTGAGGGCGTGTACATGATGAAGCACCTCAAAGGCGGTGTGAAGAAGGGTGCCTTCGACGAGGCTACATGCCAGAAGAAGTTCGACGCATGGAAGGCTGAGAAGGATCAGAAGCTCACTGCTGCTAAGGACGCACAGAGCAAGAGTCGCAAAGAGGCTGCTGCCAAGGCTCTCGACGCCGAGAAGAAGGTGAACGAGGCTATCGCTAAGAAGGTGGCCGACAAGAAGGCTGCTGCAGCTGCCGCTAAGGCTGAGGCCGAGGCTGCCAAGGCCGCTGAAGAGGCCGGTGCTACAGAGGAAGCTCCTGCTGAGGCATAAGCTCTAAGCGAATCTTTAAACATAACAAGGGGAAGAGCCACTATGGTTCCTCCCCTTGTTTTTTTATTTCAAACAGTCGGCATATTTCTACATCTTATCAACACGCTGACACGAGTTTCATGAAATCTGGATAACGTAAAACATGAATGCGACTGCCTGCTGCAAAGGCAAATGCACCCAGCTGCAAGAGACAAGTCACCTATATTCCGGCTCACCCGATAAATATGGGGGATTGTTTAGCT
>HF988531.1 GCA_000431975.1 Prevotella sp. CAG:924 | reverse complement strand
GCATATCTCCCCTATATTTATCGGGTGAGCCGTTGCCCATATTAAAGATGTCGTAGGATGCAAGGCGAAACGAGGGACTATTCTATCAAAAATAAAAGACCACTGTATGGTAACTTCTGATAGAAGTGATACCATACAGCAGCCTTTCACTGTGAAGAGGGTTGTTTGGCATTCCCTCTTTTCCAAAAAATCAAATTTTCTTAATTGCTTTTATTAGTTGGCAGCATCCTCCGGAGCCTTATCGATCAGATCCATAAACTGATCAAGCTTGGGAGTGATGATGATCTGCGTACGACGGTTACGCTGACGTCCCAGCTCGGTGTCGTTGCTTACGAGAGGATTGTACTCACCGCGGCCACCGGCTGTCAGACGCTTGGGAGATACGCCGAAGTGGTCCTGCAGATACTGTACTACACTGGATGCGCGCAGACAAGAGAGATCCCAGTTGTTGCGGATGTTCTTCATTGATGCGGCGGCAGTGTTGATAGGCACGTTGTCGGTGTTACCTTCAATGAGGACATCGTAGTCTTTGTAGTCGGTGATGATCTTGGCGATCTTAGACAACGTCTCTTCTGCACGGTCGTTAATCTCGTATGAACCGCTCTTGTAGAGCATGTTGTCGGCGAGAGAGATGTAGACAACGCCTTTGAGCACCTGTACGTCTACTTCTTTCATCTCCTCCTTGGAAAGTGAACGGGTGAGGTTATTGGTAAGCACCATATTCAGAGAGTCACTCTTGCTTTTTACCTCAACGAGGTGACGGATGTACTGGTTTGACTCGTTGATCTGATCGACAAGCTTGGAGATGTTTATATTGTTGCTGCTCGTATTGGCGAGACTTTGGTTGAGACTCTGCTGCAGGGCTGCATAATCTTTCTTCTGCTGAGCCAGTTGATCCTCAAGTGAGCTGACGCGTGCTTTTGAAGCGGCGAGCTCTTCTTTTGCACTTTGATAGTTAGTTGTCAGTTCCCTATTTTCGTTCTGACAATTCTCCAGTTCTTTCTTGCTGGCGCAACCGGTGGTAACCAAAGCGGCTGCCATCAGCATTACAATAAGTCCTTGTTTTTTCATTGCTTATTAGTTTTGTTATTAATGATTCATTAGTTATACAAGTAGTGTGGACGTCCGCATTTGTGGACCATTTGTCTTTTGGTAGTTTCGACAATCACACGTATGTTATTCATTAGACGAGAAAACTTTAAGAAAGTTGTTCCCGTTACATATCTTTAACTTTTTTATATCGATCTTAAATATAAACCGTGTCGATTTTATGTATATTTGCGCACATGAAGACAGAAATGGATAAAATGCAGTCGGGTGAACTCTATAATATAGAGGATCCGGAAGTACAGCAGAGTCTGACTCATGCAAAGATCGTATTGCAGAAATTTAATCAGCTCACACTTTTTTCGCCTGAATATAGAGCGACGCTGAATGATCTGATTCCTTCTGCACCCGCATCGGCGTGTATATGCCCGCCTTTTTATTGTGATCATGGCAGTTGTATCACATTGGGAGAGAATTGTTTTATAAATTATAATTGTACGTTTCTCGATGGAGGCCATATCGTATTGGGCAATCATGTATTGATTGGTCCGGGTTGTCAGATCGTTACGCCACAGCATCCAAAAAAATTTATGGAACGACGTCTGCCACAAGAAAGTTGTCATGCCATTACAATAGGAGATGATACTTGGTTGGGGGCAGGAGTGATCGTTTGTCCGGGAGTTACTATAGGAAGTCGTTGCATTATAGGAGCTGGTAGTGTCGTCATACGGGATATTCCTGACGATACGATGGCGGCAGGTAATCCAGCTGTCGTTAAAAAACGGTTGTTGTAGTTAGTGGGGGGACGAGAGAAAGGTATACAAACAAGTTCTTTCTTTCCATCGTTCTGTTTGGAGATATTTTAGAAGGCTAAGGAGAACATGAGAGGGATTTCTTTTCTATTTCAGAGTTCTCTCATACAAAAACAGTACGTTGTAGAGGAATTTATTCAATTACATAAAATAATGTGTATTCCTTAACTTCTCTTGACATAAATCAATAACAG
>HF988530.1 GCA_000431975.1 Prevotella sp. CAG:924 | reverse complement strand
AAAGTTTTAGCCTTTTTACGACAGTCCCTACCGTAAAGTCTTTTAATTCCAACCGATCATTAGACGCTTAAGGGGGGTCGTACCATTGCAGAGTACCCCCATCCTCCATATGTGTCGAAGACATAGCAAGCTACTATCGGACAACCATAAAAAATGACAGGCGGAATGATTGGTAAGAGAAAGCAAAATGTCGGACAAGCCAATAAAATGCCATATTAATCTCGTTTTTGCATGATGTCCCTCAACTGTCAGTCATATAAAATTGATTCGCTGGTAATTACAGACATCCTACCTTGCATCCATTTGTGAGAATATCAAAATAACAGTCTGTATGACATACTCCCCTCACCTCTTTTGTAAAATGAGATGCCGGTGCATAAAAACGGATCCAGATCCATCCACAAATGTGACTGGACCCGAATCCTATTATGGTGAGCTAATGGATCTCGAAAGGAATCCTATATAAATGAACTAAAGCATAATAGCAGATGTCTTGCTCTTGCGTGTCAGCTCGGAAGCGAAGAGCAGAATGATGAAAAAGCCGATGAAAGGAATGACAAACGGAAGAACGAGATTGCCCGTCGAATCGGCTATGAGTCCCATCAGCAGAAAGCCGCAGCCACCAATCGGCGTCATCATCAGCAACGAGGAAGCGCTCTTTGTCAGATTGCCCAGTCCACGGAGTGAGAGCGAAAAGATCGTCGGGAACATGATAGCCTCAAAAAGATAGTTACAGATCAGAGCTACCATAGAGATGCGTCCAAGATTGAGCAGCACTATACCGATGCACACTACGGAGCAAGTAGCACAGACGACGAGCATTGCCTCCGCCCTCACCCGACGCATAATCCATGACCCGATGAAACGGCCCACCATGAAGAAAGCCAGCGCCACCGTAAGGACTATCGATGCGGTATTGTCAGACATCCAACCCTGTCCGGTCGTGAAATTGATGAAATAGCTGTTGATGGAGATCTCACTCACCTCATAGGCCAAAAGGGTGAACAGTCCGAAGACGAACATCGGATGATGACGGAAAAGCTTGAGGATGCGCGTGCCCTTCTCCTGATCCTCCTCCGTGACCTGATGCTTGATCTCCGGCAAATCGACACGCGAGAACACCACGGCAATGAGCAACACGAGAATACCCAGCACCGTGTAAGGCACAACAACCTTATCACCTACCTTATCGCCCGTAAAAAGGAACTGACCTATAATAAAGGTAGCACTCAGCGAGCCGAGTCCATTAAACGACTGCGATAAATTGAGCCGGCTCGTACCTGTCCGGGGATCGCCCAACTCCGTCACATAAGGATTGGCTGCTGTCTCCAGGAACACCAGTCCGCAACCGATGATGAACAATGCGCCCAAATAGGCATAAAACGTGCCGGCCTCCGCACCGGGAATAAACAGCAACGCTCCGCAACCAAAGAGCATCAGACCAAACACAACACCAAGACGGTAGCCCCGGCGGTTGATGAACCATCCGGCAGGAATGGCCATCAGGAAATAGCCCAGATAGGTCGTCACCTGAATGAGCGACGACTGGGAGATGCTGATGTTGAGCGCATTCTGAAAGTGCTTGTTCAGCACATCGAGAATTGCACGGGCAAACCCCCACAGGAAGAAGAGTGAGGTCACCAGTATGAAGGGAATAAAATATTGGCGGGACGTAATGGTTGGTCTGTTCTGACTCATAAATTGTATGTTTTTTCGTTTTTGACGATGCAAATGTAGCAATAAAAAACGTCCCGTCCAAAGATTTTAAGCGGGGAGTTGACTTCTGTCGGTCTGTACCGTCCTGGCGTCAGCCTATCCGTCACATCCAGCCTCGTCCTGTCCCTGCCCCGAAAATTCTATGGAGCAGACCCCTATCTCAGACTTGCCCGGGCTTTTACAGCAGCAGCACGCCTTCTTGTTTTTTGCCGTCCATCATCAGCCTCAACGGATGGTCAAAGCGCACATGACGCACATATTGCGTCTCCTCAACAGCCGGCATGGCATCGAGCAGATCCTTACGGAGAAGACCGCCCTCACCAGGATGATTCAGGTCTACTGTGAAATAGCCCACCTGAAACGAAGTGAGGTTCTGAAAGAAATGCGTGCCCTGTGAAGGATCGACACGATAGTTCTTCAGTGCCACCTCCACAATGAGCCGCGCGGCGGAGATGGCCGGCCACTTCACAGGCACACCGAGCCACGGGTCACTTGAACCCCACCGGCCCGGACCGATAAGAATGTAGTTCCTCCCATCACTCAGGAACTGACGGTTAATCTTCTCTATATCATCGGCCACATAATGGTTGTTCGCAGCAGAGAACTGATCATCATATTTCACATAGACCACATCGGAGAGCTCCTCGGAGATACCATGTCCGAGCGACGTATGTGAACGAATCAGACACCGGCTATCTGGGATGGCTGCCACATCCTCGTCGAGTTTCTGTGTAGAATCGACGATGGGCCGCACCTGAAGAAGATAGAACTCACCCGTACGGTCGGCATTCACATTGCAGGCAAACTCGATCTCTACCGGGCGGCGCATGGCGTCAGCGCCCAGCTTCATCGACATCTGCATGAGCTCGGGCAACGGGAAAACATTCTGCTGCAACACGCCACAGAATGTGATCACCTTGCGTCCGCCATCATAGATACCGTCGCGGATCATCTGGTCGTAAGGATCGTAGGTGGAAGCGAGATACTGCAACGTACCGTCTGCCACCGCCTCCTTCACCTTCACCCTCAATATATTGAAGCCATCATCTACCTTGAAATCGGTGCCTACATCTTTCAGATCGAGAGCATAGAAGCTGGTCTGCGTCTGTCGTAAGGCAATTTCCATCTCTGAGGTTTGAAGTACCTGGTCGGGATGGTAGGGTGATACACGCAAGGTCTGGCCACCGTCAACGATATACTTGCCGAGTCCGAGTGCCAGCGAGGCAATGCCCTCCTCCGCCGTCTCATGACCAATGGGATAATAGTTGATGGAGCGAAGCACACCGGAGATATTGGGATAGAAGCGGTCGCCATGCTGACAACCCACCACCTCCTGCAGGATGACAGCCATCTTTTCCTGGTCGATGATGTTACTGGTGGCCTGCATATAGGCTTTCGAGTCTTTGTAGTACACGGAGGCATAGACACTCTTGATGGCTGCGGCGAGCATGTCGAGCATCTTATATTTATCGTCGAGATGAGGTATCATATATGTGGAGTAGATACCGGCAAAGGGCTGGTAATGGGCATCCTCCAACAATGATGAAGAACGGATGGCGATCGGACCGGGTATGGCATCGAAAAGGGTGAAGAAGTCGGCGATATAGCTGTCGGGCAACTGACCGCGGAGGAAGTGGTGAAGGATTTCCTCGTCAGGAGCATCGCTCAGGGCGATCTGATAGAGATTGTTCTGTTCCATGAAACGGTCGAACACGTCAGTACAAAGCACCACCGTGCGGGGGATCTGTACCTTCACACCCTCAAACTGGTTAAGCTCCGGATGCATCTTGATGACACGGTCGAGAAATGCCAGGCCTCTGCCCTTTCCACCCAACGAGCCATCTCCGATACGCGCGAAATGGGCATACTTGTCAAACTTGCCGCGATCGAAGACAGCCACGACTCCGGTGTTCTTCATATAGCGATATTGCACGATAGCATCGAAGATGATCTGCCGGTGAGCATCGACATCCTGCAGCTTGTGCCATGTGACATGCTTGAGGAAGTTGCTCACCGGGAAGATGGCACGTGCACAGAGCCAACGGCTCACGTGGTTGCGCGAGACATGATAGAGCATGGAGTCGCGCGGGATCTTGAAAATATTATCCTGCAGCTCCTTCAATGTCCGCACACGGCACACCTCAGCATGCGTCTTAGGATCACGGAAGATGAAGTCGCCGAAACCCATGTGCTCCTCGAGCATGTGGCGGAGGTCGACGCTGAGCTTCTTGGAGTTCTTGTCCACAAAAAGGAAGCCTTCACGCTCGGCACGCTCCCGACAGTCGGTCTCCGAACTTTCCATGATCAGCGGCAGGTATTCGTCCTCTTCTCTGATCTTCTCCAGAAGTTTGAAGCCCGCCTCACTGTCCTTCTGCTCCTCCAAAGGCGAGGCACCCTTCTCCAGACGATGCAAAGGGAACCGCACATCGGAGATGACGCCCTGACAGTTGTCCTTGTATTTCTCGTAGATCTCATAAGCCTCATCATAGCTGCGGGCAAGCACCACTTTCGGCCGGCCACGCATACGCATCGTCGCCTCATGGCGGTTGAGAGCCTCAGTAACAAGATTGCGCGTCTGCGCGAGAATATAGTTATAGAGATTAGGCAAGATGCTAGAGTAGAAGCGGATCGAGTCCTCCACCAACAGGATCATCTGCGCACCGGCTTCAAGCACATCGTGACGCAGATTCATCTTGTCCTCGATCAGCTTGATGATCGACACTATAAGATTGGTGTTGCCCAGCCAGCAAAACACATAGTCGAACATACTCAGGTCCTCGTTCTGCATGCGCCGCGTGATGCCGTGGCTGAACGGGGTGAGAACCACACAGGGCACATCGGGAAACTTCTCCTTCACCGCACGGGCCACCGAGAAAGCATCGTTGTCGGCTGTACCCGGCATGCAGATCACCAGATCGACCTCAAACTGTTGCAATACATGAGAGGCTTCCTCCGTTGTCGACACCTGGGTGAACACCGGCGGATAGCGCAGGCCAAGCTCTACATATTCGTTATAGATCTTCTCATCCACACGCCCGTCCTCCTCAAGCATGAAAGCATCGTAGGGGTTGGCCACTATAAGCACGTTGTAGATGCGGCGCATCATCAGATTCTGAAACGTCACATCCTTCAGGATGAACTTCGTCCACTCCTGGGGTATCTTGCTGTCCATTGTTTCGTTTAGGTTTTAATCTTCTGCAAATATAGTGATTTCCATGAACACAGCCATCGCTTTGACCCGCAAAAATCTTATATCACGGATATTCCCATACTGATCTTACCCTCTGACGGGAAACAACTCAAAATAGGCTATAATAGCTCTGAATATTTATATAATAACTCTTACTCTCTAAGATATTGACCTTCTATTTTAATCCACAGTTTTTAAGATGATCGCAGGAAGGTAGACCACTTGTGATTCTCACGTATTTTTCCTATCTTTGCATAACTGTAAATTCAGGTTTGAACTGACTTATGTAAACATTCAGAGTATGACTATGACTTTTAAGGCCGTGAAGTCGAACCGGCTGAACGGCAAGGGGCGCTACGTGGCCCGAATTGTCCACACACAGAAAATTACGACAGAGCAACTGGCTGACGAGATCAACCAACGTTGCGCCATCGACCAGACTAATGTGAAAGCCGTGCTCGAAGCGCTCTCACACATTATGACTGAGCATCTCCGCGACGGTTCTACCGTGCAGCTCGATGGACTCGGACTCTTCAAGATAGAAGCAAAAAGCCGCTGCTCTGACAGCGCCGAAGAGGTAACAGAAGACAATATCTATGCCTACTCAGCCCACTTCATCCCAGAGAGCGAAAACCGCCGTCCAAGGATGTACTATGGGCTGAAGGCTAAAAAGATTTAATGATACCAGTAACGGCAACACCGAAAGACGCTACCGCTCTGTCCCATCACTCAAACGGATAACGGACACCCCACTCCTCACGAAGCCCGTCCATCAACCTCATGATACGCAGCGTCTCGGCATGAGGCATGTCAGGGCACTCGAGACGTCCGGCACGGACTGCATCAATACACGCCTGTACTTCAAATTCATAGCCTGTGATGGTGGGCGGACAAGTAACTGTCTTCACGAGCGTATGACCGGGATCGTACACATCGACACGTGTCGGATTATTGATATTGTCAACAATGAGATAACCTTTGTCGCCACAGATAATTCCCTGACGGTCGTCGGCCGTGAACGCACTGCTTTCCATCGTCGCGATGCGCCCGTCGTCATAGACAAAGACGATATTGTCCTGCATATCCACACCCGTGTCCGACTTCACTGCCAAAGAAGAGATACGCTTAATGTCATCGCCGAAAGCCATAACGGCAAAATTGATGCAATAGACCCCAATATCAAGCAGTGCACCCCCGGCTAGTTCGGGACGGACGATGCGCTCCTTGTCCGCCATCGGATAACTAAGATGGGCCGACAATTTCATCGGACGTCCGATGATGCCACTATTAGCCAACTCTACGATCGTCTTAGAGAACGGCATGTAGCGCGTCCAGATCGCCTCCGTAACCAACACATGACGCTCAGCCGCCAACTGCAACACTTCCTCAGCCTGACGGGCATTGGCCGTGAACGCCTTTTCTACCAAGGCTGGTTTACCATGCAGGATGCACATACGCGCATGCTCAGCATGATGGGAATGAGGCGTAGCCACATAGACGAGCTCGACCTTCGGATCGGACAACATCTCCTCATAACTGCCATAAGCCCGCGCTATGCCAAACTGACGGGCAAAAGCCTCTGCACGCTCCAGACTGCGGGAAGCCACCGCATAGATCTCTGCTCCCTCCATCTGCCGAACGGTGGCGGCCATCGTCGCCGCGATGTGTCCCGCACCCAATATCGCTATTCTGAACTTTTCCATGTTTTGTCGTATTTTGATATTATAAAAGAAATGTGATTGCAAATTTACACATTATTTTCCAACGCAACGGCCACAGAAGACAATATCACCTTAAATTATCATTGTTTCCCACAAAAGCTATGGCACGCCCATAACCGATAATACAGCATCGGATACAGGACTACAAGCAGTGATCTGCACATTCTGCCCTGACAGATACCAATAAAAACCATCACTCCGTCATACCCTTTCAATTTATTACCTGATACCCTCTGAATCACCTCCTTTCATACCAAACAGAAGAAGAAGTCCGAGAGACTTTCACCCCAAAGAAGCACTGTTTTCACGGAAAGCCGTACACGTCATCCAAAGAGTACACACTCTCAGACAGGAAAAACAAAATGTAAGTTAAAGACTAAAATAATCCTCTCTTTTATTTGGTGCTTACGGATATAAGACCTATATTTGCATTGTCACAATGACACAATGAAAAGCCTCCGCCGCCCTGTTCCCTAATGAAGTCGGCGGCAAGGATCCTAACCAAGTTAACCAATCAAGTAACCGTCCGATACCGGCCCTGCCGGGCAGGGCCGGCGACGATACGAAAACAATCTGACTATGGAAGTAGACAAGATTATGGAAGGTCTGATGTGGAAACACTCAGACGAGCCTGAGTTCCTTCAGGCAGTGAAAGAAGTGCTCATTTCGATCAAGGATGTGTACAACCAACATCCCGAATTCGAGAAAGCCCGTATTATTGAGCGTCTCGTAGAACCCGAGCGCGTCCACATGTTCCGTGTGCCCTGGGTCGACGACAAAGGTGAAGTGCATGTCAACACGGGTTACCGCGTACAGTTCAACAGCGCCATTGGTCCCTACAAGGGCGGTTTGCGTTTCCATCCTTCTGTCAACCTAAGTATCATGAAATTCCTCGGCTTCGAGCAGACCTTCAAGAATGCGCTCACCACACTGCCGATGGGCGGTGCTAAGGGCGGTGCCGACTTCTCCATCCGCGGACGTTCTGACGCTGAGGTGATGCGTTTCTGCCAAGCCTTCATGCAAGAGCTTTACAGATATATCGGACCCGATGAGGACGTGCCAGCCGGTGACATCGGCGTAGGCGGCCGTGAGATCGGCTACCTCTTCGGAGAGTATAAGAAGCTCACCCACCAGTTCCAGGGTGTCCTCACGGGCAAAGGCATGGAATGGGGCGGATCTATACTGCGTCCGGAGGCTACAGGATACGGCGCACTCTATTTCGTCCATCAGATGATGGAGACAAAGGGGCTCGATATCGAAGGCAAGACAGTTGCCCTCTCCGGCTTCGGCAATGTGGCATGGGGCGCGGCACAAAAAGCAACCCAGCTCGGTGCGAAGGTGATCACCATCAGCGGACCCGACGGATACATCTACGATCCCGAAGGCATCAGTGGCGAGAAGATCGACTACATGCTTGAGCTCCGCGCCAGCGGTAACGACGTATGCCAACCCTACGAGGAGGAATTCCCCGGATCGAAATTCTTCCCGGCCAAGAAACCATGGGAACAGAAAGCCGACATCTATCTCACCTGCGCTACCCAGAACGAGCTCAACGGAGAGGATGCAGACAAGATACTGGCCAACAAGCCGCTCTGCGTGGCAGAGGTCAGCAACATGGGTTGCACGGCAGAGGCAGTGGAGAAATTTGTCAATGCACACCAGCTCTTCGCACCTGGTAAGGCTGTCAATGCCGGCGGCGTCGCCACATCGGGACTGGAAATGACACAGAACTCCATACGCCTGCACTGGTCGGCCAAGGAGGTAGACGAGAAGCTTCATTACATCATGCACTCTATACATGAGCAGTGCCTGAGATACGGCAAGCAACCCGACGGATACATCGACTATGTGAAAGGTGCCAATGTTGCCGGATTCATGAAGGTGGCCAACGCTATGATGGCGCAAGGCATCGTATAAATTAAAATATGACTGTACTAAGAAAAGTATTATTCACTATAATCACACTTCTAAGTCTTACCTCTGTGGTCGCACAAACCCACAGGGGTAAGGCTTCTTATTACTCTAAACGGGCGACAGGAGCACGTACTGCCAACGGTGAGCGTGTGCATCATGACAGCATGACCTGTGCCCATCGTACACTGCCCTTCGGTACACTTCTCCGCGTAAAGAACCTGCGCAATGGTAAGGAAGTGATCGTCAGAGTCACTGACCGCGGGCCGCACAGCCGCGGACGCATCATCGACCTCAGCTATGGAGCCGCACGCGAGCTCGGTATGCTCTCACAAGGCATCGCACTCGTGGAAATTGAAAAAATAGATAACATACGGCCACCATTCAAGATAGATGGACCGGAAATCAATCTGCCGGAGTTCGAATTTCAGACATCGCCTACAGAATATGTAAAGCCACGATTGGCTAAGAAGAGCAACGACAAGAAAAAGAACCACAAAAAACATACGGGAAATAACCGTAAAAGAGAATAACTACCACATAGCATGGCCCCGAAAACTTTCGGGGAAAGATGCCACCCCACCGATTTTGGAAGCCATCGACACATCACAACCTAAAAACCTAAAACTACACAACGGCAAACCATTAAAGAGATTGACGAAATCAAGAGATTGCAAAGAAATCAGATTTTCTTTCTATTCTTGTAAGTCCTGATATTTCAATTATCGCAAAGACAACTAGACCGGACTAATTTGGCGACATATTGGGAATAAATGGACTTCTGCGAAACCTGCAAGAAGCTTTTTCCATTCATCCATAAATTAATGGTACAAAAATGGGAAGGATCTTGTTCGTTTCCCCTCTGCGAGAATTTTAATTTATTGCTAACCTATTAGGATTCGATTACGTTAACAAATTGAATTCTCCAACTCTGAAAAAACATGAAAGATTTCCTATCAAACTCGACAATCCCTTATTGGATTGTTTTTGGTCTTGTTACAGCTGCAGGAATCATCGCATTGCTAAATATGCGTAAAAAGACCATCTCGAAAGAATCTGTCCGGCTTGTTACCCTTCTTGCTCTTACCGGTACGGCTTTAGGACTGATTATCTATTCCATTATGGGTGGCAGTAGTATATGGTGGTGCACTTCAAGCGACTACAGCTTTTTCGGGAAATTAGTAAGAGTAATTCCCCTGATCATCTTTGTAGGTATCCAGCTTGCACAAGTATTCGTTTATAAAATTTTCGTAGGACAATACTTTCAAAAAGAGCTCTCCATTAAAGGATCCTTCATATCGCTTATTATCATCGTCCCTGCTACCATCTTCCTATATATCATCCTCGATCTATTTGGTATGGGGCAAGGAATGAAAGATACCATTTTTTATATCATTATCTGTTTGTCCCTAATCGCAGGTACAGGATGGGCCATGACACGCAATGTTCAATCGATAGGAAAAAAATACGGAATGCTATTTACTGCTGTCACGCTTATAATGATAATCGGCGGGCTAATGTCGTTGATGCTTCTTATAACGGCATTGATAACACTTATCGTGCAAGTACTCACGATCGTTATACTCGTTGTCGGCATATTCTATGCACTATCCAAGGTAATGTCTCCCGCCATAGATATACAGTCGCGTACTGATCTGGATGGTAAACTTCATGAAACGCAAAGCCAGAAAAGAGTAGCTGATGCACAAATACTAAATCGGCGAGAAAGAAAATAAATTATTAACCGTTTTAATCTTTAAATTATGAATAAGAGATATTTTTTATCGATAATAGGTACTATCGTAGTATGTATTATCACATCGTGTGGAGGTGGTAAAAGTAACTCACCGTCAAGTGATAATGCTACCACCAAAAAGGGATTATTTGCTGACGTAATGACACTGATCCAAGAATACCAGGACAAGAACGAAGAACTGAGCATCAAAATGCAAGCAGCTGTCGGAGCCCAGGATGCCGATAAATTGGAGAAGCTCTTAAAAGAAGAGAAGACTCTCAAACCAGAGTTTAACGAGAAGCTGGCAGCACTCAGTAAGAAACTAACAGGGACTCCCATTGACTATGAACTGCCCGACTCGTTCTTCTTTCAGATAGTGAATAAACCCACTATTACGGAAGTGACACCAAATGGCTTGAATGCTACAGGCCATATACAACTGACCATTGCATCCAAGAAGAACCTGAATGTCGGGAAATACAAAGGTGATGACTACAGAGTCTATATCAAGCTGATAGACGACGCTGGTAATACCCTAAGCTACAACACCTATCCAACCGTTAAGAACGACCTGGCGCCACAGGTGATAAAGGCTGGCCAGACTCTTGAACCTATCAATATCTACATTGTCCTTTCACTACATAAACGGACAACCCAAGCACACCTGGCTAAAATTATCTTTGTGACAGAAAAAGAATGGCAAGAAACATTAAAACACTAATAAGATATGAAACATCGACTAATATTATTTGCCTTGCTGATATTCTTCGTCTGCACAGCAAAGGCACAGAATCTGATAAATGGCAGATACCTGCCGGAACCGATGATAAAGCCCGGATCGAATCCTCCAAGCTACGGATATGTCATCTATGAGGACATCAAGGGCGAAGGCAGAAAGCCCAAACTGGTCATAGACTATCAATATGACGAAGGATATCCCTTCTCTATGCCGAGCGGGCTTGCCCGAGTGAAAAAGAACGGTAAATATGGATTTATCACCACTACCAATGTGGTGATGGTTCCCATACGCTTCGAATGGGCCGACAACTTCAATGAAAAAGGATTTTGCCGCATAAAACTGGACGGGAAGTTCGGAGTGATTGATTCTAAAGGCGTCTTTGTCGTCCCCAATATTTACGACACAATGGACGACTTACTGAATGGGTGGTATGAGGTGTCACGGGATGGTGAATGGGGATATGTTCATCGCTCCAATATCTACACATCAGATACAGAGGAATATCATAAGAAACGCGATGCCGGCTTACACGATTAAGATCTGCATATAAAACAAAGACAGCTCTTTCTGCAATGGACTAAGCGCCACGTAAAAAGGGCTGTTTTTCATATCCAAAAAGATCATAAAGCCCCTGATCATTACCCTCTTCAGATTTTAAAGCATGGAAGGATAAAGGAAGATCCACTGAAACATCCCAATGTCAAAAGAGAAGCCCGCACGTGTCCGTCATTCCCATATTCCTCTCTTTTCTAAACAGAATCAAAAGGAGGCCGTACTTAAAGCACACCCCTTTTCTATACAGACGCGATCATCGCCGTGTAGGCACACTAAGCTCTACCATCGTAGACACAGTTTCCTGACCGGTCATCACATTCAGGCAGAACCTTACATTGCCGTCACGCAATCCCTTATCAGCCTTGACCACCGCTGTATAACGGATCCCTTTCCCCGGAAGGATCTGATCCACATGCACGGATGGAGAGATGTGGATATGGCCGTCACTTCCCGTCTCCGTCACCTCAGGAAGAATGTCATGAACGGTTGAATTTCCACGGTTGATCACCTCAAAGATGATCTCACCCCGTTCACCACGTTTCAGTACACCATCCTGATTGGCATCGACAAAATAGGCATCACGAATCTCCAGCCTGGGTAGGCTGTTTAGCTCATCAACATGCCTACTCACTCCGGTGTGCGATGTCTGCCCATCATCATACATATCGACATCGGTATCGGATGTGAAGTCAGGGATACGGTCGTCACCACCGTTCGTACTGTCAAAGCCACTGCCATAGTGGTCATTGGATGCCACAGGGACTTCACCACCAGACAGATACATATCATCGGTCATCTTGCCACCTTCATCATAACGGTCACGACTGGCGACCTCTCCATAATAACGGCTGTCACTACGAGCCTTCGCTGCAGCATGGTAGTGGGCCACCCTTGCCCGTTTGGCATTCTCTCGCTCATCAGCCTGCGCACCGACAGAACCTCCCACAGCCGCACCGACAGCCATACCGACTACCGTGCCATAATCGGAGCCTCTCGGCCCGCCAGCGATACCTCCGATAGCCGATCCAAGGATTGAGCCCAAGGTTGCACCTGTATAGGCTCCCGTTCCTGTATAAGTATCACAACTGCTCAGCAACACCGTTGCCGCAGCAGCAAAAACCATTATCCGTTTCAAAAGAAAACACTCCTTTCCTTAAAACTAAGAATATTCCTACCAGTGTCCGAAACGCAACTAGCGTTTCCTAATCAACTGCACAAAGATAGAGAAAAAAATGAAAGATACAGAATATAGATTTCCTAAAAAGATGTAGGGATTTCCCTAAATCAACAATATCGTACCCTTATGAATTAATGATACTGGCGGCAATAGCAGAATCAGAGGCAGACAATATAAATCACAGCAAAAGCCTGATAGATCATCTCAATATGACCAACAGCCGACTATACTGAAATATAAGCCATACAGCCCTTTTACACAACTTATATAAACCAACTTTGCATATACTACCGCAATTTCCTTCTACAATGAGCCAATTGTAAGCCATACTCACCATCTTCTATTACTTATCAAAGACTCATGCCTCATAACATCAGCTGCATCGTTTTCTCAAATTTCCAATCTCTTTATCAATAAGGCCTCTATCCCCCTATTACGCTATAGCTGCACCCCTCCCTCCTGTATTGTACAAAATGAAGTCATTTTAATCTCTGTTCATATTTATTCTTATCATTCTCTAAATGCATCCATGATTACAGTCGGTCTTCCATCCTCGGTAAAGGCTCCCAAACGATATTGACTTGGCTTACACTCGGGTTCCCAATAGAATACGCCTTTACACCTGCCTTCTGTATTCTGACGACATTCCCTTATAATACGAGCCAATTGCTTCTTACCCTGTTGTAATATATCATCGCTTGCCAGACATCCTAACTTATCGGCACACTCCATACCTGTTTCCACTATCATCACATCGCATCCGTAACGGGCACCGACTTTCTTAATATTGTCAATACAATCTGTGATTATCTTGTCTGCTATATAATCAGGATGTTCCTGTATAGCCCAAAAGGGATAAAGTGACATACCTATCATATCCCATTTCCCACCGTTCTTTTTCAGCTCATCGAAAAACCAAGTATAAAGTCCGTTATCATAACCGTTATCCAAATGCACAATAACAATAGCCTGCGGAAAAACCGACTTTACTGCATCATATCCGGTATTAACAAAAGCCGTCAGATTGGTCCAGTTAGCCCTATATTTTATCTCAGTCGAGGTCGTATTCGACTCTTTAACATCGCATGCACGGATATTATACGAAGCTCCACTCAACGAAGCATCCTCATCCCACAACATACCTGGACGAATTTCATTACCCACCTGTACCCATTTCGGTGTAATTCCGGCTACCTTTAATGCGTTCAGCACATCAATAGTATGCGTTGCCAAAGCCTCTTTCAATTCACCTATTCCCAATCCTTTCCAAGAGGCGGGTTTATGTTGTTGACCGGGGTCGGCCCACCAGTCACTATAATGGAAATCGACCATGATATCCATACCTAAACTATATGCCCGTTTGGCCTTCACCACCAAATCCTCTGTATTGCACCAGTTACCATGCTCCCCGGGATCAACCCATACACGCAAACGAATGGCATTGAGGCCATACTCCTTCATCAAAGCCATACACTCACGTTTTTCCCCAGCTAAATCTTTAAAAACATGTCCTCGGCTCTCCATCTGAGTCACCCAACTGACATCCGCTCCTTTAACAAAATCTCTGCTTTCTGTAACGACAGTACCTTTCTCCGCCTCTTTATTAGAAGTCTTGTTCCCGCCCAGCCATAATGACAGCAAGATTGCTAACGCCCAGTTAATAGAATAGAAGATTTTCATATTAATAAACAAGTATATAAGATTAACAACTTTATCCCAAAAAGGCGATGACCTCATTTGTATAATCAGCTCACAAAGGAAGTTGTTGCCTGTAGATTTATTCGTCTAATTCTATAATGAGTGATATGAGTGATATCGACTATAAGACATCTTCAAAGACTACCCGATCATTATGGACAAAACATATCAAACCAGAATGATCAAACAGTCTCTACCCCGGTCAAAATAGGAAGTCCCTATATTAGAAAGCCTGTTGAAAACAGAAAACGTCCGTGTTCTTACGGACACGGACGTTTAATATATAGGGACTTGAAAATTCAAGCTTATTCAGCCTTGGGAGCCTCAGTAGCGGTCTCCTCAGCCTTGGGAGCCTCTTCTGCCTGAGCAGCCTCAGTAGCAGGAGTCTCAGCCTTCTTGCTGCGACGGCTACGACGAGTCTTCTTCTCAGCCTTGGGAGCCTTTGCCATGTTCTCATCGAAGTCAACGAGCTCGATGAAAGCCATGTCTGCACCGTCACCCAGACGTGAACCCAGCTTGATGATACGAGTGTATCCACCGGGACGGTCACCTACCTTCTCAGATACAGTACTGAAAAGTTCCTTCACAGCGTACTTGTTCTGCAGATAACGGAACACAACACGACGGTCGGTAGTGGTATCGCTCTTGCAGCGGGTGATCAGCGGCTCTACATACTTCTTAAGAGCCTTGGCCTTTGCGAGGGTCGTAGTGATTCTTTTGTGCATGATCAGCGAGATAGCCATGTTTGCGAGCATAGCTGAACGGTGAGATGCAGTACGGCCCAGATGGTTGAATTTCTTATTATGTCTCATTGTTTTGTTAATGCTTATGGACGAGTTAGCTTAGCCCTTATGGCCTTACTCTTTGTCCAGTTTATACTTTGAAATATCAGTTCCAAACGACAGATTCAGACTCTCGAGCAAATCATCAAGCTCAGAAAGCGATTTCTTACCAAAGTTACGGAACTTCAAGAGGTCGGTCTTGTTGTACTGTACGAGATCACCGAGGGTCTCTACATCGGCAGCCTTCAGACAGTTGAGAGCACGAACACTGAGGTTCATGTCTACCAACTTCGTCTTCAGCAGCTGACGCATGTGCAGTACCTCCTCATCAAAATCAAACTTCTGGTTGTCATCCTGATCAGGACTCTCCAGTGTGATCTTCCCATCAGAGAAGAGCATGAAGTGATAGATGAGGATTTTCGCAGCCTCTTTCAGCGCATCCTTCGGGTGGATGGAACCGTCCGTTGTGACTTCAATGACGAGCTTGTCGTAGTCGGTCTTCTGCTCAACACGATAGGGCTCTACACTGTATTTCACGTTGCGGATAGGGGTGTAGATGGAATCGATAGGAAGTACATTCAGCTCTGTGCAGAACTGACGGTTCTCATCAGCGGGGACGTAACCACGGCCCTTGTTGATGGTCAGGTCAATCTGCATAGATGCTTTGGAGTCTAAATGACAAATCACCAATTCGGGGTTTAACACTTCAAATCCAGTCAGATACTTACCGATATCACCAGCTTTAAATTCTGTGGAATTCTCTACGGTGATACTTACTTTCTCGTTCTCGAATTCTTCTACTACTTGTTTGAATCGAACTTGCTTGAGATTCAAAATGATGTTGGTGACATCTTCCTTTACACCGGGAACGGAAGAGAACTCGTGCTCAACACCAGAGATACGAATGGTGTTGATGGCGAAACCTTCCAGCGATGAAAGAAGGATGCGGCGCAGAGCATTACCGATGGTAACACCGAAGCCAGGCTCGAGAGGACGAAATTCGAATACACCGAAAGTGTCCGTAGCCTTCAACATCACAACTTTATCAGGTTTTTGAAATGCTAATATCGCCATTAGTGAAATGATTTATTGTTTAGAGTACAACTCAACGATTAACTGCTCCTTGATGTTCTCAGGAATGTCAGCACGGTCAGGACGGTGCAGATACTTACCGCTCTTGCTGTTCTCGTCCCACTCCAGCCAAGGATACTTGCTGTGGTTGAAGCCGGCCAGGGCATTCTCGATAACCTCAAGCGACTTAGCTTTCTCACGTACGCCAACGGTCTGACCGGGCTTTACGCTATAAGAAGCGATGCCAACCACCTCACCGTCAACAACGATGTGTCTGTGGTTAACCAGCTGACGAGCAGCGGCACGTGTAGGAGCGATACCCAAACGGTACACTACATTGTCCAGACGTGACTCGAGCAACTGAAGGAGCACCTCACCGGTGATACCATCGCTCTTGGCAGCCTTATCGAAGAGATTGCGGAACTGACGCTCAAGAACACCATAGGTATACTTAGCCTTCTGCTTCTCAGCAAGCTGAGAACCATACTCAGACTGCTTGCGACGGCGGTCATTGCCATGCTGCCCCGGAGGGAAGTTACGCTTTGCCAGTACCTTATCAGCGCCGAAGATGGGCTCGCCAAAACGGCGTGAGATTCTTGATTTAGGACCTATATATCTTGCCATAATTTACTTTATACTTTTATTATCCAATGTCAATGTGATTATACGCGACGACGCTTCGGAGGACGGCAGCCATTGTGAGGCAGCGGTGTAACGTCGATAATCTCAGTAACCTCGATACCTGCACCGTGTACGGCACGGATGGCGCTCTCACGGCCATTACCGGGACCCTTCACGTAAGCCTTCACCTTGCGCAGACCCAGCTCATAAGCGATCTTTGCGCAGTCCTCAGCTGCCATCTGAGCAGCATACGGAGTATTCTTCTTAGAACCGCGGAAACCCATCTTACCAGCAGAAGACCAAGAGATCACCTGACCCTCATCATTGGCAAGAGACACGATAATATTGTTGAAGGAACTGTGCACATGGAGCTGGCCCATTGCATTCACCTTCACATTTCTTTTCTTAGATGTTGCTTTTGTTTTTGCCATAACTTTTTGAAATTTAAAATAGTCGACGTTTCAAGTCCCTTTCAGCCGGAGAAAAAGTCACACGACTGAAGCAGGCCTGACGATCTACTACCAAATTTTACTTCGTAGCCTTCTTCTTGTTAGCAACAGTCTTCTTCTTACCCTTACGGGTGCGAGCATTATTCTTCGTACTCTGACCGCGAACAGGAAGACCATTACGATGACGGATTCCACGATAGCATCCGATGTCCATGAGACGCTTGATGTTCATCTGGATCTCTGAGCGGAGGTCACCCTCCACCTTGAACTCAGCGCCGATAATCTCACGGACCTTAGCTGCCTGCTCGTCAGTCCACTCGCTGACCTTCAGGTCACGGCTCACGCCGGCTTTGTCCAATATCTTTGCTGAACTACTTCGACCTATACCGTAGATATAGGTCAATGCGATTTCGCCACGCTTATTCTGGGGCAAATCTACTCCAACAATTCTTATTGCCATTTGTTGTTTGAATAATGAATTAAAATACTAAAAATCCTTTTTTCGTTAAGAACGTGCAAAGATACTCATAATAATCCATATTACAAGTATCTTTTACATATCTTTAACGCTTAACCCTGGCGCATTTTGAACTTAGGGTTCTTCTTGTTGATTACGAACAGACGACCTTTACGACGTACGATCTTACAGTCGGGAGTACGCTTCTTCAAAGATGCTCTTGTCTTCATTGCAAATGAAATATGTATGATAATGATTTATTTGTATCTGAACTCGATTCTACCCTTTGTCAGATCATAGGGGCTCATAGCCACTTTCACCTTATCGCCGGGAAGGATCTTAATGTAGTGCATACGCATCTTGCCGGAAATGTTGGCAATGATCTGCACTCCATTCTCAAGTTCTACACGGAACATTGCATTCGAGAGACTCTCAATAACCGTTCCGTCCAGTTCGATAGCTGATTGTTTTGACATACCTGATTGTTTAATACCTTATTGATGTTCTATTCCTTCAAATGATGATAAAATTTCCGCACCGTCTTTACGGATTGCGATAGTGTGCTCGAAATGAGCAGCCGGCTTACCGTCACGGGTAATAATGCCCCATCTGTCAGGAAGCAACCATATCTTGCGATCACCCATCGTGATCATCGGCTCGATGGCGATACACATTCCTGCCTTCAGCATCACACCATTGCCATGCTTGCCGTAGTTGGGTACAGGGGGATCCTCATGCATCTCCCGACCTATACCATGACCGGTGAGCTCGCGTACCACTCCGTAACCGAGCCCTTCACAATAATCCTGAACCGTCGCACCGATGTCACCCAAATGATTACCGGGACGTGCCTGTTCAATGGCCATGTAAAGACTCTTTTTTGTTGCATCCAGCAATTTCTGCACATCCTCAGCAACTTCGCCTACCTTAAATGTATAGCAACTGTCACCATTATAACCATCGAGCAATGTACCGCAATCGATCGATATAATATCTCCTTCCTTCAAGATCACCTTGTCAGAAGGAATACCATGCACGACAACATTGTTCACAGAAGTGCAGATTGAGCCTGGGAAAGGCCCACCAAATGGATTCGGGAAGTTCTTAAACGTCGGCTCTGCGCCGTGATCGCGAATGAACTCCTCTGCGATCTTATCCAGTTGGAGGGTTGAAATCCCAGGCTTTATATGCTTACCCAATTCCGCCAGAGTATCACCGACTAAGCGGTTGGCCCGGCGCATCAGGTCGATCTCATCTTCACTTTTCAGGAATATCTTCATCCAAAAGATATTTAATATGCACTGACTGCTCCTGCATTACGTGTATGCCCGGAGTTGAGCAAACCGTCATAGTGACGCATCAGCAAGTAACTCTCAATCTGCTGCAAAGTGTCGATGACAACACCGACAGTAATAAGCAATGAGGTACCGCCGAAGAACTGCGAGAACTGATCCTGAACATTCAGCAGATGAGCGAGTGACGGCATTACAGCGATGAATGCGATGAACAACGAACCGGGCAATGTAATACGGGTCATAATCGTATCGATATACTCGGCGGTATCATGTCCGGGTTTAACACCGGGAATAAATCCGTTGTTTCGCTTCATGTCCTCTGCCATCTGTGTCGGATTGAGTGTGATGGCCGTATAGAAATACGTAAAAGCAACGATCAGCACCACATAAACGCAGTTATAAAGCAGACTGTGCGTATCCATAAGATTGCGCACTACCCAACTTGCGTCATTGCTCTGATACTGGACGATAGCCAACGGAATGAACATCAGTGCCTGAGCAAAGATGATAGGCATCACATTGGCAGCGAAAAGCTTCAGAGGGATGTACTGACGTGCACCACCATACTGCTTATTGCCTACGAGACGCTTCGCATACTGTACAGGAACCTTACGGGTACCCTGCACGAGCAGAATCGACGCGCAGACCACAGCATAGAGAATGAGGATCTCAATAATAAACATCACCAGTCCGCCACCGGAGATAGCAGAGAAGCGCGAAGCGACCTCCTGCACGAATGCGCGGGGCAGACGGGCAATGATACCGATCATAATGATCAATGAGACACCATTTCCCACGCCTTTATCTGTAATACGCTCACCCAACCAAAGGATGAACATACTACCAGCTGCCAGAATGATCGTAGCAGGTACCATAAACGCCGACCAGGAGATGCCGCTTGCCAGAGCCTGACTTGCCTGCAACTTCAAGTTGATCAGGTAGCTCGGGGCCTGGAAGACCAGAATGGCTACCGTCAGCCACCGAGTGTACCATTGTATACGTTTACGGCCGCTCTCTCCTTCACGCTGCATCTTCTGGAAATAAGGTACAGCGACAGCAAGCAGCTGCATAACGATAGAAGCTGAGATATAAGGCATGATACCCAATGCAAAGATAGATGCATTGGAGAATGCCCCACCAGAGAACATGTCAAGGAGAGACATCAAGCCGCCCCTTGTCTGCGACTGAAGCTGATCAAGTTTACTCGGGTCAATACCAGGAAGTACGACGAAAGAGCCAAAACGATAGATGGCCGCAAAAAGAATGGTGATGAGGAGACGCTGACGCAGGTCCTCCACCTTCCAACAGTTCTTTAGTGTCTCAATAAACTTTTTCATTATCAGATTTTTGTTGCGTTACCGCCTACAGCCTTGATTGCCTCCTCTGCAGACTTAGAGAATGCGTTAGCTTCAACATCGATCTTTGCTGTCAGCTCACCCTGACCGAGGATCTTAATAAGTTCCTTACCATTGGTGAGACCAGCCTTCACGAGCTCAGCAACGCCGATCTTGGTATAGCCTTTCTCCTCTGCCAGCTTCTGCAGCGTGCTGAGGTTGATAGCCAGATACTCCTTGTGGTTGATATTCTTGAAACCGAACTTAGGAACGCGGCGCTGGAGAGGCATCTGACCACCCTCGAAGCCGATCTTTCTCTTATAGCCAGAACGAGCCTTGGCACCCTTGTGACCACGGGTAGAAGTACCACCCAGACCCGAACCGGGACCGCGGCCAATACGACGACGATAGTGTGTAGAGCCCTCAGCAGGTTTCAGATTATTTAATTTCATAGCTTCTTCTGAATTTTTAAATGATTACTTTACCACCTCGACCAGATGATGAACTTTGCGGACCATACCCATGATAGAGGGTGTATCCTCCACTTCTACTACCTGAGAGATCTTGTGAAGACCCAGAGCGATAAGTGTTCTCTTCTGATCTTTGGGAGCGCCGATACGGCTCTTAATCTGCTTAATCTTGATTGTTGCCATTGTCTACTCTCCTTTAATTAACCGTTAAACACTTTATCCATAGCAACGCCACGCTCACCGGCGATAGTATAGGCATCACGCATCTGTGCCAGAGCAGCGATGGTAGCCTTCACCAGGTTGTGGGCATTAGAGGAGCCCTTTGACTTACAGATCACATCAGTGATACCTGCACTCTCCAGAACGGCACGCATAGCACCTCCGGCCTTCAGACCGGTACCGGCAGCAGCCGGCTTGATCAGCACCTGAGCGCCGCCGAAGCGGGTCTCTACCTCGTGGGGTACAGTACCGTTGAGTACGGGCACCTTGAAGAGGTTCTTCTTAGCGGATTCGGTTCCTTTGGAGATAGCGGCGGTCACCTCACCGGCCTTACCCAGACCGTAACCGATGACACCCTTGCCGTCACCTACTACGACGATGGCAGCGAATGTAAAGGTACGACCACCCTTGGTTACTTTCGTCACACGGTTGATGGCAACCAAACGGTCCTTCAACTCTGCGTCACTATTAACTCTTACGTTTTTCATTGCCATTATCGATTAAAATTTAAGACCACCCTTACGTGCAGCGTCAGCCAGAGCCTGTACGCGGCCATGATAAAGGTAACCATTACGGTCAAACACTACCTGCTCAACACCTGCAGCCTTAGCTTTCTCAGCTACCAGCTCGCCAACTTTCTCAGCCTGCTGGATCTTAGGCATCTTCTCCAGTCCGAGAGAAGAGGCAGATGCTACAGTCTTACCCTCTTTGTCGTTGATCACCTGTGCGTAGATCTGCTTGTTAGAGCGGAAAACGCTCAGGCGGGGACGCTCTGCTGTTCCGTTCACGGTCTTACGGATACGGAACTTTATCTTGATTCGTCTTTCTACTTTCTTAGTTGTCATGATCTTCTAACTTAAAAAATTACTTAGCGGCAGCAGTCTTACCAGACTTTCTGCGGATCACCTCACCCTTGAAGAGGATACCCTTACCCTTATAAGGCTCAGGCATACGGAAAGAACGGATCTTAGCGCAGATAAGACCGAGGAGCTGTTTGTCGGCGCAAACGAGAGTAATCAGAGGATTCTGGTTGCGCTCCGACTTTGTCTCAACCTTTACCTCAGCAGGCAGCTCGAGGAAGATGGGATGTGTATAACCAAGCGAGAACTCGATGAGGTTGCCCTTATTGGACACACGATAACCCACACCGACGAGCTCCAGCTCTTTCTTGTAGCCTTCGCTCACACCGACAACCATATTGTTCACCAAAGCACGGTACAGACCGTGGAAAGCCTGCTGCTGCTTGGGATCAATGTCAGCGTTCTCTTTCGGAGTGAGAATAATCTCGTTATTCTCCATCTTGAACTCGATGGAAGGATCAATAGTCTGTGAAAGCTCACCCAGAGGACCCTTCACGGTCACTAAGTTCTGCTTCTCATCAAAGTTTACAGTAACCTTTGCAGGAATACTAATTGGCAATTTTCCTATTCTTGACATTGCAAATCCTCCAATTAATAAACATAACAAAGAACCTCACCGCCGATCTTCAGGGAAGCAGCTTCCTTGTCGGTCATTACGCCCTGAGAAGTACTCAGGATGGCGATACCAAGTCCGTTAATTACTCTCGGCATGTCTTTGTAACCCGTGTAACGGCGAAGTCCCGGGGTAGACACACGCTTCAAACACTTGATGGCGTTTTCTTTGGTCTCGGGGTTGTACTTGAGCGCAACCTTGATCGAGCCCTGAGGACCATCCTCGATGAACTTGTAGTTGAGGATGTAACCCTTCTCGAAGAGAATCTTAGTGATAGATTTCTTCATGTTAGACGCAGGAATTTCAACAACACGGTGATGAGCCATGATTGCATTTCTGAGTCTTGTCAGATAATCTGCTATTGGATCTGTCATAAAATATAATTGTTTAATTGATCGGGACTTTCCCGACAATATTAAATAATGTCTTGTTCAGACCGAAACGAAGCCGCAGGCCCGATAAAAGTCTTGCCTGCGGCAACGATCTATCCTAATTTACCAGCTGGCCTTCTTTACACCGGGGATGAGACCCTGAGAAGCCATCTCGCGGAACTGGATACGGGAGATGCCGAACTGACGGATATAACCCTTTGGACGACCCGTAATCTTGCAACGGTTGTGCAGACGGATGGGGTTGGCGTTCTTAGGGATAGCCTGCAGCTTGCGGGCAGCCTCGTAAGCCTCTGCGGGATCCTGAGACGTGGCGATGATCTTCTTCAGAGCAGCACGCTTCTCAGCATAGCGGGCAACAAGCTTTGCACGCTTTACCTCGCGTGCTTTCATTGATTCCTTTGCCATATCTACTTATTAGTCTTTTTTAGCGTTCTTGAAAGGAAGACCGAAGGCCTTGAGCAGAGCGTAACCCTCTTCGTCGGTCTGAGCCGATGTAACGAAGGTGATGTTCATACCCTGGATACGGTCTACCTGATCGATAACAATCTCCGGGAAAATGATCTGCTCCTGGATACCCAGCGTATAGTTGCCGCGGCCGTCGAGCTTGCTCTCGATGCCCTTGAAGTCACGGATACGGGGCAGGGCGATACGGACGAGCTTCTCAAGGAACTCATACATACGCTCGCGACGCAGTGTCACCATCACACCGATAGGCATCTTCTTACGTACCTTGAAGTTGGCGATATCCTTCTTCGAATAGGTAGCCACAGCCTTCTGTCCGGCGATAGCGGTAAGCTCGTTGATAGCCACATCAATGATCTTCTTGTCCTGAGTAGCATCACCCAGACCCTGATTGATCACGATCTTCTTCAGAACGGGCACCTGCATTACAGAGCTGTAATTGAACTGCTTCTGGAGAGCGGGAACGATCGTCTCCTTATATTGCTTCTTTAACTGTGCTGTATCCATTACTTGATCTCCTCCCCAGATTTTTTAGCGATACGAATCACGTTCTTGCCGTCGTGCTTGATAGATACACGAGTAGCCTTTCCGCTCTTCGGATCGATAAGACTCAAATTTGAGATATGAATAGGAGCCTCCTGCTTGATAATGCCTCCCTGAGGATTCTTTGCCGAAGGCTTAGCGCTCTTGGAAACGATGTTAACGCCTTCCACGATGGCACGGTTGTCATCAACCAGCACCTTGAGCACTTTACCGGTCTTGCCCTTATCACGTCCTGCAAGGACAATCACAGTATCGTTTTTACGAATATGTAATTTACTCATTAGTTGACGATTTTAAATATTAAAGAACCTCAGGTGCGAGTGAAACAACCTTCATGTTCACTGCACGCAGCTCACGGGCAACAGGGCCGAAGATACGGCTACCACGAAGCTCGCCGGCATTGTTCAGCAGCACACAGGCGTTGTCATCAAAGCGGATATAAGAACCGTCAGCACGACGGATCTCCTTCTTCGTACGAACGACTAAGGCCTTAGATACTGCACCTTTCTTCAGGTCACTCGAAGGAATGACATTCTTCACTGCTACGACGATCACGTCGCCCACTGAAGCATAACGACGGCCGGTACCACCGAGAACACGGATGCAGAGAGCCTCACGTGCGCCGCTGTTATCACATACTGTAAGTCTGGATTCTGTCTGTATCATAATTACTTAGCCTTTTCAACGATTTCAACTAATCTCCATCTCTTTGTCTTTGACAAGGGGCGCGTCTCCATGATCTGTACAGTATCACCGATCTTTGCCTCATTGTTCTCGTCATGAGCGTGGTACTTCTTTGTCTTCTGGACAAACTTACCATAAATAGGGTGCATCTCCTTGAACTTGGCAGCAACCACGATGGTCTTGTCCATCTTGTCGCTGATCACGACACCCTGTCTAACCTTTCTTAAATTTCTTGTTTCCATCTAAACCAAAAGTTATTTGTTAAGTTCGCGCTGACGAAGAACAGTTTTCATGCGTGCAATGTCACGACGGGTCTTCTTGATCTCCGATGGATTTTCAAGCGGAGTGATCTGATGGTTGAGTTTTGTCTGTTTCAAAACTGCCTCAGTCTGCTCCAACTTCTCGCGCAAGTCCTTGTCGGCGAGTTCTTTTATCTCAGTCATTTTCATAATTATGCGTTTTTATCGTAATCGCGACGTACAACAAACTTAGTCTTGACCGGCAGTTTCTGTGCGGCCAGACGGAGGGCTTCCTTAGCAACATCGAAGCTTACACCCTCCACCTCGAAGAGGATACGGCCGGGAGTTACGGGAGCGACCCATCCTGCGGGGTCTCCCTTTCCTTTACCCATTCGCACGTCAGCAGGCTTGCGGGTAATAGGATGATCCGGGAAAATGCGGATCCATACCTGGCCTTCACGGTTCATGTAACGATTGACAGCGACACGAGCAGCCTCGATCTGACGGCTGTCAAGCCATTTAGCCTCCAGCGTCTTGATACCGAAGCTACCAAAGGCGAGCTGCGTACCACGGTGAGCGTTGCCTTTGTTGCCACGACCATCTTGAGGTCTTCTATATTTTACTCTTTTTGGCTGTAACATTTTTAACTTCTTCTTTTATCGGTTATTGTTTCTTCTGCGGCCACGGCCTCCACGACCACCGCGGTCAGAGCGGCTGTTGCTCTGCTTATCCTGCTGGAAGTTAGGTGCGAGCTCCTTCTTTCCGTAGATCTCGCCACGGCAGATCCACACCTTGATACCCAGCAGACCGACCTTTGTCAGTGCCTCTGCCTGGCAGTAATCGATGTCTGCGCGGAGCGTATGCAGAGGAGTACGACCCTCCTTGAACATCTCCTTACGAGACATCTCGGCACCGTTCAGACGACCAGAGATCTGCACCTTGATACCCTCGGCACCGGCACGCATAGTGTTCTGAACAGCCATCTTGATAGCACGGCGATAAGCCATCATGTGCTCGATCTGGCTGGCGATGTTCTTAGCGACGATCGTAGCGTCGAGCTCAGGCTTGCGCACCTCGAAGATATTGATATGGATGTCCTTCTTATAAAGCTTCTTCAGCTCTTCCTTCAGTTTGTCTACATCCTGTCCGCCTTTACCAATGACGATACCCGGACGGGCGGTGCAGATGGTGATCGTGACGAGCTTCAGAGTGCGCTCGATGACGATGCGGCTGACCATAGCCTTCTCGAGGCGCTTGTTCAGATACTTACGGATGCTCTGGTCCTCAACGAGGTTGTCGCCAAAGTCCTTGCCACCGAACCAGTTTGAATCCCAACCACGGATGATACCCAGTCGATTGCTAATTGGATTTACTTTCTGTCCCATTCTGCTATTTTATTTATCGTCATTAGATTTCGAATCAACAAACAGAGTGACGTGGTTGCTACGCTTGCGGATGCGATAGCCACGGCCCTGAGGTGCCGGACGCATACGCTTCATCGTAACGCCTTCATCCACGAAGACCTTGCTGATATAAAGTTCACCGTCCTCAGCCTTACGGTCATTCTTAACCTCCCAGTTAGCGATGGCCGAACGAAGCAGCTTCTCAACATCCTGAGCAGCGTGCTTCTTAGAGAACTTAAGTACTCCGAGAGCCTTGTTCACCTCCATGCCGCGTATCATGTCTACAACGTAGCGCATCTTGCGGGGGGAAGAGGGAACGCCCTTGAGCTTGGCGAAGTACAGATTCTTGCGGGCTTCCTTTGCTTTTTCAGCCGCGATATGTTTTCTTGCTCCCATTATTATTCTTTCATTAAATGGTTTTCTCCCTCATTACTTCTTGTTGCCGGCATGACCACCGAAGCGACGGGTAAGAGCGAACTCACCGAGCTTATGGCCTACCATGTTCTCAGTAATGTAAACAGGGATAAATTTGTTACCGTTATGAACTGCAACAGTGTGACCCACGAAATCCGGGGAAATCATTGATGCTCTGGCCCATGTCTTAACAACGCTCTTCTTGCCGCTTTCGTTCATGGCAAGGATCTTCTTCTCGAGCGATACGTTAATGTAAGGACCTTTTTTAAGTGAACGACTCATAATTTGCTCTGTTTTTTACTTGTTTACTTCTTGTTAGCTCTCTCGATAATATACTTGTTCGAAAGCTTCTTCGGTGCACGCGTCTTGAGACCCTTAGCGTACAAGCCCTTACGAGAGCGAGGATGTCCACCAGACTGGCGACCTTCACCACCACCCATCGGGTGATCAACAGGGTTCATAACTACACCACGGTTGTGAGGACGACGGCCGAGCCAACGTGAGCGACCGGCCTTACCGGACTGCTCGAGGGCATGGTCGGAGTTGCCGACGCTACCAACAGTAGCCTTGCAAGCTGAAAGCACCTTACGTGTCTCACCTGAAGGCAATTTGATGACGCAATAGTCACCCTCACGAGAAGTAAGCTGAGCAAAGTTACCAGCCGAACGAACCAGCAGAGCGCCCTGTCCAGGACGGAGCTCAATGTTGTGGATCACAGTACCAACAGGAATGTTGGCCAGAGGAAGTGCGTTGCCGATCTCAGGTGCAGCCTCTGCACCGCTCATCAGCTTAGCGCCCACCTGCAGTCCGTTGGGAGCGATAATGTAACGTTTCTCACCATCTGCATAGAAGAGCAGAGCGATACGTGCCGAACGGTTCGGATCGTATTCGATAGTCTTCACTACAGCAGGCACACCATCTTTCTCTCGCTTGAAGTCGATCAGACGGAACAACCTCTTGTGGCCGCCACCATGGTAGCGAACGGTCATCTTACCGGTGTTGTTTCGACCGCCGGTAGAACGCTTACCGTAAACGAGAGACTTCTCTGGCACGGATGCAGTAATCTCCTCGAACGTGCCAATAACTTTGTGTCTTTGACCCGGAGTCACCGGGTTGAATTTACGTACTGCCATTTTTTATTTGATATTGCTATAGAAATCGATTGTTTCGCCATCCTTGAGCGTCACTACAGCCTTCTTGAAGGCATTCTTCTGACCTCTGATCAGGCCGGCCTTCGTGTAGCGGCTGGAACGCTTGCCGGCATAGCGGCATGTGTTCACATCCAGAACGGTTACGTGATACTGATTCTCAACCTCAGCCTTGATCTGGAGCTTGTTTGCCTCGGGACGCACCACAAAACCATAACGGTTGGGGAACTTCTCGGTAGTCTTGGTCATCTTCTCAGTGACCAGCGGTTTAACGATGAATGTCATACTTTACTTCTCCTCTACTGCTTTAGTTAAGATATTGTCAATAATCGCAAGTGAGTTCTGAGCGATCACCAGCACGTCAGCGTTCAAAATCTTATACGTGTTGATGTTGTTTGCGCTCATGATCTCAGCGCCCTGGAGGTTGCGAGCAGACAAATATACATTTTTATTCACTTCGGGCAAAACCACGAGTGTCTTCTTGCCGTCAACTTTAATGTTTTTAGCAAAGTTTACGAAATCTTTAGTCTTTGGAGCCTCGAAGTTGATGTTGTCTACCACTACGATAGCATTCTCCTGAGCCTTGTAAGACAGGGCAGATTTACGAGCAAGAACTTTTACTTTTTTGTTCAATTTAAAGCGATAGTCGCGGGGCTTGGGGCCAAAGATACGACCTCCACCTACGAGAACAGGTGACTTGATATCACCGCGGCGGGCACCGCCGCCACCCTTCTGGCGACCGAGTTTGCGGGTAGAACCGTTGATCTCCGAGCGCTCCTTCGACTTAGCGGTACCCTGACGCTGGTTAGCCAGATACTGCTTTACATCGAGGTAGATCACGTGATCGTTAGGCTCGATACCGAAGATAGCCTCATTCAGAGTTACCTTGTTACCGGTCTCCTGACCGGCCATATTCAAAACGCTAACTTCCATTGTTTACTTCTCAATTAAAACAGTTGAACCTTTGCAACCGGCGAAAGAACCCTTAACGATCAGCAGGTTCTGCTCCGGAATTACCTTTAATACTTTCAGGTTCTGCGTGGTGACACGGTCGTTACCCATCTGGCCACCCATGCGCATTCCCTTGAATACCTTTGCGGGGTATGAGCAGGCACCGATAGAACCCGGCTTACGAGCGCGGTCGTCCTGACCGTGAGTGCTCTGGCCTACACCACCGAAACCATGACGCTTTACAACGCCCTGGAAACCGTGACCCTTGCTGATGCCGACAACGTCAACGAACTCAGCGTCTGCAAAGAGATCTACTGTAATTGTGTCGCCGAGGTTATACTCCTCGTCAAACTTGAACTCGGCCAAGTGCTTCTTCGGTGTTGTACCGGCTTTCTTGAAGATACCCATCATTGCTTTAGTGGTACGCTTCTCTTTTGCCTCGGCGAAGGCGAGCTGTACAGCGTTGTAACCGTCAGTCTCTACGGTCTTCACCTGAGTAACAACACAGGGACCAGCTTCGATAACAGTGCACGGTACATTCTTACCGTCGGCACTGAAAACGGATGTCATTCCGATTTTTCTTCCAATTAATCCTGGCATTTCAGTCTGTGAATTTTAATATATGAAAATTTTGTTATTTACCACCATACCGGCCGTGGCCGGCTCGGTGGCGTTTGTTGTTTCTGTTTTATCCGGTAAGAGCTATCAAACCTTGATCTCTACCTCTACACCTGAGGGAAGCTCGAGCTTCATCAGAGCGTCTACAGTTGCGCCCGTAGCGCTATAGATGTCAATCAGACGCTTGTAGTCAGAGAGCTGGAACTGCTCACGGCTCTTCTTGTTGACAAAGGTCGAACGGTTGACAGTGTAGATACGCTTGTGCGTAGGCAATGGAATAGGACCGCTGATGATAGCGCCTGTGGCCTTTACGGCCTTGACAATCTGCTCGGCAGACTTGTCAACGAGCTGATGGTCGTACGACTTCAGCTTGATACGGATTTTCTGACTCATGTCGTAAATCTGGTAAAATATTAATTTATAATTTTTAGAAAGGTGTGCCGCATAAGAGTCATTCGCTATGCGGCACTGTCCCTAATTACTTCTTCAGCTCTGCGAGCACAGCCTCTGCGATCGACTGTGACACAGGAGAGTGATGATCGTACTCCATTGAGCTGGTGGCACGGCCGGAAGTGATCGTACGCAGAGCGGTTACATAACCGAACATCTCTGCCAGAGGAACCATTGCCTTCACGATGCGGGCACCGCTGCGGGCCTCTTCCATACCCTGTACCATACCACGGCGCTTGTTCAAGTCACCGATCACATCACCCATGTTCTCCTCAGGTGTCACAACCTCTACCTTCATGATAGGCTCCATGAGCACGGGACCTGCCTTCGGGCATACGTTCTTGAAGGCTGCGTGAGCAGCGAGCTCGAATGAGATCTGGTCAGAGTCAACGGGGTGGAACGAACCGTCGACCAGGGTAACCTTCAGGCCTGTCATCGGGAAGCCACCGAGCACACCTGCCTTCAGGCAGTCCTCGAAGCCCTTCTGTACAGAGGGAATGAATTCCTTAGGAATGTTACCACCCTTCACCTCATTGATGAACTGCAGATCGCCCTCGGTGTAGTCCTCGTCCTTCGGGCCGATGTTCACGATGATGTCAGCGAACTTACCACGACCACCCGACTGCTTCTTGTACACCTCACGCCAACCGGTAACGGTCTTTGTGATAGCCTCCTTATAGTTCACCTGGGGCTTACCCTGGTTACACTCTACCTTGAACTCACGCTTCAGACGGTCGATGATGATATCGAGGTGAAGCTCACCCATACCGGAGATGATCGTCTGACCGCTCTGCTCGTCGGTACGTACGGTGAAGGTAGGATCCTCCTCAGCCAGCTTAGCCAGACCGTTGTCCAGCTTAGCGATGTCAGCCTGAGACTTCGGCTCTACGGCGATAGAGATCACCGTGTCAGGGAAGGTCATCGACTCGAGCACGATAGGATGGTTCTCATCGCAGAGAGTATCACCCGTACGGATATCCTTGAAACCTACACCTGCACCGATATCACCGGCGTCGATAGAGTCCATAGGAATCTCCTGCTTGGAGTTCATCTGGAACAGACGGCTGATACGCTCCTTCTTGCCTGAGCGGGGATTGTAAACGTAGCTTCCTGCAGTGACCTTTCCAGAATAAACACGGAAGAACACCAGACGGCCCATGAACGGATCGGTAGCGATCTTGAAGGCCAGAGCAGCTGTAGGCTCGCTCTCAGAAGGCTTACGGTCCTCCTCGGCGTCAGTGTCGGGGTTGGTACCCACGATATTGACTGTATCCAGAGGAGAGGGCAGGAATGCGCAAGTATAGTCAAGCAGCGGCTGCACACCCTTGTTCTTGTAAGAAGAACCCAGGAGCATAGGGCAGCACTCCATGGCGATCGTACCCTTGCGGATAGCAGCGATGATCTCCTCCTCAGTGATAGTAGAGGGATCCTCCAGATACTTCTCCATCAGAGCATCGTCGAAAGCAGAAGCGCCCTCAAGCAGCTTGTCACGCCACTCATCAGCCTGATCCTTCAGGTCATCGGGGATCTCGTCTACCTCATACTCAGCACCCATTGTCTCATCGTGCCACAGGATAGCCTTCATCTTGATGAGGTCTACCACACCCTTGAAGTTCTCCTCAGCACCGATAGGGATCTGAATAGCGATAGGATTAGCGCCCAGGATGTCCTTCATCTGCTGTACTGTCTCAAAGAAGTCAGCACCCGAACGGTCCATCTTGTTCACATATCCGATACGGGGCACATTATATTTGTCAGCCTGACGCCACACGGTCTCTGACTGGGGCTGTACGCCGTCGGCAGCAGAGTAAGTAGCGATGGCACCGTCGAGCACACGCAGCGAACGCTCTACCTCAGCGGTGAAGTCCACGTGTCCCGGAGTATCGATCAGGTTGATCTTGTACGTCTGACCATTGTAGTTCCAGTTACAGGTTGTTGCTGCAGAGGTGATGGTGATACCACGCTCCTGCTCCTGTACCATCCAGTCCATCGTGGCTGCACCGTCGTGCACCTCACCGATCTTGTGAGTCTTACCCGTGTAGAACAGGATACGCTCCGATGTGGTTGTCTTACCAGCATCGATGTGCGCCATAATACCAATGTTACGCGTCAGATGTAAATCGCGATTTGCCATTTTCTTATTATCTTAATAATGTGTTATCTGAATGTTTAGAATCTGAAGTGAGCGAAAGCACGGTTAGCCTCGGCCATACGGTGCATATCCTCCTTACGCTTGTAAGCGCCGCCCTGGTTGTTGTAGGCGTCCATGATCTCGGCAGCCAGCTTTTCAGCCATGCTCTTGCCGCTACGCTTACGTGCGAAGTTGATCATATTCTTCATCGAAACACTCTCCTTACGGTCGGGACGGATCTCAGTAGGAATCTGGAACGTAGCACCACCGATACGACGGCTCTTCACCTCCACCTGAGGGGTAACGTTGTCCAGGGCCTGCTTCCAGATCTCCAGGGGAGACTTCTCCTCTTTCTCTGTCTTACCCTTTACAATATCAAGTGCTTTGTAGAAAATCTCGTAAGAAACACTCTTCTTACCGTCGTACATCAGGTGATTAACGAATTTTGATACCTTCTGATCGTTGAAGACTGGATCGGGAAGAACCACTCTCTTCTTTGGTTTTGCTTTTCTCATTGTTTTGTTAAAAATAAAAGTCTGCGTGGGGCTGTCATGTTTGCTCTTCAACGCTCACTCCTGAGCATTTACTCAACCTTCTACGATATCCCAGCAAAACTCGTAAAAATAAAAAAGTTGAATTGAAAATCTGTTTTAGGTGGGGCACGAGCCCCACCCAAGACCTCGAGCCCTTGGCTTGGGAGCACACGCTCCTGGCCCTCGGCTCTCGGCGGAAATGTCTTAAATTACTTCTTTGCCTTAGGACGCTTAGCACCATACTTAGAACGACGCTGTGTGCGGTTGGCAACACCGGCAGTATCAAGCGTACCGCGAACGATGTGATAACGCACACCAGGGAGGTCCTTCACACGACCACCGCGAACGAGCACGATAGAGTGCTCCTGCAGGTTGTGTCCCTCTCCGGGGATGTAAGAGTTAACCTCCTTAGAGTTGGTCAAACGAACACGGGCAACTTTACGCATTGCCGAATTAGGCTTCTTAGGAGTCGTGGTGTAGACACGAACGCAAACACCGCGGCGCTGGGGACATCCGTCCAGAGCGGGCGACTTGCTCTTGTCAGCCAGGACACTTCTGCCTTTACGTACTAATTGTTGAATAGTAGGCATAATTGATTTTTTAATTATATTGTTATTTACTTATTTTCAATTCGTTACGGACTTTTTCCTGTCGTCCGCCTTTACATACGGGTATAATGCCCCGTTTCGGGTTGCAAAGGTACGGAGATTTCCCCGTTCCACCTAATTTTACCAGATAAATTATATAAGAAAATTGGTGTATTAGATTTATTTAACGGTTGTTATGCTGATTTAATAGGATGATGGCTACAACAGAAATATAGCTCGCAACCGGTATAATACTAAGAAAAAACCGCCTTTATCAAGGAGGGCAACAATATAATCCTTCACTCATCAACTGGCGTCCCTGCGACAAAAACGTAAACTCCTTTTCTGTCTGATCAATAAAAAGGCCGCAACAGAAGCTGTCGCGGCCGTTCTATGTCAAATCGCCAATACGGATCTTATGCCTTACCGGTTCCGAAAGGAGCGATCGTACGACCACCTTCGGGTGCCGGAGGAGTAGGGAGCTTGATCTCACCAAACTGCTTCTCATAGTTGGCAAGATTCTGCGACAGTGCTGCAAGGAGACGCTTAGCATGCTCGGGAGACATGATCACGCGCGAGAAGATCTGCGGTGGAGCGATGGGGAGCATATTCACAAAATCCAATACAAATTCACTTGAGCTGTGATTGATCATCACCAGATTGGCATATTCACCACGAGCCACCTCCGGCTTCAATTCGATCTTCACCTGTTGGGGCTGCTTGTTGTTTTCTTCCATTGTTTCTTCTTTTTAATAGGTTAATCTTAAATTGGTATAGTACAAAGGTAAGGAAAAAGCGGGAAGTAGCCAAGGAAAACACGTACAAAACTATTAAAATCTAATGACATCCGTCTTCTTCCTGCCCTTTTCCTGACCGAAGGCATCCCGTCCCTAATCCATCTGCGACAAAAAAAATGAGATCTTCATGTCTCCATTTCTTTACGGACCAAACAACAATAGCACTCCGGAAAGATAAGACAATACAAAAAAGCACCCCATCCGCTTTTCTGAATGCTACCTCATTCTACAATTCGACAGGAACTCATGCCTCGTCGAACTTTCATTTTTAATACACTCCGTAAAACTCCATCCTTATTTTACCTTACTTCACTCAATCTTCTATTTCAAATCATCAATTCCTGACATAAAACGAAAAATCGTTCCCGAGTTTGGATCCAAACTCGGGAACGATTCAATTTTCTATTTTGAAACAACTTTTATCTAAGTCGTCTTATTATAACGACCAAGTTTATTCTTTCACAAACTTCTTGCCGTTGCAGATATACAGTCCCTTACTCAGCTTAGAGGCATCAGTACCTACATAGCGTCCGTCGATACTATAGATGCGATTACTAAACAGACCTGTGGCCTTATTCTCAAAAGTCACCATATTCTTAATGCCGGTAGACACCTCACCTGTCACCTTCACCTCATCGAGGAAGAATGAGCCCTCAGAGGTGAATGTAATACTAACTGGACCATGACCTGTAATATCAGTAGTCAGTGACACAAACTTACCAAGTGAGAGATTGGCCCTATTTCCACCCAACGTTGCGTCGCCATTTGCAGAGATCGTAATTGTCGGATTGCTCACTGAGCCTGTGAGCGGTGCGGCATTGAAAGTGAGAGTTCCCGTTCCGTTCATCGTAAACTCAGGTGTCGTTGCTTCTCCAGCAAATAAGGCACACTTGCTGGCTCCGCCACCCTCACCGGTCCATCCGGTATTGTCTGTGTTCAGAGCTCCCTTACCCAACGGCTTCGTTCCCATCGAAATGAAACTACCATCATTACCGCCCTGACCAGCACAATTGTCAAATGACTCATAGAAGAGCGGTGTCGTATCAAGCACAGAGAAGCTGAAACTCATCGTACCGTCTGCATTCTGGGTGATGTTAGTGATCGGTTTATTCATAAAATAACTTCCATCGACATTCTTCGTATACACCTCGGCTGCCGGTACTGTAGTATTCGTCAAGCTGTTGTTACCATTATAAGGATAAGCATCTCCGCCTATTCGTGTAGTAGAAGTATAGAAGTTGTTATCAGCTGGTATCGGTGTACATCTTTGATGGTCCGGATCTGTATTAGGACCATTGTTGTCCCATGCAGACTGCTTATAGTCTACGTGCGTAATGAGCAATCCCTTTCCGGGCAGTCCGGCATCCCAACGACCATCCTGCTGACGGTTATCGAGAATATAATACTCATCGGAATTTGCATCGTTGCGAATGATATACGACTCGCCTCCATTCTCGATACTCTTCATCGCACTAACATCTGTCGGCTCGGTCAATTCTACCGGTTGTTTCCATCCTATCCACATACGTTCGGCTCCGGTATAGCAGGCGGGACGGAAGCCATTGCCATTATAGCTTCCCTGATCCATCAGATCCCAGGCGTTCATACCATAACCTCCGGAATAGTCCACATCATAGAGATCGGCAAGACCCAGACAGTGAGAAAACTCATGGCAGATAGTTCCTAAACCGTCTATCTTGGTTTCCGTAACAACATAGTTATTGCCTTCATAATGTCCGGAAACGGGCTGCAACTCACAGCTGCACGCATAGTTATACACACGCACATTATCAAAATAGAGATAATCGGTTCCCATTGCGTTAACCACTGCTGACTTATGTGGCCATATCGTATTCTCGTCACCGCCATTAGCCTGTCCTAGACCGGCATAGATAAAGAATACCTGCTCCACCTGTCCGTCTCCATTCCAATCGTACTTGCTGAAATCTATATCCGGATCCACAGCATTGAGCGCATAGCGCCACATCTCGGCAGCCTTAGCATCCTGGCGGGGGCTATCACCACCATAATATTCATAATTCTCAGGCATCATTACCGGACCGGCCACATCGAATGTGAGATTGAACTTGCCCTCACTCTGATCATTAAAATAATCATTTACAGAACCGACAAATCCTGCTGGGTCGGTGAAATTTTTCTCATTGAGAATCCGATTATAATAATCCACATTTCCGGCGGTGAACTGCTTATTAGGGAATTCTATAAGTATCACCAGACCCCTCTTATCACCTTCGTAAGCCGAATTCGCACGTGCGGCACCATTGGCTGCCGGTGCATTCTGCACGGCTGTTTCCGGCATCTTCGGCTGACGCAACATTTTGGCCCGCTCTTTCAACTTCGTCATATCCGCAAGCTCAAACTGCGACGAAGAACCATTTTTCACGAAGCGACGGCCGTCTTCTGCCTGCCAGAAATTCATGTACTCATCACCGCGAAGCTCGACTCTGACTTGTGAGCCATCAGACAATGTGATAGTTCTCCACTGTCCCCGTTTTGCCGGAATGGCCATGGCTGATGTCACCAACAGGAACAACGCTGATACTATAAATGTTTTTTTCATAAAAATAGGTTTTTATAGTAAAATAGGATGAAGCCGCGGCCTTTCTGCGACCGTAACCCCATCCTACTTTTCTGATTAATATCCGTTTACTTAAAACTTGATCATATTCTTAGAAAATCTGCCCTTCGATAAGAAGATCGCAGGTTTCTTCACTTTCTTCACTTTGGCCTTACGAACACTACCGTATTTCACAGAATACGTCTTACGCTTTGCAGCAGCCTTAGCCTTCATTGCCTTAGCCTTGGCCGGGGCACTTACAGCGTCTGGCAATACCAATACCGTGGTAGCCTCTTTATCATTGACAACTCCAGCCTTACCCTGTGAATAATAGCTTGTAAATGAATAAAGCAACTCTCCTGCCGGGAAAGTAATAGTACCATTCTTAAGCGTTCCATTAATATAACCGGCATCCTTCAGCATGTCGAAAGTCTCATCACCATACTGTGGAAGAGCGTAGTCATAGTTGAGTCCTCCGATTGTTGCAATAAGAAGAGCATCATCACCGTCATAGAATCCGAGAGGCTGACCTGTAATCATCACGTGATCAGGATCGTGAGCATCAATGGTGATATTATACTTCTTGCTGTCATCATAGCCGAAGTCACCCTCATAGCCATAGACATCAGGAGCATACGGAGTCATCACACGGTAAACACCGGGAGTCTTGGTATTTTCCTGCACTTCTACCGGATAGGTTACAGGAGGAGCGACATTACCCTGCTGATCCTCCAGATTCAAGCAAAATACATGATCAGTATAAAGTCCTGTACCCAACGACTTCCACTCACTCGGCTCCAAAGAGAAAGTGAACGAAGCTGCAGAATAGTTCTGGAGCTCACCATCAGCATAACCCAGTGCCACCATGGTGCAATCACCACTATAGCTGCAAGGTATACGAACCTCACCGCTAGCTGTCACAGTAGTTGTCTCCACCTGGCCGCTGAGCACCTGCGTAACAGCTGCATCTGCATCAGTACCTTCAACGACAGCAACCTTGGCCTCGTCAATATCTGCACCAAGCGTTACATTACCCATAGCATAGCTTTCACCATCAGCACTTGAGAACGCACCGAGATAAGTCAGATCAACAGAATAATCCTTAGGAGAATATCCCGGGAAAGTGATCACGATACCACCGTCCTGACTAGCCATGGAAGTTCCCTGCATTGTCTCCGGAACGATATAGTAAGGAGCTAACTGAATCTGACCGGGCTTACCATCAGCCTGCCAGCCCAATACACGGTTGTGTGTCACATCACCACCCTGCAGTAATGCAGGATGCCAGATATAGGTAGGATATCCCAACTTAAAGAAATCAAAACCGATACAAGCCTCATCGAAATACACCATTCCGTCCTCTGCTGCTGTTGCACCGGTACCACAAGGATATTCTTCACCGGCATTCAGCACATATACCTGCAAATACTCAGGATACTGATCAGGATAAGTCGTATAGCCTCCATCTGAACCCATGAATTCCGCAATCTCATCATACGGATGCATGATGCGGAACTCATTAGGTCTGAGTTTGCTCTGCATGATCTCCACCTCTGCATAACCGCTTACAAGATTGTTATCCTCGAACTTTCCCTTACCGAGTGACACATACGGTGAAGGCATACCTGCCTGGAACGTATAAGTAGAATTTCCATAAGGAGTTGTATAGTTGGCATCAGCTATTGCAATAGATACAGTATTGAATTTTTCAAACTCCAACTTTGACGGATCGTAACCTACCTTGAAATCTACCTTCGATGCCCCCTCTGCAAAAGTCACGGAAGCAGGAATCGAATAGATCTTACTACTGTCAGAAAGCGTAAGGTTTACCGCCAACTCATCGTCTGTCACCACACGGTTCAGACTAATTGTGAAGCTCGTGCTGTCACTGCTCAGATTCTGTACTGTGGGTAACACATTACTGAAATACACCTGCTCGCCCTCAACCTTTGCGGCAGAATACTCATATTCTTCAGTACATGACCCTAAGGCAAGGGTCAGTACTGAGAAGAGTAACACTGAGCAATATTGAAATATCTTATTCATTGTTGCTTATTTTTTTATTATTCTACATCTACTACAGTGTACTTATTTGAAGGATCAGGGTTGTTATATCCATCAAGTGCCGTATTGTTCTGTGTCTCATTACGAGAGATAACAATATTCATCCAAGCCGGACGTCCATTGGTGTTGAAACGAGACAGAGGATCAAACACCGTTCCCTTATAAGCACGTGTTACAGAATAGTTAAGACGCTTGATATCAAAGAATGTCTGACCTTCGCCCCAAAGTTCTACACGCTTCTGGAAAACAATCTCCTCAATGACATCATCTTGAGATGACGCCTTGCAAGTATAGCTCGGATCACGATACTGCTTCATAAAGCTCTCCAGAAGCTGTTTTCCACGCGCTGCATCCTGATGGGCAGCAGCCTCTGCCTGGATGAAATACATCTCCTCTACACGCATTACAGGTACAGATACTGCAGCACCAGTCGTATAGGTATCAGCATTTCCCTCGTTGGGACGGAACTTCAAAGACGCATATCCAGGAAGAGTACCTTCCTCTCCTGCAATATAGATATTCTGTCCATCGAGTGCACTACCCTTTGGAGCTACCCATTCTTTCTTACGGAAGTCTGTATTACTAATACGGTTGTACATATTCACGTCAATATAATTATACATGCTTGTGTTTGAGCCTGTATAACCGAAAGATGTTTGGTTGCTGAGCCAAGAAGTCCAGTTGACAATACCTGTCTGTACGGTACTGCTCTCAGAATTCTGGGTACCTCCCCACATCCATTTCGATATGTCATTGAATCCCGTAGTAGTATTCAGACACTCGTCCTCTGTCATAGGTGCGACTGTAGAGTTATCAATTGCCAGTTTGGCATATTTTTCAGCGTTGGCATAATCCTCTACCCACATATAGAGACGTGCCTTCAGACCATAGACACAAGCCAAATCAGGCAATGTCTTACCATTGGTACTGGGGATGCCTACTATATATTTTTCTGCCTTGTCAAGATCACCAAGAATGAACTGGAACATCGAATCACGTGATACACGCGGATTGTTGCGGGCTGCGGACTCGCTCATCCCTGCCTCAACGATAGGAACAGTAAGATGAGTTACATCGTGTCCATCAGTATTCTTTCCATCGGGGAATATCTCATTCGGGAGGAATTCGATCATACGTGCCAAATCTATATAGCTTAATGCACGGAACGCATAACCCGCACCGAGATATCCCAACTGACTTGTCGTAGCCGTCTCAGGATTTACTGCGCTGATCACATTGTTTGCAGACAAAATGACGCCATAGTAGTAACTCCAAATATAACCGGCAAAGATATAATCCTCACCCATGTTCTGATTACGGGCAAATGAATCAAAATGGGAAGAATAGTTACCAACAAGTGCCAGATCACCGGTCATCAGGTCTCGCTGATACATCATTGAGCCGTAACCGAAGCAACCATGCCAGTTGTTATTGTCAAGAAGACTGCTATTAACACTATTAAATTTAGCCGGCATAGCCTGCACCAGTCCTTCGAGGGCTGAGGTAGAGCTACCAATCTGTTCCTCTGTAGCTACCTTAGTCACCTCGATATCGTCCATACATCCTGTGAGCGTTGTGCCGGCCAAAGCAACGGCCAACACTCCGGACATAAGTTTTATATTGAATCTTTTCATAACGTTTTTTCAATTTATATGAATTAGAATGTCACTGTTAAGCCACCAGAAATGGTGCGTACAGAAGAATAGTGGTCGGCTGACGCAGAACCGGTGATGGACTGACGAGGATCAAGTCCCTGACGTTTTGACCACGTCCACAGATTGTCACCTACTACATAGAAGCGAAGACCCTGCAGGCCGATCTTTGAAGTCCATGACTTAGGCAGAGTATAACCAATGGTAACATTCTGCAACGACAGGTAAGATGCGCTTGTAAGGAAGCGATCCGATGAAGAAGCCATATTCACATCATTGAACTGCATACGAGGAATATTGCTTCCTGTATTATTCAGGCTCCATGCGTTGAGCATGTCAACATGAATACCATATCCCTGTGTGAGATTCATCAGACCGGCATACGTGGAATCATACACCAAACCACCAAGCTGATATGTGAAATCAACTGAGAAGTCGAAGCCCTTCCAGCTCAAGCTGGTACCGAAACCACCATATACATCGGGCAGTGCATCACCACAAAGATACTGGTCTGCCTCAGAATAAACGGTGGTCGTCTCACGTCCGGTAACAATGGGATGACCCTTGGCATCAAGAACCTGATTGCCGTTTTCATCCACCTTGTATACATTACGATAATACTGTGCCTTACCGTTGTCAGGATCATTCGGATTTTCCTCATTGTAATACACTCCTGCGTACTTGGGCAGGTAGAATGTATAAATAGAAACACCCTCACCATAGAAGTTCGTTCCAGAAGCAAAGCCTTCTACGCCATCTACATAATTCAACTTACGCTCAGGAGCCAGTTTGGTCACCTCGTTGTGGTTAGTTGTGAAGTTAGCGTACAATGACCAGGTGAGATCTTTTGTACGGATAACATCACCGCTCAGGTTCACCTCAACACCACGGTTGATCACATTACCAATATTGGTATAGTAGCCTGTCCATCCGAACGATGTAGGCAAGGGGAGCCATGAGAGCATATCGATAGTCTTATTGAAGTAGAACTCAGCACTACCTGACAGACGACCATTGAAGAGACTGAAGTCTACGCCTGCGTTGAACTTACCATTTTTCTCCCAAGTGATGTTCTCGTTACCCAGCGAAGCAGGTACAAGCGAAATCTCATCATTTGAGTTTGTAACACTATAATAAGTAGTATACAGGCAGTCCGTAATTTGGTCATTACCATTCTCACCATAAGAAGCCTTGAGCTTCAACTCATCCACCCAAGGTGCATGGAACCAGCTCTCCTTGTTGATCAGCCAACCGCCACCAACAGACCAGAAGTTACCCCAGCGATGATCAGGATGGAAACGTGACGAAGCCTGGCGCAGATATGATCCGGAGAAGAAATACTTCTCTGAATAGTTGTACTGTGCACGGCTAAGCCATGACTCTGTATTATAATCAGAGGTATAAGAGGTACCTCCCTGAGGAATAATAGCGCCGGCAAGCTCGTGATTCTCGAAAGAGAACACCTTACTCATAGAGTTAGTGAGCCAGTAGCCACGCGAGCGATAATACTCGTGACCAACCATCACCTCAACATCATGCTTACCATAAGTCTGATGCCAATTGATACGCTGCTGGTAGTTAAAAGACCATGTTCTGTCATGCTCCTTTGAAATTGTACCTCCATTGTTTGCATACTGTCCGAACCAAGGGTTCACAGCGTTCGTATAGCGGAACTCATTCAAATAGACATTATTGATAGATGTAAACTTGAAACCATAAGGCAAACGCACCTCTGCGGTACCAGTAGCGTTAAGCACATTTCCTTCTGTGTTATTTTCGTTTACAAGGTTGTCCGACAAGGGGTTACCACCATTCATATAAGGACGTACCAATCCATTCACCTTACCATCACCATAATCGTAAGAATTGATTTTTGCATCCTCATTATATATAATATTTCCTGCAGCATCACGCAGATAGATAGGATAGATAGGAGCTATATATGTGGTCGAGAACACATTACCCACACTTGCTCCATCTCCATCATTGCCAAGATAATTACGGTTGTAGTGAGCATAGCTCATGTTTCCACCGAGCTTCAACCATGATTTTGCCTGATAGTCGGCATTCAAGCGGGCTGTAAGGCGCTTGTAGTCCGAAGCCACAGTAATACCATCATTAGACAGATAGTTCACTGATGCGTAAAAATTGCTCTTATCAGTTGATCCGGAAGCAGAGAATGTGTATTCCTGACGCAGGCTATTATTATAGGTAGCGTCCTGCCAATTGTCAGGAGTGAGGAAATAAGTAGTCCCGTTGTTTGTAACGTAGCTACCCAGCGTTGCGTTGGGATTCAGTTTACCATTCTGACCGATAAGCATCTGACCATCAGGTACAGTATAGACATTGTAACCCAAGCCATAAGAAAGCTGTGCCTGACCGGCCTCAATCAGATGATTGTTAGCCCATTGCCAAGCCTGAGTACTATCAAAGCCAAAAGAATTCTGTGCATAGTTATAAAGACCATTATACCATGCCTCATAATAACCGGCCGTCGTATTGATCGTCTTATAGAATGGAGTAGCCCTTGAGTTGGAGCCCCACTTAGCATCAAAAGTAATGGTAGCATCCTTACCCTTCTTTGCAGACTTGGTAGTGATCAAGATGACACCATTACCACCTCGTGCACCATAGAGGGCTGTTGAAGCAGCATCCTTCAACACTGTCATGCTCTCAACATCAATAGGGTTAATATCGTTAAGGCTTCCATCATAGGGTGAACCGTCGACTACGATCAAAGGGTCTTTACCGGCCTCAATAGAGTTAACGCCACGGATACGAATTGTAGGCGTAGAACCGGGAGCACCGGAAGCTGTATAGATCTGTACACCAGATGCCTTACCTTTAAGAGCGTCAACAGGGTTAGTTACCTGTACTTTACCAATCTCATCAGAGCCAACCACTGCTGCAGAACCGGTAAAGGCTGACTTCTTTTCAGTACCATACGCAACGACCATCACCTCATCAAGAGAATGATCGCCGTTCTCGAGACGGATGTTCAGGGTATTACCTTTTACGGCCACTCGTTTCGTCTCCATTCCGATGTAGGAAATCTCAAGCTCTGCGCCCTTAGCCACATTGAGCTGAAAATTACCATCGGCATCAGTTACAGTACCCGTATTCGTGCCGAGCACCTTGATCGACGCACCGATCACCGGCTCGCCGTCCTCAGCAGAAACTACGGTACCAGTCACACGTGTCTGTGCTAATGCCATTCCCAACGACAGGAACAGGCACGCAATAAACGTAACTAGTCTTTTTTCCATAAATCTAAATCCTATGTTTTTATTAAATGTATAAATCATCGACGTAGCGAATGTAACGTAAAGAGAACTAAAACCTGAAACAGTTGAATCTTTGTGTAACCATTCTGATCAAATGATAAAATCTCTTACCCTTAACTATCTGTTTTGTATGTATAGCCCTACTTTGCTTAAACTTCGTAGCTTAACAAGGTGCAAAATTAGGAATAATTATTAAACTAAGCAAATTTTAAGCCAAAAAATACGCATTTCCAACGTTAAAAAACAGATTCCCGTAGGAAAGAGGCTTTTCCTGCCCTATTTTGTCACAAAATCAGCCTATTTCGTAGCATTATGCACATAACAAATGTTATATCGCCCCATCATGCCCTCTTTCCGACCTATCCATACTTGTTTTCATACAAGTCACCTTCTTCCTAATACCTCTCTTTCTTCACCGACCGACTTTTCCATGTACATTCCTTTTTCTGGCCTCCTTCATAAAACAAGGAAGCCGTCCGATGCTTCCCATCAGACGGCTTCCCGGAAAATGATTACTGATTGTCTGCGTCCCTCGGGGACCGGCCGGCTTATTTGCAATAGAGAGACACGAGCGTCTCATACTTCTCCTGCTTGCCGCTGGTCTGCTTGGGCTCTCCGACCTTCTTTGCATAGTCGACAATCTGCTCCAGTGAGAGCTTACCCTCCTCGAAGGCCTTGCCTTCACCGGCATCGAAGCTGGCATAGCGCTCTTTCACCATTGCGGGGATCTCGCTGTGCTCGATGATGTCGGCCGCATTGAGCAGTGCACGTGCCATAGCGTCCATACCGCTGATGTGTGCGATGAAGATATCCTCAGGATCGGTAGAGTTGCGGCGCAGCTTAGCGTCAAAGTTCGAGCCGCCCTCATGGAGACCACCGTTGCGGATGATCTGCATCATGGCCTGAGTGAGATCATAGTTGTCGATGGGGAACTGGTCGGTATCCCATCCGTTCTGATAGTCGCCACGGTTGGCATCGATCGAACCGAGCATGCCATTGTCGACAGCGCAGGCGAGCTCATGCTCGAAGGTGTGACCTGCCAGTGTGGCGTGGTTCACCTCGATGTTCACCTTGAAGTCCTTGTCCAGTCCGTGCGCACGGAGGAATCCGATCACGGTCTCCACATCTACGTCATACTGATGCTTGGTAGGCTCCATTGGCTTCGGCTCAATGAGGAAGGTTCCCTTGAAGCCTTTGGCGCGTGCATAGTCGCGGGCAGCAGCCAGCATGGTTGCCATGTGCTCTTTCTCACGTTTCATGTCGGTGTTGAGCAGGCTCATGTAGCCTTCACGGCCACCCCAAAACACGTAGTCCTGACCGCCGAGCTTGATGGTGGCGTCGATGGCGTTCTTGATCTGCACGCAGGCACGGGCCACTACATCGAAGTCAGGGTTAGTGGATGCACCGTTCATATAGCGTTTGTTACCGAAGACATTGGCTGTACCCCAGAGCAAATGGATGTCAGGATGCTCAGCCAGCTTCTCTTTCAGATAGTCGGTGATCTGCTGCATGCGCTCCTCATACTCCTCGATGGTGTCACCCTCCTCAATAAGGTCTACATCGTGGAAGCAGAAGAAATTAATGCCCAGCTTCTCCATGATCTCGAAACCGGCGTCGGCCTTGTCCTTGGCACGCTGCAGGGCCGTGTCGGCCTTGTCCCACTCGTAGGAACGGGTCTGACCACCAAACTGGTCACCGGAAGCCTGACCCAGCGTGTGCCACCATGCCATGGCGAAGCGCAGCCAGTCTTTCATCGTCTTACCCATCACTACACGCTCAGGATCGTAATAGTGGAATGCCAATACGTTTTTGCTTTCAGGACCCTCGAAGGGGATCTTACCGATTTGTGGGAAATATTCCTTTGCCATAATTGATTTGTTTATTGATTAGTTAATACTGTTTTTCTTTATTGCTATATATATAATAAGGTATATATATTAAAATAGGTATAGAAGCCGTCCGCCTTACCTGTCCACCTGACGGAGCCGTTCTTTCCAAAGCTCATAGGCTTCAAGGTACTGGCTGCGGTGCTGCTCATCGGGCTCTATCTCCGCCACCTTCTCCAGTGTGGCGAAAGCCTCATCGTGATCGCGGTAGATACCGGCACCCATACCGGCGCCCTTGGCTGCTCCCACGCTGCCGTCGGTCTCATACAGTCCGATCGTCGCGCCGCTGGTCGTTGCGAGCGTGTCGCGGAAGAGCGGACTTAGGAACATGTTTGCCCGGCCGGCATGTATCTGATGGATATCCATGCCCATGTCGCGCATCACCTCCATGCCGTAGCAGAACGAGAAGACAATGCCTTCCTGTGCGGCCCGCACAATGTGGGCCCTTGTATGACGGTTGAAGTTCAGCCCGTGGATGGAACAGCCCGTCTCGTGATTCTCCAGCACTCGCTCGGCACCATTGCCGAAAGGTATCACGCTGACGCCTTCCGATCCGACAGGCACGGAAGCGGCGAAATCGTTCATCTCGCTGTAACCCATTCCCTCAGGTACGACATTGCGGCGTATCCACGCATTGAGAATTCCCGTACCATTGATACACAGCAGTACGCCGAGACGTTCCTGCTCTGGAGTATAGTTCACATGTGCGAAAGTGTTGACACGGCTCTTGGGATCATAGCCTACCTTTCCGAGCACGCCATATACCACACCACTCGTTCCTGCCGTCGATGCGATCTCTCCGGGGTTAAACACATTGAGCGACACGGCGTTGTTGGGCTGGTCGCCGGCACGATAGCTGATGGGCGTGCCTTCCTTCAGGCCGGTCTCCGCTGCTGCGGCAGCACTCACCGTGCTCTGCACTGCAAAAGTGGGTACAGTGTCGGCCAACAGATCCTCGGAGAATCCGAAATAGTCGAGAAGGAACTTGGCAGGTTTCTTCTCCCGGAAATCCCAGAAGATGCCCTCCGACAATCCCTCCACCGTGGTGTTGATCTCACCGCTGAGCTTCATGGCAAGATAGTCGCCGGGAAGCAGGATCTTATATACCTTATTATATATGGCAGGCTCATTCTCTTTCACCCACGCCAGTTTGGCGGCAGTGAAGTTACCGGGCTGGTTGAGCAGATGCTGCAGGCAACGCTCCTCGCCCAAAGCTTTGAGAGCCTTCTCGCCATAAGGCACAGCACGCGAGTCGCACCAGATGATGGACGGCCGCAGCACGTTCTGTTCCTTATCTACACACACCAGGCCGTGCATCTGATAACTGATGCCGATAGCACGGATGTCCTCGCCTTTACAGCCGGTCTGCTGCATCACATCCTTGAGGGCCTGCTTGGCGTTGTCCCACCACATAGCGGGGTCTTGCTCGGCCCATCCGCTTTTCACGCTGATGATGGGAGCCTCATGATCGGGATAGAATGCCGAAGCGGCTGCCCGTCCATTGTCAATATCTACCAGGGATGCTTTCACGGAGCTGCTGCCCACGTCAAAGCCTAAAAGGTACTGATGATTCATATCTGTTTTAGTGATTACTGCTTGCAAAGATAGAAAAAAAACAGAGACCGCACAATAAAAAAAGACGTAATGTTACATAAGAAGTACTATACGTAACATAATAGGGGTATACCCTCCATTCTGACAGGCCGTTCTTTCACAGATACCGCCCCCGCACCGATAGAAAGCATTTGCTCTACGATCGGTACGGGGGCGGCCAAGCCATCTGTTTCTTTGAAAAATGGTCTGTGGACACATGCCGTCAGAGGTGCATCCGCACGAAAGTCTTTATTTCACCACCCATGCGCTGACAGCGCTCTGTTGTCCGCCGTTAGTGATGAAACGGGCCTTAAAAGTGCCCTCCGACATCTTTACCGGTCCATTGTAGACAGGAGAAGCGGCAGTAGGCTCACTGCCGTCGACCGTATAGTGGATCTTACCCTGAGTCATCGGCATGGCAGCCTCCACGGCTCCGCCGGCGTAGCGCAGGCCGGGTGCCGTCACATGAATGTTCACCCGCGATGCGAGAGCGGGCAGTTCCATCTTGTCGATCTTGGCATACCACAGGTTGAGGGCATCGGCATAGGCTTTCCCGGCTTCCTCACCCTGCACGGCCTCCCAGGAAGGATGGGCATTCCATCCTCGCTCCAGCACACCGAGAGCCTTGGGGAAGAGCTGATACTCCATCCATTGCGGACCACGGATGGTCTCTGCCCAGAGCTGTCCCTGCACACCAACGATGTTACGCCGTCCCTCAGCTGTCAGACTGACAGCACCTTCGGGAGTAGTCTTCCAAGAATAGGCAGCCGTACCGGCTACGTTGTCGTGCTGGGAACGATAAGGATCATAGGGCAGCAAGTTGAAAGGAGTAGCCTCATCCACATAGCCTCCCCAAATAAGCCCCGGCTCATCGGGATTGGCCGAGTAGGCCAGGTCGCAATAAGTGTTGCTCACATTGCTGACGATCATCGGCACACCCTGATTGGCCAGGTTGAAAAGCAGGTCGGCAGCGTTCCATTCGGCAACCGCGTTCCAACAGTTCACGCCGAAGGCACGCGACCGGTTGTAGGCGGTGTTCAGATGGGGATGGTTAGAGAACATCTCCTGCCATCCGGCAAACTTCACGCCCAGACTGTCGTCCATCATCTTGATCAGGTTGGAATAGAACCATGAAGAGAGCTCTTCCGTTGTCGTGAAACCCAGTTCCCGCATCTTGGCATGACAGGCCGGCGACTTCTTCCAGCTGCCGGGTGCCACCTCATCACCGCCGAGATGGATCACGGGCAGAGGCACTCCGGCTTCGCGGTGCATCGCTACCACTTCCTTAAGCACATGCCTCAGAAAATGTTGCGTCGACGGCAGCGCGATGTTCATCACATTATTCCGATAGCCCTGGGCCGATCCTGCCTCATAGTCGCTCGAGTCGGCAAAGTCGGTGAGCAGATATTCCATTGCTTTCTGCGGATCGGTATCCTTATATTTATGGTAGCGGGCCTCCATCGACTTCACGGCAGCGCGGGAGTGTCCGGGACATTCTATCTCGGGAATGATCTGTACATGGCGGGCCTGTGCATATTTTATCAGTTCGATGTATTCGGCACGCGAGATAAAACCATTGCCTACCGTGGTGGCCTTCGGATCAAAATTACCGTCATATCCCGGATACAGGCAGTCGCGCTCATCCGTCGTATAGCCACGGCGGCTGCCCACCTCAGTCAACTCAGGTATGCCCGGAATCTCGAGACGCCAGCCCTCATCATCGACGAGATGAAGATGAAGGTAATCGAGCTTATACTCTGTCAATACATCAACGAGCTTCTTAAGCTCTTTCTGCGGTGTGAAGTTACGGCCTACGTCCAGCATCATCGATCGGAAAGCAAAGTCGGGCTGGTCCTTGATCTCCATGCAAGCCAGTGACGCACGGTTGACAGGATTGCGCAGGAGGGCCAGCAGTGTCATGGCACCGTCCCATACAGCATGGGGCGTACGGCCCTTGATCGTGATCGCCTTTTTGCCGACCGTCAGCTCATAGTATTCATCGGCCGGCGACGGCAGTCCATTATAGGTAATTGTTCCGGCCGTCTCCATGCCCTTCAGCTGATTGTCCACGCTGAGAACGATGCGCACGCCCTTATCGTTATAACTCAACCGGGCTTCCTTCTCCAGTTTTTCCTTGAGCAGCCGGCCCTCCTGGGCTACCGCCTCGTCTGCTTCCATCCGGAAGCCCTTGTCAAGCATGCACGTACCGCTGAGCATACGCGCCTGCTTCACGGCAGGAAGGACATCTGTCGGACTGAGCGCCTTGTCGGTGACACCGGAAAATCTCTGCCACTTATACTCCACCCCACGCTGATACTCACTGTCGGCAAAGGGAGCATAGGTACAGGGTACAGCTGCCGGCTTCCCGTCGCTGCCGACAAAGAACCAGCCTTCGGGCTGCTGGGAAGTCTTGTACATCTTAAAACCGAAAGAGGCGTCAAAGACGAGCGAGTCGCCCGGCTGCAGATCGGTCCAGGCCTCGGTGGGAGCCATGGCAAAGAAGTTGGCATTGACCGGCCAGATCTTCACAGCCGTCGTTCCCACATTCTGTACTGCCTGCGGGAGTTGCGAGAAATAGATTGTCCAATCGTTTTTCAAAGGCTGGCCGGAGGTGTTCTTCAACACGAAACGGCTCTGATAGCCGTCCTTGCCTTGCACCATCTTCTGATAGTGCATCGCCACCTGGGCTGCCATCGGAAGGGAAAAGCCGAGACAGAGCGACAAAGTGACGCAGCATTTCATCATTTTCTTATTCATCAATATTTATGCAATTAGATAGGTTTCCTTTTTCATATAAGGGTTGGAAGGTTCTGACTAGCAAACAGCACCACACGGAAAAATCCGGCAATAAGACAACAGCAATCGCTCATTACCTTTTGAAAAGACCGGCACTGTAGCAGCTTATCGTTGATAATAACGATAGAAAAGAGCTGATATTGCACAAGACAAATACAAATATCAGGATTCTCACACCTGCCTCTACTTTTCTCTTTTAAGTCCAAACTCATCATTAGAGATCTGAAAAATCGTGTTATTGCCAGGCTGTTCGTCTTCCGGCATTATCAAAGACGTGGCAGGCTATATCAGAATAAAAAGGCAGACACACATAGGGGAGCTAATAGTTACCGCTTCTTAGAATATACATTTTAACTATAATCAACAAATTACATAATATAATATAAAAAAACAACGAGTACAATTATAATATAATATTATATTCACTATATTTGTATATAATTATTAATTAAGCACAGAATTATGAAACACATTTTATTATCACTGTTTTTGGCCAATTCGTTATTAAGCATACCCGTATCTGCAAATGTCACAAGCACTCCACTGGAATATAAATAGTTCATCATTACAGATTGTGGAACTATACATGAGATAGACGCTGACGCTTCTCCTGAAGAAGCTCTTAAAGCTTTGGATTATTGGACCTCTGTAGACTGCCAGTAATATTTTAATTAACAGCATCGGCTAACGCCGGTGCTTTTTCTAATTCATTTCCATGCATAAGGTCTTACTCTTAATATTTACTTTGTTCTGCACACCGCTCTATGCCGAAGAGCCGGACACCATTCTGATGAGCATTCATTACATTGCCAATTTCAAGACTTATAATGAAGACAACTCGCTGTGCTCGGAAGAGAAGGTTCTGGATATAGCCCGGTATCATTCGAACTTTTACGGGCGGTGGCAGCGACGGCGTGAGGAGATAACAGACAGTATCAGCAAGATAGGTGGCAGTGTGTCCGACTTGATGAATTTGATATACGACTACCCAAGACCGAGGCAGTTGTACAGCATATATGACAACTACCCCCTCCGCGGCAAACGCACCGTCACAGACCAAGAATATGAGAAATTCAAGTATGAGGAGGATATTACCCCCATAAGATGGAACCTACTCCAAAAAGACACCATGATACTGAATACGCCGTGCCAGTTCGCCACTTGCAGTTATGGAGGGCGTATGTGGACAGCGTGCTTCGCTCCATCCATACCGATCCAGGAGGGTCCTTGGAAGCTGAAAGGATTACCGGGGCTGATACTGTACGCATACGACGCCAGCGGTATCTTCTCATTCGAATGTATAGAGATGCGCAACGCACATAAAGCCTATGTCGCCCCTTCGTTGGACAAATACCTGCCCTGCACCCGTGAGGAGCTGAATAAGCTGAAGACGGAAAGTGCCGCTAATCCTCAAGAATATGTTAAACGCTTTGGAATTGTCAATCATGGTTATGGAAGTGACGGAAAGCCATTGGTATACCCCAAAAGGACACCTGCTCTCATTGAGAATTAATTTGCTCTTGTTGCTGATACTCTTTCTCCCTACAGGAACCGCAGCTCAGGAAGTATCAGGAAGGGTGTACGGCAAAAGCCATTCTCCGTTAGAGTCTGTCAATGTGCTGTGCCTGAATGCAAAGGGTAAGATCTTATCCTATAGTGTAACAGATTCATTAGGGCAGTTTAACATTGAATTAAAAGATTCCGCAGACAATATCAAGGTAAGTGCGTTGGGTTATGCGACTCGTGTGATACCCGTAGGCGAGATGCATGGCGGCATGAAGATTATTCTGAAAGAAGATGTGTACACCTTAAAAGAGGTGAAGGTTACCTCCAATCGCATACAGTCCTCCGGTGACACGCTCACGTATTCCGTCTCCGGTTTCAAGCAACGGCAAGACCGGAGCATCGCTGACGTGATAGCGAAGATGCCGGGACTGGAAGTCGGTAATGACGGTTCTGTGAAATTTCAGGGAAAGGCCATCAGTAAATTCTATGTGGAGGGACTCGACTTGCTCGGGAGCCAGTATGGCATGGGCAACAAGAATATCTCTGCCGACAAGATCGCCTCCGTACAAGTGCTGCAGAATCATCAGCCTGTGAAATCACTTAAAGGCGTGCAGTTCAGCGACCAGGCCGCCCTTAATCTTGTCTTGAGAGATGACGTGAACGATATGTGGAGCAGTACGGTAGATGCGGGATTGGGATATGGAGACGGCCTGCTGTATGACAATAGGATCATGGCCTTGCGTTTCCGCAAGAACTTCCAGACTTTGTTGCTGTATAAGAACAATAACACCGGCAAGGATATCAGCTGTGAAATCCGCGATCTGGTATCACAGGAGAACGAGTCCGGCAAGCCATCATCATTGCTGAGAATGGCAAGCCAGTCCATTCCCAATATAGACAGAGAGCGCTATACACTTAATGACAGTCACATGGCTGCCGGTAATTTATTGTTCAAGCTCGGCACAGATTCTGAGTTGCGCATCCAGGGCAGCGCGTTCGTGGACAAGACACATTCGGAAAGCAATACCCATACGACCTACCTCACCCAGGCAGGTATGCCCGTCCTTATAGAAAATGAAGACTTAGACAATAAGCGCAGTGAGTGGAAAGGAGAGATAAACTATCAATATAACGGCAATAAAATGTTCATAAGCAATAACCTGCGTGGATATATGGACTTCAATAAGGGTGAAGGGTCGTCGACGCTCGACGGCGTACAGACGGCACGTCTTGTGCAGCCACGGAGCCGCAGCCTGTCCGATCGGATGAAGATGTCTTACGTGACCAAACGACATGATGTCTATCAGCTCGATGCCGGCATCGACTACTATTATATGCCCGGTAAATTGCTTACACTTGGTGACGGCATGGAGCAGGTATTCATGCACTATCTGAACGCCAATGCCTCATTCAACTATTCCCTCTCATTAGGACGGTTCAGAATTGACAATAAAGTGTCGGTCGCATACCTTAATGAGGATGTGAACGGGCGGACGGACTCATCGGCATTGGGCAAAGGCTCCTACTATAGGCAGTCGGCCGGCTGGTCGCCTTCCGTTTCTGTCCAATGGGGTGACCATAGGCTCTCTGCCTTTGTGGATGTAAAGTATGTGAACCAAAAATACGGCGGCAACCGTCTTGGACGGCTGTGGGCCGATCCCCGTCTGTCGTACCGTTGGACGATGAACGGATACTCGACATTATCGCTGGCAGCCTCGCTCGGCCATACTCCATTAGGGTTATACGACGTGTGCGACGTTCCTCTATTTTCCGATTATCGCACACGCATCATCAACCGTGGTACGCCGAGATATACTTCTTCACAGGTAGTATCGGTGAGCTACCGATTCTCCGATCCCCTGTCCGGTCTGTTCTTTATTGTACAGCCGTCGTATCGTCATGTCACCAACAACACGCTTTACACATACTCGCTGAACGGCTCACTATACACCATGACAGCGACAGACAGCACGGCAGCTACCGGAACGGGTGCGTTGTATGCACGCCTGAGTAAAACGTTTGCCTGGGCAAAGACCTTCGTGGCACTGGGCGCGCATCTTCAGGCTAGCAGTTACAAGCTTCTCGTGGCCAATGAGATGGACGATGCGAATATGGCGCGCAACACATTCTTCCTGGACTATTCACTGCGTCCCGTATCATGGATGGCGCTTGAGGGACGCTCCGAGGTCATGACCTCGAAGCTGAAGAACGACACACGGCCGGAGTTGTCGAGCGTGACTGCCGTTGACTGGTCACATACCCTAAAGACGTATTTCTTTCCTACGGACAGACTTACCTTTCAACTGAACAATTCGATTACGCATACCAACGACAAGGATTTCGGCACGAATTATTTTTTGGACATCCTTGCGAGTTACCGTTTCAAGCATATAGAGTGGTCTGTCAGCTGTAATAATATCATCGGGAAGGACCATATCGAACGGATAAACGTCAGCGAGACACTGTCGGCCATGACCACCTACAGACTGCGCCCCAGAGAAATCATTGTAAAATGCACTTTTGACATCAACTGAGAAAACAATTTGCTACGGCAAACGATATCCCTGCCTGTCCTACTGCTCCGCACGATAAGGCTTCCAGACCAGTCAAGCCTTACAGAGGAGGCGTTTCACGGCTCACCCGATAAACCTAAGGAGAGTTGTGGGCTCACCCAAGAAATATAGGGGATTGTTTAGCC
>HF988529.1 GCA_000431975.1 Prevotella sp. CAG:924 | reverse complement strand
GAAAGTTTTACCGGACAGCAATATATCAGAATATTTGCAGTTCATAAGAAAGCGTGGTATGGTTTAGTGAAACATAGTTGTATGTTTATGCCAGTTGTCTCTGTATGAGCTGTTAGAGAGTTTGATGTCTTGTAGGAACTTTTGGATGACAGCTTGTTTTTGCTCCATGGGGAATTCCTTTTGCTGGGTTTATGGGTTAACTTCTATATATTTGGAGAAATGGAATAAATATCTTACCTTTGCAACTTGATGGAATTGCAATGTCCGTGATGAGGGTAAGAAGAAATTATGGCAGACTAAAGAAGCATGTGCTTATGCTGCTGCTGGGATTGGCTGTGATAGCCGGACTTGGCGGATGTAATGTGTCGCGCCTAATTCCTGATGGCCAGTATTTGCTGGAGAATGTAGAGGTGAGGAGCGATAATAAGGATGTCGATGGCGGAGCGTTACGGTCGTATGTCCGTCAAAGGACGAATTCCAAGTGGTTCTCGCTCTTTAAGATCCCTCTTGCAACATATAGTCTGGCAGGTACGGACACGGCTAAATGGATCAACCGCACGCTGAGGAGGATGGGCGAGGCTCCCGTGCTCTACGACTCGGTGCAGGCTCGTCTGTCGCTCAACGATCTGACGCAGGCCATGCGCAACATGGGATATATGCATGCCTCGGCTGATCTGGAGACGGAACAGCATGGCAAGAGGCTGAAAGCCATCTATAATCTTCATCCCGGACAGCCGTATTATATCTCCAGGGTGGACTATGATATTGACGACCCGGAGGTGGAACAGGTGCTGAACCGGCACGATGCCAGTTTGACGGGAGCAGAGAGGAAGACGGAATCAGTTGCTCCGCAAGATAAGGACGGTATTTCTTCGTCGGGCCGTCTGACTGTGGGTGAGCGGTTCTCTGTCGACCGTCTTGACAGTGAGCGCAAGCGTATCACAAAGGTGCTGATGGATTCCGGATATTATAAGTTCCACCGCGATTTCATCTATTTCACGACAGACTCCTCACGTTACGACAATCAGATCGGGGTGACGCTTCATCTTGACAGATACCGTACATCGGGTGACAGCATTCTTACCGCTCATCCTCGTTATAGGATAGGAGACATCCGTTATTTGGGAGGCGAAGACGGCAAGATACATCTCCGGCAGAGCACACTGGAATATAATACGGCATTGGAATCGGGAGAATATTTCAATGCCTCTGACTTACAACGCACATACAACAATTTCGGCCGTCTTCAGGCCGTCCGTTATACGAATATCCAGTTGAATGAGCGTCCTGACGCTCACGTGCTCGACGCGGATATACAGGTGAGCACCAACAAGCCGTCGACGATCTCTTTTGAACCGGAAGGAACCAATACGGCCGGAGATCTCGGCGCGGCGGCCTCTCTCACCTATTCCAACCGCAACCTCTTCAAAGGCAGTGAGCTGCTGAGCCTGGAGCTTCGCGGCGCCTTTGAGGCCATCACCGGTCTCGAGGGCTATCGTGATGAAAATTATGAGGAGTACGGTGTGGAGGCACGTCTGCAGTTCCCGCGTATGCTCGCTCCCTTTCTCTCCAGAGATTTTAAGCGGCGGAGCACGGCAACGTCAGAGTTGGCTGTCAGCTGGGATCTGCAGAATCGTCCCGAGTTTCATCGTCGTGTGTTCTCCACTTCGTGGAGATACCAGTGGTCAGAACCACAGCACCATACGTCCTACCGCTTCGATGTGCTCAATCTGAACTATGTCTATATGCCGTGGATCAGTGAGACGTTCAAGCACGACTATTTGGACTCGGTGTCCAACCGTAATGCCATCCTCCGCTACAACTATGAGGATCTCTTCATTATGCGCACCGGATTCGGTATCACCTATAATAATGGTGTGGATGCTCTGAGAGCGAATATCGAGACAGCGGGCAACCTGCTCCAGGCCATCGCAAAGACCGCCGGATTCAGACGTGATGAGGAGGGACGCTATACCTTATTTAATATAGCCTACGCCGAGTATATTAAGTTTGACTTTGATTATACTCACCTGTTCCGGATCGATCAGAACAATACGCTTGCCCTTCATGGCGACTTTGGTATCGCCTGGCCTTATGGCAATTCGGATGTGCTGCCTTTCGAGAAGCGTTACTTCTCCGGAGGAGCCAGCAGCGTGCGTGGATGGTCGGTGCGTGAGCTCGGTCCCGGCAGCTTCCGAGGAACGGACGGACGTATCGACTTCATCAACCATACGGGTGATGTGAAGCTCGATCTGAATGCGGAACTGCGTACTTACCTGTTCTGGAAGTTCAATGGAGCCGTGTTCATAGACGCGGGAAATATTTGGACGCTGCGCGATTATCCTGACCAGCCGGGCGGACAGTTCAAGCTGAATGAATTCTATAAGCAGATCGCCGTGGCCTATGGTCTGGGTCTGCGTTTGAACTTCGACTATTTCATTCTCCGTTTCGACTTCGGCATGAAGGCGATCAATCCTGCTTATCTTACTGAGCAGGAGCATTGGGCGATATTCCATCCCCGCTTCTCTCGTGACTTCACCTTCCACTTTGCTGTCGGTATGCCCTTCTAGTTAAGGGAACAACAGTAGGGACGGGAAGATGATAGAGCGTGAGGGGTCGTTTGCCTTCGGAGAGCATGGCACTTCGGGAAAGCTCAAGAAAAAGGCCGTGCTCTTGGCATACGGATGGACAGTCTTTTTATTTATCACGCCTTAATAAAATCCCTTTCCTTTGTTGTCCATAAATCTTTGATTTTGCGGAGCAAGTGGAGTGGTATCCTAAAATTCAGAGGTGTTGTACGGTGTGAATGGAATATTTTTAGTAACTTTGCACCCTAAAGGCGTATTGTGTCCGGACGTCAACAGGGCTTTGTCTGTCTCTGCATGAGAGGCGGTCATCCTTATGATAGGGGCCTTTCCGCCTACTAATAGCGCATTGAACAATATGAATAAAGAACGCGGAGCGGTGCTCCATTTCATTACCAATATTGGTGAGTCCCTGGATGGAGACTCAGAAATAAAGGACCTTCCCCAGTCGGCTCCTCTCCTTGCCACTCGCAATATGGTGCTCTTTCCGAACACCTTGGTACCCATCATGTTAGGCCGTCAGGCCAGTCTGAATCTGTTGCGTCATATCAGACGGCAGAAAGATGATGCTGTCTGCGTGATCTTCTCGCAGAAGGATCCTGACGTGGAAGAGCCGGAGTTTCAGGATTTGTATCGGTACGGAGTGTATGCCCGTCTTGTCCGTGTGCTCGACATGCATGTGGAAAACAATGTGACGGCCATCTTCCATGCTTTTGCCCGATGCCGTCTGGATGCCATCACACAGACCACACCTTATTACGTGGGTGAGGTGACATCGACCCCTGATGTGATGCCGGATAAGGATGACATCGAGGTAAAGACCATCTTCCAGCAAGTGCGAAAGCAGGCGATGACCATGGTGGAGACCTCAGACTCACAGAACAGTTTCGAGCTTCACGAGGCATTGGCGCAGATGAAGAGCGATTTCGATCTGATGGAGTTCTTCTGCACCAACGGCCCGTTTTCTACGCGGGAGAAGGTGTCGCTCCTTGAGGAAGGCGATGTCAAGATGCGTGCCTTGAAGCTGATCAAGCTCATCAACCGGGAGATCCAGCTCAACCAGTTGAAAAACGAGATTCAGCAGAAGACGCATCAGGAGCTGGATGAGCAGCAGCGTGAGTATTTCCTGCATCAGCAGATCAAAAATATCCAGGAAGAGCTGGGAGGCGATGAGCGGTCGCCGGAGAAAGCCGAGCTGAAGAAGAAGGCTAAGACGATGAAATGGCCTGAGGAAGTGGCCAAGACCTTCAAACGTGAGTTGGAAAAGCTGGACCTCTTTAATCCTCAGAGCCCCGAATACTCGACACAGCTCAACTATCTGCAGCAAATGGTGGCACTGCCCTGGGGTGTCTTTACCAAGGACAATCTCGACTTGAAGCGTGCCCGCCGCATCCTTGACCGTGATCATTACGGCATGGAGAAGGTGAAGGAGCGCATCCTCGAATATTTGGCTGTACGCCAGTTGCGAGGTGATCTGAAGTCACCGATCCTCTGTCTCTACGGACCTCCCGGAGTGGGCAAGACCTCGTTGGGCAAGAGCATTGCCGAGGCGTTGAAGCGCAAGTATGTGCGTGTGTCGCTTGGCGGTCTGCACGATGAGAGTGAGATCCGCGGTCACCGCCGTACCTATGTAGGTGCCATGCCCGGCCGTATCATCAAGAATCTGCAGAAGGCCGGCTCGGCCAATCCTGTGTTTGTCTTGGATGAGATCGATAAGGTGACACAGAATACGATCAACGGCGATCCCTCCTCGGCATTGCTGGAGGTGCTCGATCCGGAGCAGAACAATGCCTTCCATGACAACTATCTCGATGTGGATTTCGACTTGTCGAACGTCCTCTTCATCGCCACGGCCAACGATCTGAATCCTATCCCCCGGCCTTTGCTCGACCGTATGGAACTGATCGAGGTGTCGGGTTACATCACGGAGGAGAAGATCGAGATCGCCAAGCGTCATCTGGTGCCCCGTGAGTTGAAGAACAACGGACTGGACAAGCATGAGCCGAAGATCAAGTTCTCAAAGAGCGCTATCGAGAAGGTCGTGGAGTCGTACACCCGTGAGAGTGGCGTGCGCCAGCTGGAGAAGCAGATAGGTAAGACCATGCGCAAGATAGCCTACCAGTTGGCTACGGGCGACGGACAGGTCATCACCACGATCCGGCCCGACGATATCGAGACGCTGATAGGCAAGCCACCTTTCTATCGGGATATCTATCAGGGTAATGATTACGCTGGTGTGGTTACCGGACTGGCATGGACCTCGGTGGGCGGTGAGATCCTGTTTATCGAGACCTCCCTCTCGAAAGGTCACGGCTCAAAGCTCACGCTGACAGGTAACCTCGGCGACGTGATGAAGGAGAGCGCTGTCATTGCCCTCGAATATGTGAAGGCGCATATCGACTCTCTCGGTGTCGATTATCGTCTCTTCGATCATTGGAACATCCATATCCATGTGCCGGAGGGTGCTACGCCTAAGGATGGTCCGTCGGCAGGTATCACAATCGCCACCTCAATTGCCTCGGCTATCACCCAGCGCAAGGTACGTGCCAATACGGCCATGACGGGTGAGATCACCCTGCGCGGTAAGGTGTTGCCTGTGGGTGGCATAAAGGAGAAGATCCTCGCTGCCAAGCGTGCCGGCATCACCCACATCGTGATGTGTAAGGACAACCAGAAGGATATCGATGAGATCCCCCAGGAATATCGCAAGGGCGTGGAGTTCCATTATGTGGAGAATGTACAGGATGTATGGGACTTTGCCCTGCTCGACGAGAAGGTGGATCACCCCATAGATTTTACGATTACTGACGACGACAAGAAAGATAAGGAATGACATTCGAGTTACAACATACAGACGCAGCGAGTGAGGCGCGTGCCGGCCTGATCACCACGGATCACGGCCAGATCCAGACACCTATCTTCATGCCCGTAGGAACCTGCGGCAGTGTGAAGGGTGTCCACTTCAGTGAGCTGCGTGAGCAGGTGAAGGCTCAGATCATTCTCGGCAACACCTATCATCTCTATCTCCGTCCGGGACTGGAGGTGCTGCGCGCCGCCGGAGGCCTGCATGGCTTCAATGGATGGGAGCGTCCGATCCTCACCGATTCGGGTGGTTTTCAGGTGTTCTCTCTGACGGGCATCCGCAAGCTGTCGGAGGAGGGATGCGAGTTCCGGTCACATATTGACGGATCGAAGCATTTCTTTACGCCGGAGAACGTGATGGACACGGAGCGTGTCATCGGTGCCGACATTATGATGGCGCTTGACGAATGTCCGCCGGGACAGAGCGACTATCAGTATGCGAAGAAGTCGCTCGGCATGACACAGCGCTGGCTCGACCGTTGCATCAAGCGGTTTAATGAGACAGAGCCATTGTACGGATATCATCAGAGTCTCTTCCCCATCGTGCAGGGATGTACCTATAAGGACCTGCGCCGGGAGGCTGCCAAGTTCGTAGCCGACAAGGGGGCCGAAGGCAATGCCATCGGCGGCTTGGCCGTGGGAGAGCCGACGGAGGTGATGTATGAGATGATAGAGGTGGTGAACGAGATCCTGCCGAAGGACAAGCCCCGTTATTTGATGGGCGTGGGCACACCCCAGAATCTTCTTGAGGGCATCGAGCGCGGCGTTGATATGTTTGACTGTGTGATGCCGACACGCAACGGACGTAATGCCATGCTCTTCACCTATGACGGTACGATGAACATGAGGAATAAGAAGTGGGAGACCGATTTCACACCTCTTGATCCTAACGGCTGCGAGATCGACCGCATCACGACAAAGGCCTATCTCCATCATCTCTTCAAGGCCGGGGAGCTGCTGGCCATGCAGATTGCCTCTATCCACAATCTGTCGTTCTACCTGCGTCTTGTAGGCGATGCGCGTCAGCATATTCTGCAGGGTGACTTCATGCCGTGGAAGGCGTCTGTCATCGACCAGTTGGGTAGAAGAGTATAGGAGGAATACGGTAAAAAGTTATTTAGGATGAAACATTCATCACGATCGTTTGAAGAACTGCGGCGCCATCGGTTGTTTTTCCGGCTGATGCGTGCTTTGGGACGTCCGTTCCGTAAGATGGCCGCCTCGCGGCCGGTACGGTCGGTGTGGCGCCATACGGCAGGCCTGCGCCATGCGTTAGCATGGCTGGCCCGGTGGTTCGCATGGCTGAAATATCTCAATCCTTTCCGCTATCTGAAGATTCTGGATTGGTATATCATCCGTAAGTTCATAGGTACCTATATCTTCTCTATTGTACTGATCATCTCTATTAGTATCGTTTTTGATATTAATGAGAATCTTGCGAAGTTCACACAGTATCATGCCCCGTTGAGAGCTATTGTCGTGGACTATTATCTCAACTTCGTACCGTACTTCGCCAATCTTTTCAGTCCCCTTTTCGTCTTTATAGCCGTGATCTTCTTCACCTCGAAGCTTGCCGGCAATTCGGAGATCATCTCCATTCTCGCGACGGGAACGTCGTTTAAACGGTTGATGCGTCCTTATATGTTCTCCTGTGTGCTGATCTCCGGTCTGACATTCTATCTGTCGGCCTATGTCATTCCTCATGGCACGGTGATCCGTCAGAATTTCGAGACGATGTATAAGAACAAGAAGAAGAATACGTCGGCCGAGAACGTGCAGTTGCAGGTGGGGCGGGGTGTCATCGCCTATATCCAGCATTATGACGACAATCAGAAGAAAGGCTATGGCTTCTGCCTCGACAAGTTCGAGAACAAGAAACTCGTGTCGCACCTGACAGCCACGGAGGTGCAGTACGACACGATCTCAGACTCCAAGTATCATTGGAAGCTCAGCAATTGGAAGATCCGGCAGCTGAAAGGCCTGCGCGAGCAGATCACCAGCGGCTCGCAGCGCGACACCGTCATACAGATGGAGCCTACCGATCTCGTGTATTCCAAGGGACAGCAGGAGACCTTTACTTCGCCGGAACTGAAGGAATATATCTCCAAGCAGATCGACAGGGGAAGCGGTAATGTCGTGCAATATCAGGTGGAGTACCACAAGCGTATCGCATCTTCTTTTGCTTCGTTTATCCTTACCACCATCGGTGCCTCGCTCTCGTCAAGGAAGCGTAAGGGGGGTATGGGTATGTATCTGGGCATTGGCTTGGCATTGAGCTTTGCCTATATCATGTTGCAGACGGTGTCGGCGACGTTTGCCATCAATGCATCTTTCCCGCCTATGCTGGCGGCATGGGTTCCCAATGCCATCTTTGCAGTCATTGCATGGTTCTGTTACCGCAAGGCGCCGAATTAAAAAGAAAAAGAAATTATGAAATTCGAAGAATTAGATCTTAACGACAATGTGCTTGACGCACTTTATGACATGCACTTCGAAGAGTGCACTCCTGTTCAGGAACACTGTATCCCGCCTATCCTTGAAGGTAAGGACTTGTTGGGTGTGGCGCAGACGGGAACGGGAAAGACAGCTGCCTATCTGCTTCCCATCCTTTCCTTGCTTGACGATGGGGGCTATCCCGATGGTGCGGTGAACTGTCTGATCATGTCGCCGACACGTGAGCTCGCTCAACAGATCGATCAGGCCATGCAGGGCTTCGCTTACTATACGCCGGGCGTATCGAGTGTGGCGGTCTATGGTGGTAATGACGGCAACCGTTTCGATCAGGAAGTGAAGTCGATGCGCCTGGGTGCCGATGTGATCATCGCTACCCCCGGCCGTCTCATCTCACATCTCTCTTTGGGAAATGTCGATCTGAGCAAGCTCAGCTTCTTTGTGCTTGATGAGGCCGACCGCATGCTCGATATGGGATTCTCCGAAGACATCATGAAGATCGCATCCTATCTGCCGGACAGCTGTCAGACGATCATGTTCTCCGCCACAATGCCGAAGGATATTGAGAAGCTGGCACAGAACCTGCTGAAAAATCCTGTTGAGGTGAAGCTCGCTGTGAGCAAGCCGGCCGAGAAGATCAAGCAGCAGGCTTATATATGCTACGAGACACAGAAACTGCAGATCATTAAGGATATCTTTAAGAATGGCGACCTGAAGCGCGTGATTATCTTCTCCGGCTCGAAGCAGAAGGTGAAGCACATCAACCAGGCCCTGCAGCGTCTGAAGATCGCAAGTGGCGAGATGCACTCCGATCTGACACAGGAGCAGCGCGATGACATCATGTTCAAGTTCAAGAGCGGCCAGATTGATGTCCTTGTAGCCACCGATATTGTGGCCCGTGGTATTGATATTGACGATATCACCCTCGTGATCAACTTTGATGTGCCTCATGATGCGGAGGACTATGTGCATCGTATTGGCCGTACGGCACGTGCCGACCGTGACGGTCAGGCCATCACCTTCGTTAACGAGGACGATATGTATGCCTTCTATCAGATAGAGAAGTTCCTTGAGAAAGAGGTGGAGAAGTTGCCGTTGCCCGCAGAGTGTGGCGAGGGTCCGGAATATACTACTACCCGTCGTTCGAAGACATCGGCCAAGAACCGCCGGCGCAACGACCGCAATACCAATGCCCATCGCCGTAAGCCCCGTAATGACAACAACCAGCGTCAGCCCAAGGACGAGAACCGTAAGGATGCTGCCGGGCAGAAGCCGGAGAACGGTCAGCCCAGGCAGAACAATGGTGAGCAGAAGGCTGCACCGGTAACAGGAGAAGGACAACAGCCCCGTAAGTCCCGCAGAAGACGGCGTCGTCCGCAGGGTGCAGGCACTCAGGAGAATGCCGGTCAGCCGCGGGAGAATAAGCAGCCGGATCAGAATGGTGAGCAGAAGCAGGGACAGAGAAACGGACAACAGAACAACAACCGCCGCCGCAACAACCGCCAGCGCAACAACAATGCCCGCCGCAACGACCGTAATGCCAAGGGCAATATGCCGCAGACTCCGGCACAGGCACCGACAGCACAGACACCCGCAGCCGAGAAGCGCGACTCTGGTATCTCTTCCCTCCTCAAGCGGCCGCTGAAGTGGATCCGCTCGATCGGCAAGCATAAATAATGTTTTGATATCACAGATAGGACGGGTCCTTCTTTGTCGGGATCGTTACAGTACGACGATTTTGTTTTGTGATGACACAAAGAGGGAAGCTGCGTTCTATACGACTCTCAGGCCCATACGTCGGCATTCGCGGCGTATGGGTCTTTTGCTTGTATGCTCGGCATGAGCTTATTCTAATGGGT
>HF988528.1 GCA_000431975.1 Prevotella sp. CAG:924 | reverse complement strand
TACTCGATTCTCCGCATTTGTCGCCATTTCCCCTTGTGTCCTTGTTCCCGGACGGGCGGGAATGCCGGTGTGATGAAGTTTCCTTGTAACGGGTGTTCCCGGTGAGTGGAGGATTCTTTCTTGTCTTTAGCCTTATATCTTTCTTATTGGCATATCCTGTAGCGTATTGCCTATTTCAGCGGTTCTACTGGGCTTTTGATGGCATGAAATGATGGTATGCCGTATGGAGGTAGACAAATGAAACAGTTTTGCATATAAGGTGTATCCTAGTATGTCTGTCATATCCGAAGAAATATTTGAGTAATATACGGGATATAATAATAATGGCAATAATTCCGATATTTGTAAATATTGTCATTTGTATGTGGCCACATGGTAGTGCGTTTTACTGCATCATATAATGTGTAAAAGGGCCATATCTTATTTCACACATGGGGAAAATGATATGGCCCTTTTACTATCGTTTACAGGAGGCTTTTGTAGAGATTATAGGTCCTTTTATTAATTGATGGAAATCTCATCTAGAAATAAATAGGTAGGTTTACCTGCACCTGGATGCCAGTCGGGTAGAACAGGTGTGTTCTTTCCTATTATGTGCACGTAGCGAGCTTTCGTTTTGTCGAAACTAATGCTTTCGCGTTTCAATACATTGTTTTTACTGCCCTTTTCCAATGTAGGAATTGATTTGGAAGCAATCTTGTTATAGGTCTTTCCATCTTCAGACACATAAATGTCAAGTCCGGTCAGGCCGAAGATATAATCGCCGGGGACGAGATATGTACCGATGGAGACGGAAGAGATTTCTTTTGTGTCCTGTAAGTCAATGATCGCATCAAGATCTTGACCATAGATACCGATATATCGTCCGGAGCGGTAATTGTCATCGCCTTGCATACCATCCACGAGCAGGTTGACACCCTTATACGTGTACGTAGGATCGGGCTTGCTGTTGAGCGTTATCGGATGCATGGTGGCCAGATTGTATGTCAGGGTCTCTTCAGTAACATTACTTTCACGGCCATTCCGGATGGCTTTTGTCTTGATGGTCGTAGTCTTGCCTATTGTGAACGGCTGACGGTATTGCTGGGAAGAGGCTGATGGCTCAGAGCCGTCCAGGGTGTAATATGTTGGAGCGTGATCGAAAGTGTTCAGGCTGATGATGGCCGTTTCGTTCTCACCTTCGGGCTCGACATCTATTGTTACGTCCTCTATATCCTTTTTGTAATTAAGTCCATACAGTTGATACAAGTCCAACTGATGGCGGAGCCGTTTCAGGAATCCGTTCAGGTCCTTCTTGGCGGGATTGCTCCATTGCAATTCACTTAGTGCTGCAATACGTGGCATCATTTGCCATTCCATTTTCGTACTGTCCTTGGTCCATTCTGTCCAAATGCATCCCTGAACTCCGATGATGTTTTTCTTTTCTTCCGGAGAGAGCTTGTCGGAGGTCGGCTCAAAGTTGTACACCCGTTCTACGCTGCTCACTCCTTTTAAGCGGTTGTAACCGGGATTGCTAAAATACAGGTGGCTGATCGGACAAACGATCGTAGCGTGCCCCAGTCGGGCTGCCTTTACGGACGCATTTACACTCGTCCATGCCATGACGGTTGTCGTTTGAGGATTCGGGTTGCCTTCCAGGATCTCGTCCCATGCCAGCATTTTCTTGCCACGTTTGGCGATCTCCTTCTCCACCTCATTCATGAAATATACTTGAAGTTGGTTTTCTTTGCTATGCTCTTTCGTATCTTGTAGTCCCAGTTCCTTAATCTTAGCCTGGCATTTTGGGCATTTCTTCCATTCGGTCTTCGGACATTCATCTCCTCCTATGTGGATATAGGGAGCATCCGGGAAGATATCCATGAGCTCATTTACGACATCCTTGGCAAATTGCAGCGTCTTAGGATTTCCTCCGCACAATACATCTTTGAATACGCCGAATTTGGTAGCGGTCTCATACGGACCACCCGTACATCCCAGTTCCGGATAGGATGCCAATGCCGCCAACATGTGTCCCGGCATGTCTATCTCTGGAATGACAGTAATGAATCGTTCTGCCGCATATGCGACAATCTCCTTGGCGTCTTCTTGCGTATAGTAGCCACTGACGGGAATGCCGTCGAATTTTCCTGATCCGGGAGCGGTGATGGTCTCTTTCCGATATGAGCCTATCTCCGTTAATTTGGGATATTTCTTGATCTCGATACGCCATCCCTGGTCTTCTGTCAGATGCCAATGGAAGTAATTGATGTTATGCAATGCCATGACATCGATCAACTCTTTGAGATATTCCTTTGGAAAGAAATGGCGGCCAACATCAATCATGAATCCGCGGTAATCGTATTGAGGAAAATCATTCACTTCTCCTGCGGGCAGTGACGCTATGGCCTCACTTCCCTTTGTGATGGGGAGTGACTTATGGATTGTCTGGCATCCGTAAAAGACGCCGGCTTCCGTGGCTCCTGTCACGGTGACCTTATCGGCAGTGATATTCAGTTTGTACCCATCCTTATGATTGATGGACGGATCTACTTTTAAAACGATGCAATTCTTTTTGGGGGCTTTTGTAGCTAGCTTTACTTTCGTCCCTGTTACTTCGTTTATGTAGTCAGCCAGGAGACGGGCAGTGCTTGCCAGTTTCTTGTTGCCCTTCTCATAGACGATGGTCGTAGAAGAATTGATCATGAAAGGTGCTTTTGTCGCGTCTTCCATGATTTCTTGTGGCAGTGGAATGCAGTGCAGATCTCCTATCTGAGTCTTTTGTTGTGCACTTGCTACTAATCCTCCAGACATAAAGAGGCAGATTGTCCATATTTTTATTAGTTTCTTTTCCATAGTGGATTAATTGGTAATGTACTCTACAAAAGTAATAAAAATAATCATATACTTTAAGTAATTATGCTTATATTTGCATAGTATGTTGAAAGCCTAAAAACAATTCCTGCGATGGGCGGCAGCCGATGTGCTGATAGTAGGCAAGACGCCGACGGGAGCCTTGTATACAGGCAGTACGCTGGGCGAACATTTCGACGGTATCATGACCGTTGGCTCAAACCTGTGGTTGAAGGACGGGTATATCGTGCCGTTCAACAACGTCAACTATCCGAATGGATGGCAATTCAATTTGAATCGCGATTATCTGTTGCCTATCCGTCAGGAGATGGTGGGTGGCCTGACCGACGGCATGTGGGAACAGAATCCCGGTTGGTAGGTCTCTGCCTTCGGTCGCGTCCCTGTTGAGAGGCAAGGACCCGACGGAGACAGGCGACGCGCCGTCGGACGGTGATCACATCGTTTATCGCATTGGAATATCATTACAGGGTCCGGGGAGGATGGCTCCTTCCATCATTCCTCGGACTCTTTGCTCGATAGCTTAGGGTTCCGGCAGGCAGCCGGCAATCCCTTACGATTGATAGAACATCATTTTATTTACTTCATCTTATGAAAACATCCTCATTGATCTACCCGTTGACGGGAATGGCGGCCTTGGCTCCCCATACGGCATTTGCCGGTGAAAAGCAGGCGCCCAAGCACTATAATATCGTATATATCATGACCGATGACCATACGGCTCAGATGATGAGCTGCTATGGCAGCCGGTTCGTGGAGACGCCCAATCTCGACCGCATCGCCAACGACGGAGTCATCTTTACGAATAGTTTTGTCGCCAATTCGTTGAGCGGCCCCAGCCGCGCCTGTATGCTCACCGGTAAGCACAGTCACGCCAATGGCTTCACGGACAATACGACCTGTGTGTTCGACGGTTCTCAGCAGACGATGCCAAAGCTGTTGCAGAAGGCCGGCTATCAGACGGCCATCATCGGCAAGTGGCATTTGGTGAGCCTTCCTACCGGATTCGACTATTGGGAGATCCTGCCAGAGCAGGGCGATTATTACAATCCCGACTTCATCACGATGGATAACGACACCATCCGCAAGGAAGGTTATGTGACCAATCTGATAACGGACATGAGCATCGATTGGTTGGAGAACCAGCGTGACAAGAGCAAGCCCTTCTGCCTGTTCATCCACCATAAGGCCATCCATCGCAACTGGTTGCCCGAATTGAAATATCTGCCGCTGTATGAGGACAAGACCTTCCCCTTGCCCGACAACTTCTACGACGATTATGAGGGCCGTCCCGCTGCCGCCGCACAGGAAATGAGCATCTGGAAGAATATGGACCTCATCTATGACAACAAGATGGACCGGCCCGACAAGACCTCTCCGCTGAAAGAGAGATATGAGAGCTATATCGGACGTCTGATTCCTGCTGACCGTAAGGTGTACGACGACTTCTACCGGCCGATCATCGACGATTTCTATAAGAAGAATCCACAGGGTAAGGATCTTGCCGAGTGGAAGTATCAGCGTTACATGCGCGACTATGCCAAGGTGGTGAAGTCGCTCGACGACAATGTAGGTCGTGTGCTCGACTATCTGAAGGCCAAGGGAATGCTCGACAACACGTTGGTGGTCTACACCTCCGATCAAGGATTCTATATGGGCGAGCATGGCTGGTTCGACAAGCGTTTCATGTACGAAGAGTCCATGCACACGCCGCTGATCATGCACCTGCCCAAGGGCTTCAAGGCAAAGGGAGAGATCCCCGAGATGGTACAGAACATAGATTACGCACCCACTTTCCTCGAGCTTGCGGGAGCACCTATTCCCGACGACATTCAGGGCGTATCGTTGGTTCCGCTTCTGAAAGGCGAGAAGCCGGCCAACTGGCGTAAGTCATTGTATTACCATTTTTATGAGTTCCCGGCCGAGCACATGGTCAAGCGTCACTATGGCGTGCGTACGGACCGTTACAAGCTCATCCATTTCTATAATGACATTGACGAATGGGAATTGTACGATCTGAAGAAGGATCCGACTGAAATGCACAATCTGTATGGACAGCCGGGCTATGAGAAGATCACGGCTGACCTGAAGGCTGAGTTGGTAAGGCTCCAGACTCAGTACAAGGACCCGATCGAGCAAAAGCTGAAGGAGGCGAAAGAAGCGGCAGGGGCTGATAAGAAATGATCCTTGCCGATGGTGATAAGGTCCGTCGTAGGAAGTCCCGGTTCCTACGACGGACCTTTTTTAGAATTGTAGCGGTCTGATAAAATCATGAAGAATGCACGGGACATCATTGCTGCCCCATCTGTTCTCCTCAAATTCCTCTTTAATTGGCAGGAGAGATGCTGTCCCCAAAAGTGTGTCTGATAAATCTAGAAAAGGGCCGCCACTTGCGTATCAGTCCGTAAGTTTGTAATATAGGAGTGACTAAACAACTAAACATACGAACTATGCACTTCACGAAAGTACAAATTTCTGAGCACATACGCAAGCAGAGACATAAGGTGATCCATTGACTTTGCATTAGCACTCTACGGTAGACCTGCTTCAGATACACTTTGTGAAACACTACCGACGACCGCCTTATATATTGGGTCACACCTACATCTTCATGCTCACCGTTATATAGAGTAGGACAGGGCGGTCTGCCGGCCACACACACATATCCCATTCCCGTTACCCTCC
>HF988527.1 GCA_000431975.1 Prevotella sp. CAG:924 | reverse complement strand
GCTAAACAATCCCCTATATTCATCGGGTGAGCCGGAATTTTCGCGATTTTTCCAATCTTTTCGCAGATAACGGTTCTTCTTATATTTTCGGGGAACAGGTTCTTGCAGAAACGCGGATTAGATATTAAATTTGCAGTACGAAAAATCAAAATGACATGCGTATCTTGTTCTTCATCCTACCTGTTCTTATTCTCTCCTATGTGCTATGGCACGTATGGGTGTTGTTGCCGTACATGGCTCGTATGGGTGTTGTTGCCGTACCGGCTATGGCTACGTATGATGGTAGTGACGGTGGGAGTGCTCTCATTTCTCATGCTCTTTGCCGGCATGGGACTTCTCGACCGGCTTCCTCTCGATCTGGCTTCGTGGGTGTATGGCATCGGCACGACGTCGATACTCGTCTATCTCTATCTGGCGATCATTTTCGTATTGCTCGATATAGGCATGCTCGTCCATCTCGTTCCCACTTCCTGGGTAAGGGCCAATGGCATCACGGCAATCGTCCTTACGGTTGTACTGACTGGAGTGTTTTCTTACGGCTACGTGCATTATCATCATAAGTACCGGCAGCCCTTGTCGCTGGACAGTCACGGCAAGGTGAGCAGACCGGTGAGGATCGTGATGATCAGTGATGTGCATCTGGGTTACCACAACCGGCGTGCCGACCTGAAGAGATGGGTGGACCAGATCAATGCGGAACATCCCGACCTGATCCTGGTGGCCGGTGATCTGATTGACAACAGTCTCCGCCCACTTCTTGAAGAGCAGGATGCCGAGGAGCTTCGCAGGCTCTCCGCTCCCGTGTATGCCTGCATGGGTAATCATGAATATTTCAGCGGATGGCAAGGGGCTGTACGCTTTTACCGGATGGCCGGCATCCATCTGTTGCGCGACAGCGTAGTGACGGTGGGCGATCTCTGTCTGATCGGCCGAGACGACCGTGTGAACCG
>HF988526.1:9445-23355 GCA_000431975.1 Prevotella sp. CAG:924 | reverse complement strand
TCGGCCCTTTTTTATGACTTATCAGACACACTTTTGGGGACAGTATCTTTGAAGAACACATAACTGCCATTGGAACTCTACATGAAAAATTAAAAATCTTTAAATCTGAACTAGCATCATCTTACAAATTATTCCTATCCTTTTTCTACAATAGACTGCATCTGCCGTTCTGACACACCTCTATCCTATCATAAACGAATGCAAAAAACAAGGGGCTAAGCGTTTAAAGGCCGTTAAGTGTTAAAAACGAACTGTTAAAGTGGAATAAAGTAAACCGACAAAATGGCAGAATAACATTTTTTGCGTCTATATTTGCAAACCGAAAAACAGACGGTTATTTATACAAGCAAAAACACAGAAGCCAAAAGACGATTAAGCCATTGAATGCTTTTGTGAATAATATACAAATGATTAAACTATCGCATAAATGTGACGTCTGATCTAAAAAAACGAAAGTAGAACAAAAACATAAAGAGTATGAACAAGATTTCAAATTATGTACTCGGAGGCCTCTGCGTTGTAGCCTTGGCCTTCTCTGCCGGTTCATTTGTCAAAGTGAATGCAGCGACAGAAGGAACTGAAATTGCCGGCCAACCCGTTGATCTCACATACGCGGCAGACAAAGCACTGCCTGCCGTAGTTCATATCAAGTATGTGCAGAACTCAAAAGTGAAAACCATTGAGGTTCAGAGCAATCCATTTGATGACTTCTTTAGCGATCCCTTTGGCTTCTTCGGCAATCCTTATGGAGGACAGGGTGGTACACGCAAACAGAAAGTGCAGACACCTAAGAGAGAGGCTACCGGTTCGGGTGTGATCATCAGTTCCGACGGATATATCGTCACTAACAATCATGTTGTTGCCGGTGCAGACGAGTTGACCGTCACTCTTGAGGACAACCGTGAGTTCAATGCCAAGATTATCGGTACGGACCCCTCTACCGACCTGGCTCTTATCAAAGTAGATGGCAAGAACCTTCCCACCCTGCCTATCGGCAACTCCGATGACATCAAGGTCGGCGAGTGGGTTATAGCCGTAGGTAACCCTTATGGTCTGAACAATACCGTAACCGCCGGTATCATCAGTGCCAAGGCACGCTCTATCGGTGCTAATGGTATTGAAAGTTTCATCCAGACCGATGCTGCCATCAACCCCGGTAACTCAGGCGGTGCACTGGTAAACACTAAGGGTGAACTGATCGGTATCAATGCCATGCTCTATTCTCAGACCGGTTCTTATTCCGGCTACGGCTTTGCTATCCCTACAACCATCATGAACAAAGTTGTTGCTGACTTGAAGCAATATGGTACCGTACAGCGTGCCATACTCGGCATCAAAGGTGGAGACGTACTCAACTACATCAACTCCCTGAAAGAAGAGGGCAAGGAAGTACCTGATTTGGGTACTAACGATGGCGTCTATGTCGACAGCGTATCTGATAACAGCGCAGCCATGGCTGCAGGCCTGCAGCAAGGCGATGTCATCATCAGCATCGACGGCAAGCACATCGGAAAGATGGCCGAGTTGCAGGAAATGGTCAACAACAAGCGTCCCGGTGACAAGATCACTATTACTTACCTGCACAAAAAGAACAAAGTGACCAAGACAGTAACAATCAAGAACCAGCAGGGCACAACTAAGGTTGTGAAGACCGCTGATCTCGACGTACTCGGTGCTAACGTCATTCCTGTCGATAAGGATCTGAAGACACAACTGGGCATCAGTAATGGCCTGCAGGTGAAGAATGTGAAAGCCGGTGCCTTTAAAGATGCCGGTATTAGCGAGGGATTCATCATCATCACTGTGAACGAGAGACCGATGAAGACTATCTCCGACTTGCAGGATGCCGTGAAGACCGCTTCTACCAGCAAGAATCCCGTTCTCTTCATCACTGGCATGTGGCCTTCTGGAAAGACCGACTATAAAGCTGTACGTATTGGAGAATAAAAACAAAGTGTATTGTACCTAAACAGATCATCAAGATACAAGATTCATATCTTTATTTCTCACCGAGAGCCCGCAACGCATCGCGTTGTGGGCTTATTTTATAATCTACAACTATAAAACCGGCAAAAAATATAAATTGAAATTTCAAGAGCCGGTATTCCTGTCTATCCTGTTATCTGCTATGTCATGGTTAATAACTATCAAAAGTCACATATTTTTTTTAATTATTTACACGGAAAAGTTGCAGGGTCAAAAAGGAATGCTTACTTTTGCAAATACTAATCCGATTGAACTGAATGAGACAGCTAAGAATTAATAAATCTATAACAAATAGAGAGAGTGCATCCCTGGAGAGATATCTTCAGGAAATAGGACATGAGAAGCTCATCTCCGCCGAGGAGGAAGTAGCATTAGCACAACGCATCAAGCAAGGTGACACACAAGCACAGGAACAGCTTATCAAAGCTAATCTCCGTTTTGTTGTTTCCGTTGCCAAGCAGTACCAAAATCAAGGCTTGTCTCTTTCAGACTTAATCAACGAGGGCAACTTGGGATTGATCAAAGCCGCCATCAAATATGATGAGACACGTGGCTTTAAATTTATCTCTTATGCCGTATGGTGGATTCGTCAAAGCATACTACAGGCATTGGCCGAGCAAAGCCGGATTGTCAGACTACCTCTCAATCAGGTAGGATCTGCCACTAAGGTGCGCCGCATCCTCAATATGTTTGAGCAAGAACATCAACGTAAACCTAACCTCAACGAAATAGCCGACAAGATAGATTTGCCGGAAGACAAAATCATAGAGGCACTTCAGGTAAACGGGCATCATCTCTCCATGGACGCACCTCTTGCCGAGGATGAGGACAACTCTCTGATCGATGTCCTACCCAACAACAACGTACCAAATACTGATAACGAGTTGTTGCAGGAGTCGCTACGCAAAGAAGTCAGCGAAGCATTACAATGCCTGACAGAACGGGAACGCACCGTCATAGAGGCATTCTTCGGCATCGGCCAAACTGAAATGACCCTTGAAGAGATCGGTGACAAATATGGCCTAACCCGCGAACGCGTCAGACAAATTAAGGAAAAAGCTATCCGCAAACTCCGCCATGCCCAAGGCAACTCTAGGCTCAAAAGCTATTTAGGATAAGGTGTGAACAATAATTGAAGACAGAGAAAGACTGCTAGACTCAATACCGAAACAGTATTATCTCTTTTTCATAACACGACATAACGGGGAAATGCAGATTGACAGACCGGCCAAATGGATGATTAACAGAAAAAACAATATAAACAAATGAAATTAAGGTATCTCTTCATGGTATTTGCCATGACACTATCGACAATGACGGTCGGCGCAAAAGTGAAACTGTCAAGTGTATATCTGTATGGCTTTGCAGCTACTTTCAACGACTCAACTGTATATTTTACAGAGATTCAGCACCTTGACTCTGTAGGGATTGACAGCAAAACAAAATTTCTGTATCATCGCGAAGATTACTCAGCCCAGCTACAAGATTATCTGGAAAGTCAAGGAACTCCCAATGCCACCTGCATCACAAGCTTCAGCACGAACAAGAAAGAAGCTGAAAAAAAATTCATGAAGTTGCGCCAACGTTATCTGAAAGGCAACCACTATAACATCAAGTCAATTAATGTGGCCGATTTCCATTACAACAAGATCACTCCCGATGAATCAGAACTGAACGCTGAGGATGTAAAGCCTGCCAAGAAGAGTAAAAAGACGAAGAAGGCTAAAGAATAACTTTCATCTATCCCCCAATGGCTTAATGACTTAGGCCATACTTGCCGCAGGCAAATCGGAGCAAATAATCGGACAGGCCAGCTACCAGCGTGTAGACTGGCCTATTGTTATATTATAATCACAAGATTGCCCCATCTTTATGAATGATACCAATATTTTCTACTTTCGAATAGCAGATTTCGCCATCAGACTCCAATTTTCTCAAAGCCCCTACAATAGTATTGAACTTCTGCCTTCATTCCAGCCCTTCCGCATAGATGGCCTTTTAGAGGCCCCTTTACTTTTTTCTCTCACCATTGACGATCAGTTACGGCCTGTTTCAAAAGAGTGTCGCGAGAAGATCCGCAACATTGAAACAGGCAATGGTAAGACTACCGTCGATCGTCTGACTGATGGCGGATATCAATTCATCCTTCACGACATTCAACAACGGGCCTGCTGCCTGCTCATCACTAACAAGGACTTTTCCAATTGTCATTGTGCCCTCACCGGTAATCAAGATATGCGTTCTTTTGGTCTGAGCAATGCCCTGATGCTGGTCTTTGCCTTCGCGTCCTGCCACTTCCATACACTATTGATCCATGCCTCTCTCGTACGTCAGCAGGATTGGGGATATGCTTTCATTGCTCAGAGTGGAACGGGAAAGTCAACACATGTCAGCTTATGGCTCCGGTATCTTCCAAATTGCGACTTGATGAATGATGACAACCCTATTGTCCGCATCATCGACAATAAGGCTTTTATCTACGGTAGTCCTTGGAGCGGAAAGACTCCCTGTTATCGTAACATAAGGGCACGACTCGGAGCCATCACACACATCCATAGGGCATCAGAAAACTATGTGGAATCCATCAATGGTATTGCTGGATTTGCCGCTTTACTTCCTGCCTGCTCCTCCATGAAATGGGATCACGATATCTACAGCAGCATCTGCGACACCATAACACGAGTAGTTGAGACCGTCGGAATGTATAATCTTTATTGCCGTCCCGACCGCGAGGCGGCAATGGTATGCCATGCCCGAATACACAAAAAAGAGAATGCAGAAACATGATCATGACTGTTTATAAAACAACAAAATATGAATAACCCGAAAGAAAATAAACAGGCCGCAACAGACCACGTCTACTTCTCCAACCAGACACTTCTTCCTGAGGTTATCCGTCTGCTCAATGAAGGACATACTGTGACCCTCCGTCTGCGAGGCTACTCCATGCGTCCCTTTCTTGAGGACAATCGCGATAAGGCCCTACTACGTAAGACCAGCAATCCACACATCGGCGATCCTGTATTGGCAGAGATTGCCCCAGGGAGATATGTGCTCCACCGCATTATTGCAATGGTAGGAGACACTGTGACCCTATTGGGCGATGGCAACATCTACCCTGAACACTGCAACCAAAAAGACATCAAAGCACAAGTTGTCGGCTTCTACCGCAAAGGAAGCGACCGACTTGACCATATTGACGACCGCAAATGGCATATTTATTCTTATTGGTGGATGCGACTGCGGCCTGTCCGCAGATATCTACTTGCCGCCTATCGGCGAATATGGATTCCACTCTTCGGAGCTATATAAGAATAAGACATCGCAACAGAATAGAGAAGAACTATTTATGCCCATTTAATTCAACAATGATAAACAAAAACAGACAATAGTATATGAAAGCAAAACCAGGATTTTATGTTAGAGAAATCTGCGGACAATACATGATTGTTGCAGAAGGTAAGGAAAATATTGACTTCAGCGATATTATCAGTTTAAATGAGACTGCGGCCTATCTTTGGAGACAGATCGAGCATGATGACCGCAGCGAAGAAGAATTGGCGAAAATGCTTATAAAACAATACTCTCTCGATGAGAATACGCCTCTAACTTACCAACAGGCTATAGAAGACGTGAAAAAGCTACACAGCCAATGGCATGAGCTGGGAATCATCCTAGACTGACAGGAGATAGGGAATCTCAACCGTAACAAGGAAATATCCTACATCTGGTATATCCTTGTTACAGTGGGATTACGCATTCGCTAACAGATAAAAAATCGAGCTCCTGTTCAGGCTGTAGCCCACAACCTTTTCTCTTAACATCATCGGATCTAAACCGACAATCGGCTATATAAAAAACGACGCTTGAGCCGACAACACACAAAGATGCTGTCAGCACAAGCGTTAAAATAAAAATATCCTATCAAATGGTAGAACACAGGAGAAATCCCATCTTCTACCGCATTCCTAATCTGCCTATTTCAGATAAAGCTGGAACCATTCGGAAATCTGACGCAGGAGGTGATTACGCGTATTGCCTCCGAAAATGCTGTGATTACGATTCGTATAATAGTTCTCCTTGAAATCCTTATCGGCTTGAACGAGCGCCTCCGCATACTCAAACGTATTCTGCGGATGCACATTATCATCGGCCGTGCCATGACAAATCAGCAATGCACCATTGAGCTCATTAGCACGATGGATAGGATTATCATCATAACCATTTGGATTTTCTTTCGGTGTCCGCATATAGCGTTCTGTATAGACACTATCGTAGTAGCGCCAATCTGTCGGTGGAGCTACGGCCACACCAGCTTTGAAGACTGCACGTCCCTCACTCATACTCATCAGCGTGTTGAAGCCTCCGTATGACCATCCCCAAATACCTATTCTGTCTTTATCCACATAAGGCTGCTGTGCCAGATACAAAGCTGTCTCCACCTGATCCTTAGCCTCAAGCTTACCCAACTGCAGATAAGTACACTTTTCCCAATCAGCACCACGGCCTCCAGTACCACGTCCGTCAACACATACCACTATAAAGCCCTGCTGAGCCAAATACTCGTCAAAGGCACCACCTTGTCCCATGGAACCGATATTCCAGGAGTTGATGACCTGCTGAGAACCTGGTCCACTATATTGGAAAAGAATAACGGGATATTTCTTGGAAGCATTGAAGTCGGCCGGCTTCACCATCCATCCATCAAGCTTCACACCCTCGGAAGTTGTAAAAGAGAAAGTCTCCTTCGGTGACCATCCGTATTTCTTTGTTTTCTCCTTCAATTCTGCATTGTCGACATTCGTAGCGATAACTTTACCTCCATTATTTCGTGTCGTATAGACATATGGTGTATTGCGATCGCTCCAATTATTAACGAAGTATGCATAATCACCCGAGAAAGTGGCGACATTCCAACCTGCTCCCTCTGTGAGACATTCTGTCTTACCATTACGGTGGCTCACAAAGATCTGACGATCCTGCGGGGTTGGTAATGCAGCCTGATAATAAACATCACCTGTCTTTTCATCATAGCCGTACACATCAGTGATATCATACTCTCCGTCACCAATCTTCCGCTTCAGTTGTCCGTTCTGGTCATAAAGATACAAGTGCATATAACCATCCCTGTCGCTGGGCATCAGGATATAGTTAGTACCTGTCTTAATCTGCTCCATCACTTCCTCCTTCACATACTTGCTATTTTTCTCGCTGATGACAAGCTGGCTAAGCGTCGTACGGGGATTCACGGAATAGATGTTCAACTGATCCTGATGACGAGGCATCGTATAGACCAGCACACTGTTGGCATTGTCCGTGGGAAGAATGCGAGGCATATAGCCATCAGCCGGCAATGTCACCTGTAACTGCTGCGTGCGATGACTCTTGATATCATAGCTCCATGCTGTGACCGTGGAATTTACCTGTCCAGCCTTTGGATATTTGTAAGTATAGCTGCCGGGATACTCAGCATACTCTTTGTGCTCAGGCTGAGCACCTTTAAACATCTGAAGACTATACTGCCTCACTGCCGACTCATTGAACTTGATCCAACAAAGCATCGTTCCATCAGCATTGAATGTAAGGGCACTGTTGAATGCAAATTCCTCCTCATACACCCAATCGGGAATACCATTGATGATCTCATTCACTTTTCCGTCCTTCGTCACCTGACTTTCTGCATTGTCGTAAAGCAACTTGACGAGGAAGATATTGTTATCGCGTACAAAAGCCACCTGCTGTCCGTTAGGCGACCATACGGGGGCCTGCTGAGGACCTCCTTCGGAGAGTTTTTCCAACTTACGGCTCTGAATGGTATAGATATACCAGTCAGCCTTATAGGAACGACGATACACGGCCTGACGATTCGTAGCAATGAGCATACGCTGACCGTCCGGAGACATCAGGTATCCATTCAGTTTCTTAATCGTTTCGCCTTGAGTATTGTTCACATCAAACAACACGGCCGTCTGTTTGCCGGTCTTGAAAGAATATTGTACAATCTGCTTGCCATCGGCAGAGATTCTGGCATACTGGTCAGTACCTCGGATAGGTGTAATGCCGCTGACCGTTTTGGCGGAAAACTCACCATTCGCAAGCGCCTTCAAGCTAATGCGCTCCTGAGCAGGAACTACCGAAGTAGCCAGTAACATGGCAGCGCACATAATAATAGTTTTAATCATTGAAATGCTAAACTTATATATTCTATCTTGCAAAGATAGTGCTTTTTCTGTAAACAAATTACGCAAGACATGAAAATAAAGTATAAAGAAAAAAAGATTATGAATAGAAATCCTTAATTTTGCAACATGTATTATCGAGACTTTGGTTCATGGATGCGTGAGATATTCCCTTTCAAGGTACAAAAAATCTCCATTAACGCTGGCTTTACCTGCCCCAATCGGGACGGAAGAATCTCCAGTGGCGGCTGTACCTTCTGCGACAACCGCACTTTCAATCCTTCGTATTGCCATCCCCAACAGAGTATAACCCGACAACTCGAGGATGGTAAACTATTTTTCGGCCGTAAATATCCCGAAATGCGCTATCTGGCCTATTTTCAGGCTTACACCAACACGTATGCGTCCCTTCCCCGCCTTCAGGCACTCTATGAAGAGGCACTAGCCGTCAGCGATGTTGTAGGAATAGTCATCGGTACACGTCCCGACTGTATCAGCGATGCCCTACTCGACTATCTGCAATCACTTGCCCGTCACACTTTTGTAATGGTGGAATATGGAGTAGAGTCGGCCAACGATACTACTCTCAGACGCATCAACCGCGGCCATACCTTCGCATGTAGTCAGGATGCCATCCGTCGTACGCATGAACGGGGCATTTTCACAGGTGCTCATGTCATCCTTGGCTTGCCTGGAGAAGATGCAGAAGAAAGTCTACGTCAGGCTCCCCTGATCTCCAACCTGCCAATCGACGTGCTCAAGCTTCACCAATTGCAGATCGTAAAAGGCACCAGACTAGCCGAGGAATATGCAACACATCCTTTTCCACTCTACGACATAGACGACTATCTTGACCTAATCGTCAAATATATCCGGATTGTACGAACAGACATGGTGTATGACCGCTTCGTCAGCCAATGTCCTCCCGAACTGTTAATCGCACCGCGATGGGGAGTGAAAAACTACCAATTCACAGAAAAACTCAATAAACGATTGAGCCAATAAAATTACCTTCACCGAACAATCCGGATAAGGAAGAGGTTAGTTTCCCAAAACATTCTGACAATAAAACACGATATCCATTGGATCATCTATAAGCCGGCTAAGTACAAAGAACATACCGGTACAATAGCCGAATGCAAACTTGACTATAGATAGTGATTAGAAACTAACTGGTCTAACTGGTCATAATGGAAAGGGCGGGACTGATATGAGTTCCGCCCTTATTAATCTATTTCAATTTCCTAATATCTTCCGTTTCCAACAATTGCTGGACTGTGACATTAGGATGTATTTTCATAAACCGATCTACATAGTTAATAGCATCAGACTCGAAATAAGGATGCTTCATAACCTTATTGACTATCCACATCACCTTACCCACATGAATATCTTTATCAAATTGTGAGTGCTGATCATAATTCTCAAGCGGATGAAGACTCAACAGATAAAAACTCACAGCATCGGGCACAATATAAGACCGACTCATCGTTTGCAACTGCTCCTGGGAAAAGCCGAAACGGGCATAAAGCGGATATTTTGCACCCATATATTTATCTAATGAGATACCGATAGAATTCTCTCCAATCACGATACTCTGATCAAGCGCTCCAATCTGAGCATATACTTTAGGAATAGGAAGATTGGGTATCCACTCGCGAAGCTGCTCAAAAGCCTTATTAAACTGTCGGTTTATATCATCCATATTTGCATATTCCGACTCTGCATCAACCACGAGCGTCTGCAATAATGAATCCTGATAGAAGCGAAGGAAACGTTCTGCGATGTCATGATCACTTACATCGCCGATCTGCAACATCTTTTCTACCAACGTACGTGTTTCTATCGGATATTCGGTGTTCATCTGTTGCAAGGCAGAAAAATCACCTGTAGTAAGATAACGGCTTTCCAAACGGTCATATCGTTGAATGGTGATATGACCGCTTTCATCTGCGTCTTCATTAGGACGGAGCTTCCACTCACATCCCGAGCAAAGAACGACGATGCCTAGTAATATGTATATCAGCTTTTGCTTCAATGCTATCTTTTCTACTTACAAAACATTATATCACTGGCGTTCTGTATCCTTACAAGCTCTTCTGCCTGTATCAACAAAATGTGTGAACTTATAGGACTTCTCAACTACCTATACGATGCAAAAATAATGAAAAATCCTATTATCTCCAAATAAAAAGGTAAAAAAGTGAAAAGAAAATAAAAATTTAGTGCAAAAGAAAGATGTATTAAGAAAACTAAAGCATCTTATTTGCTCATATCCGTCCATGTGAGCACAAAATCTTCAGTTACTTCATAAGCGACCTTGATTCGTGCATCTGTCATCAGATCCTCTACAAAGACAACACCACGCTCAGCAGGTACGAATGACTCCAACCGCATCTGAGCATATTGAAGATCTTCTTCTGAAAGCAACTTGTAGACAGTTTCCTTGGCACACCAACAGATCAATCGTCCGATCCGACTCTCCTGTTTTTCATCTGCCCGCATAAAACGGCCAGCTATACGATTGACACGATCAGATTGATACTCAATATCCACACCTACCTTTTTGTTTTTCGCTAGATACACTGCGACCCATCCTCGTGTATGAGAGACGCTTATCTCCCATCCGTCCGTCACCGGCCGACCGCTGGGAAGGGTACGTATTATAAGATCGCTACCCGTCATTGCATGCAGCAATGCATGAGTACACAATTTTTCCAACCGGCGTGTAGCATTTTTCCAAGCCGACAAATTCAATCCTATAGGACAAGGCAGATCGTCCTCGCATTCTGTCATTTGCCAAATACCGAGCATACTGCCATCTGCCATACGGTCAATTCTTCTCAGCGCCATCGTCTGCCTTTTTCTCGTGTACTGTCACTTTCACACGACTGATACGTCGCTCCTCTACATCTGTCACTTCGAAAGTATAGTTCTTATAGTCTATCTTCTCATGTCTGCCCAAGAAATCTCCTTTCAGTTCAAGCAACAGGCCAGCTAGTGTATCGGCATCGCCGGCAACATCGTCAAACTCTTCTCCATCAATCTGCAATATCTTGCAGAAATCACTTAGCAATGTCTTTCCCTCAAAGAGATAAGTATTATAGTTGAGCTTGGAGTACGTCTTCTCATCTTCATCATACTCATCATTGATCTCACCGACTATCTCCTCAAGGATATCCTCCAAGGTCACCAGTCCGCTTGTACCGCCAAACTCATCCACAACAATTGCTATATGTATCTTATTTTCCTGAAATTCACGCAGCAGATCATCAATCTTCTTTGTCTCCGGTACAAAATAAGGAGGCCGGATAAGACTTTGCCAACGAAAAGAGGCTGGTTTGGAAAGATGAGGCAGCAGATCTTTGATATAGAGCACACCACGGATATGATCCTCATCGCCCTGATAAATGGGTATGCGGCTATAATTGTTCTCGACAATACACTTCAATACATCTCCAAAACTGCTATGGATCTCCATATCGACAATATCCTGACGAGAGGTCATGACCTCCTTGGCTGTCTCATCACCAAAACGGATAATACCACGAAGCATTGACTGTTCCTCCTTGATCTCATCCTTATTTGTCAATTCGAGAGCCTGTTCCAAATCGTCTATGCTCAATTGTCTATTCTCCTTAGGAACAGCCTTCTCCGCCAATGTCCCACTCTTCATCAGCACCGTCTCCAACGGCCAGAAAAGCTTACGGAAGAAGCGAATGCCATTCACAGCACGACGACAGAACTTCAAAGGATTGTCACGACTGTACACCTTCGGCATAATCTCACCGAAAAGTAACAAAAGGAATGTCAGGAGAACTGTAATAACAAGAAATTCAAGCCATGCCGCACGAAACGTCACCAAAGAGGAGAATATGTAGTTGCATAGCATAATCACCGTCACATTCACCAGATTATTGAGAATGAGAATCGTAGCCAATGTGCGTTCCGAATCCTCGCGCAAGTCACCAATGCCGGCATCAGCTGCATTCCTTTCAGGCTGAAGCTCGTCCAGATCCTGAGGAGAAAGCGAGAAAAAGGCTATTTCCGACCCACTAGCAAAGCCGGAGAGTAACAGTAGACCCACCGTCAGAACAATAGCGATGATAACATCTACTGAAAGAGGATGAAAGGTGATCAAATCACCTGTAGATAACAAATCTGTCACAATGATAAATTATATAATTCCGTATCCTCCCTCTCATTTCTCTTGTTGGGGATTGACGGCAGAAGCAGAGACTGCAGTCTTTGGCTTCGGTGTAAGCAATTCCATATTCTCCACCACTATTTCAACGACATTATGGCGACGTCCCTGTCGATCGTCATAGCTGTTGTAATGAAGGCGGCCATCCACATAAATCTTGTCGCCCTTATGCACATATTGCTCTACGATCTTCGCCATCTGACGATAGAATATGAGGGTATGCCAATCTGTTCGATCTGGTACTTTCGTACCATTCTTCATCGTATAACCTCGCTCGGTAGTGGCCAAAGAAACTTTAGCGACGCACTGATCCGTATCATAGTACTTCACCTCCGGCTCCATGCCCACATTACCTATCAGCATCACCTTATTCATTGATTACGTCTCCCTTCTGAAAAACAATCGGATTACTGGTCGACGTCCAGTCTTATTTCCACATGCCTAAATATCTAAACCGGAAATTCTTGCCTTTTGCAGACGAGAACTGGCTACGGTCATCTACACGCGTGCGCAAATGATCGACTATGCGGTTGTAGCAATCCATTCCAGACAATGCCTTGCAACGTGCCACAAAACGGGTATCACGATATTCATGCTTATTCGAACCCGGGACAAGGACCACGCGCTTAAAAGTCAAATCACCTTCGTACCAACCAGACCGTTCAGCCATCAGACGCGAGAGAACTGAATCTTGCTGACTACGTTTGCTCTCGCCATTATTGCTCCGTAAAGCCTTCTTCTGTTTGAACTCTGTCATATTCTTCGCCAATGTCTTAATAACAATAAAATAGACATGTGCGCGCACTTTATAACGTTTAGGAAAGGCTACATCGCTTGCTGCATAAGCATGGATATCCTCTACAAGTTCCGGTGTTACTTTAATTTCCTGAAGTGAACGCAAGAAATCAACTGCTTCGTCAGCATTGGATACTAAAGTTTCGTGATCAAAATATCTGAGATATAAATTCATGGTGGTTGTTTCTCAAAAATCTATAGAAAAAAAATAAAAGAGCGGCAAACGGGACTCGGACCCGCGACCTCAACCTTGGCAAGGTTGCGCTCTACCAACTGAGCTATTGCCGCAATAAAACAGATTTACAAGTGAAGAGGAGGAGACTCGAACTCCCACGATACAATTATCACTACCCCCTCAAAGTAGCGCGTCTACCAATTCCGCCACCTCTCCGGCTTGCAATCAGAAAAATATTTCTGAAACAGATAGTGCCCAGAACAGGACTCGAACCTGCACGTCGTGAAACACACGCACCTGAAACGTGCGCGTCTACCAATTCCGCCACCTGGGCAATTGAGGTTCCCGACCTCGTATCACCTCTTTTAAAGTAGAACTTTTCAGAGGATCATCTGTTTCAAAAAATGAGCGGCAAACGGGACTCGGACCCGCGACCTCGACCTTGGCAAGGTCGCGCTCTACCAACTGAGCTATTGCCGCGTTTTAAATTCTTCAACTTTTTGTTTTGTTGTTGTAAGAAGCATTTCTCTTAATGCGGTTGCAAAGGTACGGACTATTGGGCATTCCTGCA
>HF988526.1:7943-9353 GCA_000431975.1 Prevotella sp. CAG:924 | reverse complement strand
CACCTTATTAAATATAGGGAACTTCCCCATTTTCCAAACTCAATTATATGCAAATAGCCTAAAACCATCTAAAACCTTGTTGCATCATCAAAGATGAAAAAACACAGAAAAAATAAAAAATGATCTGTCTCCACCGATTTTTTTTCGACAACTATTCCACATACTATCACTCTTCACATCTATGAGATCTTTACAGCCAAACAAAATTTTCTTTTTCCCCTATCTCCATAAAATCCGATAGTCAGTACTTTCACACTATAAATATACTCAACTCATTTATCCAACAATTTCCCCTTTCATACTCAGGCTACCTAACGACTAACCTTCCTATCCAATTATTCATTATACACAATAAAATATCACATACTGCAATCTGTCGTCTAATGACAGCAATTGACCTTTGACAACTTATAAAGCAAGAACATACCCATAATCCATGAGCTACTTCACTACTTATTAGGTCATAAGTTCGACAAAACCTGAATAATGTAACAATTCCCATCAATTACTCCTGCAAGTACTTACACTTTATATAACAACCTTAATATCCGATGAAGTGAAGTAACTGTCTCTTTAGTATTATCCCGTAAATACACCGATATGTGCCTTCCTCCTTATCTGCCAGCCTTATCTCTCAGTCTCTCACATCAATATATTGTGACAGCACTTATCTATTCCCGTAGGCATTTACCCGACAAAGCGATTATAATTATGTAAACAGAAATAGCAATTGCTTATCTGTGGTTTCTATTCTGAGACCACTTCCATCCAGATCCATACAACCCTTCCTGGATATATCAAAAGCAGATAGCTGGAATCACTTCAAGGCAAGCACATTTAAGGGCAAGACAACACGTCCGGGCTCTTGCCTGTCAGGAGCGTATCCTATAAAGAAAAATAGTATAAATCTCGCATAACTGTTGATTTCTTTTAATGATTTTTCTGCAAGATGTCTACTTTTTTTTCCAGTTCATAAAAAGGAAAAACATATAGTTAAATCAAGAAAAATCACCGGATATGTGTCCCAAAAGTAATATATGCTCAACACAAACGATAGGCATCACTTTTGGCGGTGAAAGCAGATTGTTGCGCCAAGAAATCTACTGCATTGGGCCTTGACTGATTCTTGACTATTCGTTATAAACCAATAAGAGAGACCAGATCGTCCCCGATAATATCAAAAATAATTCATACATTTATATAATATTCCTACCATCAGAATGTGTAAGATGACTCTGCAACACAACAGTGCACAACCTTTCAGAAAGAATTTCATTCAAGACGTAAAATACAGTATCTTTTTTACCAAGCCATATCCGGGAATCGATTCATCTTGCCCATAAGATAATTTCATAATTTTTACCTTAAATAATCCCCGAAATAGCTACCTCTTGTTGTACAATCTTTCCC
>HF988526.1:0-7882 GCA_000431975.1 Prevotella sp. CAG:924 | reverse complement strand
TAGATAAAATGCCACAATGACAAAACACCTACAGCCAGCCTGCACCAAACGAAAAATGCCGTACAGCATCAGACATGTATCATGCATGAAACTGTACGGCAGTATATAGCTGTTTTAGACCGCAAAGGTATTATTCATTGCACACCTTCTCAAGTCGCTTAAGAATAGCAAACATAAAGATAGCAGCAACAAGACAAAGGGCAATAAGTACACCCCAAACAACATAGAGAGGTACATTACCCCATAGCATTGCAGGAATAGAGGTCAGATAGTTGCCGATGGCGGTGGCGACGAACCATCCTCCCATCATGGCGCCTTTATATTTAGGAGGAGCCACCTTTGATACGAAAGAGATGCCGATAGGCGAAAGAAGGAGTTCACCGAAGGTAAGAATCAGATAAGTCAATACCAGCCAATAGGGCGATACAAAACTAGCTGTATTATTAGCCACAGCAGCCTCCTGAGCCTCAGGCGTAGCCAGACCCATAGAGCCAACGGTCATCAAACAGTAAGCCACAGCAGCCACAAGCATACCCATGGCGATCTTACGTGGAGCAGACGGCTCGCAATGACGCTTAGCCATCGCAGAGAAGATAGCCACGCTGACAGGTGTCAGAAGCACTACGAAGCAAGGATTGAACTGCTGGAAGATCGGTGCATCGATCATTGTAGAGCCAGGCAGAGAGGTGTACTGATAACCTAACAGAGCCGCAAAAACCACAATAACTACCAATGAGATCAACCGTCCACGCCCTGTATTAGACTGGAACAATCCGAAGAGACCATAAACAATGATGATAAAAAACACAAGATTAATCACATCGAAAGGCATAGAAGCGACACCTGAAATACTTTTGGCCGTAAACTCATCGGCAAAAAGTGTCAGTGTCAGGCCATTCTGATGGAAGGCCATCCAGAAGAAGATTACAACTGCAAAGACCAATATCAGCGCCACAACACGATCTTTCGTCTGCTTCGGAGTAAGTTCCTCTACAGATTTCTGCTCATGCTCTTTTCCATCCTTGGCTGCAGCGGCCGTTTCAGCAACCGCTGGTTTCATGTACCAGGAACGGAAGCCATAGTAGATGGCCATTGATACGATCAGTGAGAGACATGCCACGCCAAAAGCGTAATGATAGGAATCATTAACCGAGACATTCCAACGTGTCTGCACATAGTGCATCACACCGACAGCTGCGGCCGGAGCAAACATTGCACCGATATTGATAGCCATGTAAAAAATAGAGAAGCCTGAGTCACGGCGATCGGCATAACGGGGATCATCATAGAGATTGCCCACCATCACCTGCAGATTACCTTTAAAAAGTCCCGTACCAAACGAGACAAGCAACAACGCAGCAGCCATTCCCACAATAGCAACGGTGTTGCTGCCTAAAGGCAAAGCAAGGAAAATGTAACCGAAGAACATAATCACGATGCCAAGCGTCACCATCTTATTAAAGCCAAACTTATCGGCAAGCATACCACCGATAAGAGGCAGGAAATACACCAAAGCGAGGAAAGCACCATAAATACTGCCCGCCACACCGGGAGTAAAGCCAAAGTTGGCTTTCAGGAAAAGCACGAAGATAGCGAGCATTGTATAGTAGCCAAAGCGCTCGCCCGTGTTGGCCAATGCTAATGCATACAGGCCTTTAGGTTGGTTTTCAAACATAATATTGGAATCTTAAATGATTTGTGATTTATTTTTAAAAGAAGTTGGAAACGACCGGCGACTAATGCGTGATGTCAAATAAATACGCCAGTTTTATAGTAATTGTACCAAAGTTGCTGGAGCCGAAATAGTCGCGCTTAGAATCGCCATAGATATTACCCAAGCCATAATAGTAGCGGCCTTCCAAAAGGAAACGGCCCACACGTGGAAGTGTATATTCTATACCAAGACCAACCGCGATACCATAGTCTAACTTGTTCTCTACAGCCATCGTATCCTGTGCGCAAGTCTGACTGGCCCGATCTGCCGTATTACGCGAATCAAAGTCGAAATTAGTCTTGGTTGACTCACTCAGATAATAGCCAAACTGTGGACCCAGATTGACAAAGAAGTTACAGCCTTTATTTTCTCTACCCCATGCCAAATGGGCGAATATGGGCAACTGAATGTAATTGATCGTACGCTCATAAGCCTCTGCCAAGCCTGTCGATGCATTGATGACCGGTTGGTCATTGACATCGAGAATACTCTCTTTCCAGCCCAACTGACCATAATTAAGCTCAGCGGCAATAGACGCTATGGTGCTGAAATATTTCTCTACGGTGTAGCGCACGGAAAGACCACCCGTAATACCACCTTTCATATTCTGCTCCACCTTTGGTGTGAAGCGGACTGTCGTAAGATTATAACCTCCATTGACACCAATGGACAACGTGTTGCGATGCTCACCGATCTGCGCGGAGGCTACTGTTGACAGAGCAAGAACGAAGAAAAGAATCAAAAATTTCTTCATAATGATTTTAGTACGCCAAAGCCTCTATCGACTGGCCGTGAGTATAATGAATTAAATGGAAATACATGTTCTGCATGCCACCCTTACTGCCCACTTGACGGAAGATAAGGGGTGTCTGTAACGGCTTATAATCACTCTGACCGGCTAGCCCGCGGAAATTCTTCCCCTGAGTATGAAAACCACGAAGGAAATACTGTCCATGATCATATCCCGTCAAAGCAAAACGCGGGAAGGCATAAAGCATGTCCTTATGGAACCACTGCCGGTAAGCCTTCTCCAACTGTTGTGTGCGAGGATCGAGCGAATTATAATAGAAGTTGGCTGGTATATACGTATCGAGAGCGAAAAAGTCATCAAGACGCTGGCGTATATAGAGGAACCATTCTGTATATCCGAAAAGGGCCACTTTCGTCGTAGGATGTAAGGCAATGAGCGAGCGGAGCTTCTGCACGGCCACTGCCAACTCGGGAGCCCGGCCGGTGTTCAGCACGACAACATTCGGTTGCGTAGTAGAAAAGGCCTTCTGAAACTGTTCCTCGCTGTTTTGAAGATTCGTTATGGAATATTTCCGGCCTACATTGGTCAACCGGTTGCGCAACGCAAAAGTAAAAATCCCCTTCTTCGAAGTGGCATCATTACAATCGATAAGCACAGTGTGATAGCCCTCAAAACGTTTCAGGAACGCGTCAATGGCATCATTATTAAGTTGGTCAGGAGACTCGTATACCTGGAATATCTGCTGATAGCGTGACACATCATCACCACTGATAGAAAAAGGAATGACAAGCTTAATGTCACGGGCCTTGCAAAACTCTGCCAAAGCCCTGACCTGCGTACTATAGAGCGGACCAAAGATAATCTGACACTTGGCTGCAGCAGGATCACGCAACGTCACTGAGATATCGGCATCAGCATCTACATTCCATGCATGGATGTCTGTAGAGATGCCTGCCCGGCGCAAACTGTCACAAGCCAACAGCAGGCCACGATAATATTCCGTCATACGCCGGCCATCTCCATCGACATTATGGAGGGGAAGCATGACACCGATCCGAATCACGGAAGACTGCGTACTACCGGCTTTTTGACTTGTCGAAGTCCCAGTCTTGACATGAGCCTCCTTACCTTTGACAGGAATGAATATCGTATCACCTTTTTTTAGCTCATACCCCTCTTGCTTCATAACGGGATTGGCATCCATCAGTTCGACCACAGTCAATCCGTTCTTCTTGGCGATGCTGAAGATCGTATCTTTCTTCTTCACCTTATAGGACACAGCCTCTTTCGAAGCCTGTGAATAACTGCCCAAAGAGAAGAAAAGGATCATGATAAGAAACAGATATCTTAATTTTCCGTTCATATTTCTTTGTATTGATGTTTGTATTTTGCAAAATTACAAAATAATTCCCTACAAAGTACATTATAATCGTTTAAAAACCATTACCTTTTTATCTTTTTACTCCTTCCTCTTTCGATTTTGTATAAAAATACGTAACTTTGCATGATAGGTCCTACTAACAGACCGGCAAATAAACGAACGATGAAAAAGATCATTTCCTTTTTGATGACTCTGTTGCCGTCACTGGCATTTGCCCAAACCATTTCACCCACTGCGACATACACCGATACAGAAGGATCTGAAATGGAAGAGACCTCCATCTCCGAATCAGCACCGCTCACCGTCACCTTCAAGCCAAATGCTGAGGACACAGAAGGATGGACGACCTATTATGAGTGGCGCTTCTATAAAGACGAGCAACGTCAATCCCCTTATCTTGTACGCTACGAGGAAGAGACCACATATACTTTCACGGAAGCGGGTACACATCATGTTGAGCTATGGGCCACTTTTACACAAGGCAATGACACAGTAGCTTATACCAATGACTACTATACATCAGAGGGAACACCAATCACCATATCCATCTCGGAAAGCAAACTGGAGATGCCCAATGCGTTCTCTCCTAACGGTGACGGAATCAACGATATTTATAAAGCTAAAGAAGGCTATCAGAGCATTGTCGAATTTGAAGCGACTATTTTTAACCGTTGGGGACAAAAGCTCTATAGCTGGACAGATCCAGCCGGAGGATGGGATGGCAAGTTCCATGGAAAGGATGTCAAACAAGGCGTATATTTTGTGCTGGTAAAAGCAAAAGGCGCCGATGGTAAGACATACCACATCCGACGCGATGTCAACCTTCTGCGCGGCTATACCGAATCAACCGGCGCCACCACAGGTGAATGACAAAGAGCCACTCCTATCAGATAAACATCCTTCAGTTCTTACTATATTATATTCCGCTTACCGAACGGTGGCAACAAAAAATCCAAAAAGGATCCTACGTATCAAGACAACAACATGCAACGCGAAGACGAAAGAATAAATGTTTGGGGTGCACGTGTGCACAATCTCAAGAATATCGATGTGATGATCCCGCGAGGATCACTCACTGTTATTACCGGCCTGTCTGGATCAGGAAAGTCATCGCTGGCTTTTGACACGATCTTTGCTGAGGGTCAGCGACGCTATATTGAGACTTTTTCAGCCTATGCCCGCAACTTTCTCGGCAACATGGAGCGTCCCGATGTCGACAAGATTACCGGGTTGAGTCCTGTTATCAGCATCGAACAAAAGACGACCAACAACAATCCCCGTTCCACGGTCGGCACGACAACAGAGATATACGACTATCTGCGTCTTCTCTATGCACGTGCCGGAACGGCCTATAGCTACATTTCCGGCGAAAAGATGGTGAAATACACCGAAGAGCAGGTGATCGACATGATTCTTCACGACTATGATGGCAAAGCTATCTATCTGCTTGCTCCACTGGTACGTCAGCGAAAAGGTCATTATCGGGAGCTCTTCGAAAGTATGCGACGCAAAGGCTATCTATATATCCGTATAGACGGAGAGATCAAGGAGATCACGCGTGGCATGAAGACCGACCGCTATAAAAACCACAATATAGAAGTAGTAATCGACAAACTGAAAGTTGAACAGAAAGACTACGACCGTCTGCGTCACAGCGTTGCTACAGCCATGCGGCAAGGCGACGGTGCTGTCATGATTATGGAACGTGGAAGTGACGAGGTGCGTAACTTCTCCAAACGGCTAATGGATCCTGTCAGTGGTCTTTCCTACGGCGAACCGGCACCCAATATTTTCTCATTCAATTCACCCGAAGGTGCCTGTCCCCATTGCAAGGGACTGGGTACAATACAGGAAATTGACATGAAAAAGGTAATACCCGATGTAAACATTAGCATACACGCCGGTGCTATTGCTCCTCTAGGAAAATATAAGAATCAGATGATCTTCTGGCAGATCAGCAGCATTCTCGAACGCTATGGCCTTGACATCAAGACACCCTTCAAAGATATACCCGACGAAGCGGTCAGCGAGATCCTTTACGGAACTCCTTCTCCCGTACGTATCGACAAAAGCATCGTACATACCAGTTCAGACTACTTCACCGACTTCGATGGCGTGGTGAAATACCTGCAACAAATTATGGAGGATGACGACACTACCGCCTCACGCAAATGGGCAGCACAATTCCTTGCCGAGACAGAATGTCCTGTATGCCATGGTAAACGACTAAAACGTGAATCGCTTTCCTACCGCATCGCTGGAAAAAACATTGCGGAAGTGGCCGACATGGATATCGACGAGCTGTGTGACTGGTTGGAGCACGTAGAGACACAATTAGCTCCCCGTCAGCAGAAGATTGCTCATGAGATCGTGAAAGAATTACTCTCGCGCGTTCACTTTCTGCTCGATGTTGGCCTCGACTACCTTTCTCTCAATCGCCAGTCACGGACACTCTCCGGCGGCGAGAGCCAGCGTATCCGTCTGGCGACACAAATCGGCAGTCAACTGGTAAACGTGCTCTATATCCTTGATGAGCCTTCGATCGGTCTGCATCAGCGCGACAACGAACGACTTATCCACTCCCTCAAGACACTACGAGATCTTGGCAATACAGTGCTCGTCGTCGAGCATGACGAAGACATGATGCGGGCCGCCGACTGGATCGTCGACATCGGTCCCGGTGCAGGACGCAAGGGCGGCCAAGTGATGTTTCAAGGCACTCCGGAAGAGATGTTGCAGACACATACCCTGACAGCTCAATACCTTAATGGGGAACGGAGACTGGCCATACCCAGCCGACGTGTCGGAAACGGAAAGTTTCTCGTTCTACATGGCTGCCGGGGCAACAACCTCAAGAACATCGATGTCACGTTCCCCTTAGGCAAGCTGATCGTTGTGACCGGTGTATCAGGATCGGGAAAATCGACTCTTATCAACGCAACGCTGCAACCGATACTTGCTCATCATTTTTATCGGTCACTGCAGAAGCCCATGCCCTACACATCCATTGAAGGACTGGAATATATAGATAAGGTAGTCAGCGTCGACCAAAGTCCTATCGGACGCACTCCTCGCTCCAATCCAGCTACATACACAGGCGTATTCTCTGATATACGCCAGCTTTTCGTCGGCCTGCCGGAGGCTAAGATCCGTGGATATAAACCAGGCCGTTTTTCCTTCAATGTAAAAGGTGGACGCTGTGAGGCCTGCAGCGGCAACGGCTATCGCACCATTGAGATGAACTTCCTGCCAGACGTGATGGTACCTTGTGAGGTCTGCCATGGCAAACGCTACAACCGGGAAACACTCGAGGTGAGATTCAAAGGCAAGTCGATCGCTGATGTGCTCGACATGACAATCAACCAGGCAGTAGAGTTCTTCGAGAACGTACCTACCATCCTGCCTAAACTCAAGGCTCTGCAAGACGTAGGATTAGGATATATAAAGGTTGGACAAAGTTCGACAACGCTCTCTGGCGGTGAAAGTCAGCGTGTGAAGCTCGCCACCGAACTAAGCAAGAAAGATACAGGTAAGACCCTCTATATCCTCGATGAACCGACAACCGGCCTTCACTTCGAAGATATCCGCATTCTCATGAACGTTTTGGAAAAGCTCGTTGATCGTGGCAATACAGTCATCATCATTGAGCATAACCTTGATGTGATCAAAATGGCAGATTGGATTATTGATGTCGGACCGGAAGGGGGGCGTAACGGTGGACGTATCTTGACGACAGGAACTCCTGAGGATGTGGCAAAAAGCACACAAGGATTTACCCCACGCTTTATCAAGGAAATACTGGAGAAAGAGCATGACCATAAAGGTCTTTAGGACTAACTTCTTACTAAGAATGTCAGCCTAAGGCTCAAAAAGTCTTTCAAATACAGGCTTGTCTATTCCGGTGACAAACAGGCTGCCCGACAATGGTATGAACTCCCGTGAACCTCTAATAATCAATTGGGGGCAATAGCAGTCTGTTGTCCTAAACAAATAATATTGATCCTCGGCTCACCCGATAAACCTAGGGGATTGTTTA
>HF988525.1:21103-23608 GCA_000431975.1 Prevotella sp. CAG:924 | reverse complement strand
TGCTCATTGCCCATCGAGCCATATGCTCGTTGCCCATTGAGCCATATGCTCATTGTCCATCGAGCCATATGCTCGTTTGCCCCTGAATATATATTCCTGATCTCCCCTAATCTTGCCAGCCGGTTTCCGTCTTCATAAACTGAAATAGAAGACACCGTGCGAAAGGCCATTTTAAAAAATAGATTATTAGGAAAAAATCGTACTGTTTCCCTTGGCAGACGGCTATGATATGACAGGCTGCGACAATGGTACGGGATTCCCCGGACTTTAATGACTATTGGGAGATGTAATGACTTGACAACAGAGTGGCTGTCGGCTAAAATGCTTATTTCTGTCCGGGAATACTAGTCTCTCATGAAAAGGCAGGGTAACAATTAGGGCTGATTCCAGCAGAAGGAAACAGCCCTAATAATATGTCCTATCGGACAGCAATAATTATTTGTAAGCCTGCTCGTGGACGCCTTGTACGGCGCGTCCGCTTGGGTCATTAAGGTTCTGAAAAGCCTTATCCCAGGCGAGGGCCTCTGCCGTACTGCATGCTACGCTCGGTACGCTTGGCACCGTACGCGCTGCGCTGTCGCTCGGGAAGTGGGATGCAAAGACTGAGCGGTAGTAATATTCCTCTTTGTTCTGCGGCGGGTTGATCGGGAACCGCTCGGCGGCATGCTCCATCTGCTCGTCACTGACAAGGTCGGAGGTTATCTTCTTCAGTGTGTCTATCCAAGAGTATCCAACACCGTCGGAGAATTGCTCCTTCTGTCTCCAGACGATGCTTTCAGGAAGCATGTCGGAGAAAGCCTCACGCAGTATTTTCTTCTCCACTACGTTTCCCGGACACATCTTTAATTCCGGATTGATACGCATTGCCACATCAAGGAATTCCTTGTCCAGGAACGGCACGCGTCCTTCCACGCCCCACGCGGCCAGGCTTTTGTTTGCCCTGAGGCAGTCGTACAGATTCAGCTTTGAGATCTTGCGTATGGTCTCCTCATGGAAGGCCTTGGCATCCGGAGCCTTGTGGAAATACAAGTAACCGCCAAAGATCTCATCGGCGCCTTCTCCCGACAGCACCATTTTTATACCCATGCTTTTTATCACGCGCGCCAACAGATACATTGGCGTGGATGCGCGCACGGTAGTGACATCATAGGTCTCGGTAAAATATATCACATCGCTTATCGCGTCGAGACCTTCCTGTATGGTATAGTTTATTTCATGATGCACCGTTCCCAGATGGTCGGCCACGATACGGGCCTTTGCCAGATCGGGCGCACCTTTCAGTCCGACGGCAAAAGAGTGCAGGCGCGGCCACCAGGCATCCTCACCTCCGCCGGCTTCAACACGTCTTGAGGCATATTTGCGTGCGACGGCACTCACAATCGATGAGTCAAGACCGCCACTCAGCAGCACTCCGTAAGGAACGTCGCTCATCAGCTGATGTTTTACGGCAGCCTCCAGTGCGGTGCGTATCTCGGCAGCACTTCCGCCATTGTCCTTTACGGCATCATAGCTGAACCAGTCGCGTGTATAGTAACGCACCGGCTTACCCATGCGGCTGGAGTAATAATGTCCGGGAGGGAACACCTCATAGTGATCGCAGTTGCCCTCAAGTGCCTTAAGTTCGCTGGCCACATACACCTTTCCATCGTTGTCGTATCCTATATAAAGAGGAATGACACCGATAGGATCGCGGGCGATAAGGAACTCGTCCTTCTCTACATCATAAAGGGCGAAGGCAAAAATGCCACTCAGGTCTTCAAGGAAATCGACACCCTTGTCACGATACAGAGCCAATATGACCTCACAGTCACTTCCCGTCTGAAAATCGTATTTGCCCTTGTAACGGCTGCGTATCTCCTGATGATTGTATATCTCACCATTGACGGCAAGCACCTGCTTCTTGTCCGGACTATACAGAGGCTGACGTCCTGATTCAGGATCTACAATGGAAAGACGCTCATGGGCCAATATGGCCGAACCGCCACAATAGATGCCGCTCCAGTCGGGACCACGATGACGTATTTTCCTACTCATACGGAGGGCCTTTTGCCTAAGGCTGTCGGTCTGCTCTTGTATGTTAAATATTGAAACTATTCCGCACATGTCTTCTTATTTTTATTAATGGTCTTAAATGTTTATTTTATGTCTTTGTCTTACTGTATTACCAACAAATCATTTTGTAAGTGTTTTGTTGTAAAGAGCTTCTTAATTTTGTCATACATGGTATTTGCCTGTTATATTGTTACGAATATAGAGGTAATAAAATCATTATGACATGCCAAAGGTAGCAATAAAATCTGAGTAATTCACTCTTTTTGGAGAAATATTTTCCATTATGGAGCAATTTGGGCCCAAATCTCCGGTCGTCGGCTCATCTTTGGCTTGATATGTGGCTGTTGCGGCTGCAAAAACCGTAAGATCATTCATTGGCTTGTGGGTGTGTATTGCCGCTGAGACAGCTGTCGGGAAGACATTCCTTAGCTTCCGCTTCCCATTGAGGCTTCG
>HF988525.1:0-21070 GCA_000431975.1 Prevotella sp. CAG:924 | reverse complement strand
TTCGCTCTTCCGACATCCTATTCAGAGCTGTCGGGGGACTGACGGCGGTCAGTCGCCTTGTCTGCATCTCCGATTCCGGCAAGGCAAATATGTTTAACGCTGCAGATGGCCCCGAATGCGCTGCTGCTCAGAAGTCAGCTAGTCATGGGGATAATTGGGGGAAGGCAGTCGCATGCCGGTTCCTATCTAAAAAATAATCCACACAAGCTTATAATAAGTATAAGCCCGTGTGGATTAGTATAGGGAAATTGTGATGACCTATCTCTTCGGATAGGATAAATTATGATTTCCGTTAGTCATGCCATCTGGAAAACCAGAAGGTGATATTTTTTAGTTGTAAGCAGACTCTCCGTGCTCATAAATATCAAGTCCCTCTTCCTCGACACGCTTGTCAACACGCAGTCCGGCAACTTTCTTGATGGTATAGAACATTACGATACCTGTAGCTGCTGCCCAGAGGTCGATGCAGACAATACCGAGGGCCTGTGCGCCGAGGAAGCCCCAGCCGCCACCGTAGAGCAGTCCGCCGTCAACGGCAAACACGCCGGTAAGCAGTGTACCCAAGATTCCGCATACGCCGTGTACAGAACTTGCACCTACGGGATCGTCAACATGAAGCTTGGTATCAATGAACTCAATGGCAAATACGAGCACTACGCCACAGATGGCACCGATGATCAGTGCGCCGAGCGGTGAAACGGCGTCACATCCTGCCGTGATACCAACGAGTCCGGCAAGAATACCGTTCAGTGTAAGTGAGAATGAGGGCTTGCCATATTTGATCCATGTAACGCACATTGTTGCTATACCACCGGCAACGGCAGCGAGGTTGGTTGTGAGGAACACGTGTGAGATAGCCTCACGGTCTGTTGCGGTAGCTGCTGCGAGCTGTGAACCGGGGTTGAATCCGAACCATCCGAACCAGAGGATAAATACGCCAAGTGCTGCCAATGTAAGGCTGTGTCCCGGGATGGCCTTGCTCTTCTTGTTCTTGTCGTATTTGCCGAGACGGGGACCAAGGGCAATTGCTCCGATGAATGCCAGCACACCACCGACAGAGTGAACGACTGCAGAACCGGCGAAATCATGGAATGTACATCCGAAGGTCTTCATCATGAAAGAGGATGCGTCGCCATTCATGAGCCAGCCGCCGCCCCATGTCCAGTGGCCTTCAACAGGATAGATGATAAGTGAAATCAAGATAGAATAAACGATGTACATGCTAAACTTTGTACGTTCAGCCATTGCTCCCGACACGATGGTTGCAGAGGTTGCGCAGAACACGGTCTGGAACATCAGGAAGCCTTCGGTAGGCAAACCAGCCGGATGTGTATAGAACGAGAGGTCACAGAAGTTAGGTGCGCCTATAAATCCTTCGCCATTGCTTCCGAACATGAAGCCGAAGCCGACGAACCAGAAGAGCACTGAGCCGATCATAAAGTCAACGAAGTTCTTGAACAAGATGTTCACCGTGTTCTTACTCCTGGTAAAACCTGCCTCACAGAAGGCGAAGCCTGGCTGCATGAAGAACACAAGCATAGCAGCCAACAACATCCATACCGTGTTTAAACCTATTGTTAAATCAGTCATAATCGTAAATTTTTAATGTGATAAACCTTGTCTGCATAAAGGTATTCGTAAACCCGTAGGCTTGGAAGCCTCGTCCGCGTAAACTTAACCTTGTATTTACCTGAAAAACATTTTATTTTTTACCTGATACAGTCTTTATCCAGCATGGCAATGTCTAATGTCGTGCTATCTGAAATCTCTCCGCTGTCCAACATCATATGGGTTGGGGCTACTTTATTAATATGGATTTCTGATCTTATTTAAATAAATACCCCAAAGTTAAGCTCTAGCCGCAGACACTTTAAGACAGTCGGATTGCTCAGGTGTTTCACTTACTTCTCCTGCTCGGCATTATAAAGAGCGATATCACCACGTTCTCCTGTACGTATACGCACAGCGTCTTCTACAGGAATGACGAAAATTCGTCCGTCACCTATCTCTCCGGTATGCGCAGCCTGCTGCACGGCGGCGATGGTCTTCTCTACATTTTTGTCTCTGACTACGATGCTTATTAAAATGCGTTCTATACAACTTGTGTCGTACATTACGCCACGATAGATGCGTGCCTGGCGTGTCTTGCCCTCGCCTCTTACGTCATAGTAAGAAAACCACTCAATGTCCGCCGCAAGCAAAGCCTCCTTTACTTCATCGAATTTAGTCTTACGGATAATTGCCTCAATTTTCTTCATAACTAACTTTCTTTTTGTTACAAATAATATTAAGAATACTACATTGTGTAATATCTGTTTGCAAAATTATAACAATATGTTAACATTAACAAGAAAATGATATCATTATGTAATATTAAATTTGATCACATTTCAAAATAGCAACAAATATTGGCACAATTGTTTCAATTGGTAATCAAAATACCGAAAAACAGAGCAAATTGTAACAAATAAGCAAAATGGAGAAAATTAAATTATTACTTGAACTTTCGCAAATGACAGACCTTGGGCAATATGAATGTAATTTTGAACCAGGAGAGGATTCAGAGTATGCTTAACTAATTGTAAGTGAGCACATTTATAATCGCCAATCATAAGATCCGACCTTAGCGGTTGTTGGCAAATGATAGGGTGATATTTTCAGATTTGAGAGATTTCTCTCAGAAAATGATCGTGCAGTCATAACAGGATGTGGAGAGTGGAGGCATATAGACATGGGATTTGGGCAGATGGAAATGGGGAAGGATAGGAACCGAGGTCCACATCTTTCTAAGTGCTCAGTCTGCTTATACTTTCCCTTTCTTTATGATCAGGAACGTCAGCCGGATTTATCTCATGCGAGGACCATGAGATGTGCTTGGTCATAATCCCAAATTCTATAACCTGTATGAAATATGTCGTTCAAAGGTCGCATGAAGAAAGGTATGTCTATGCGAAAGTTTAGTTTGATTACTAAATAACGACATTGGGATATGTATTAATCAGTAATATTTTATATACTTTTACTATCAAATTATAATTAAAACTATCAAAATAGTGCAATAAATGAAATTTGAAGTCTAGAATTATATAATAATAAGATAAAAGAGTAGAATATTAAGCAAAATGTTTTAATTTTGCATTAAGGAACATACAAAAAGAAATTAAAATCGATAAAAAGTAATCATAATGACATAAAAAGTTATTAAATGGTTTACGAATATATATGAGGCCGGTAAGGATTATATTCATACCTTATTATATAATATACGATTACCGGTTGACGCAGCCGTAAAATGGAGCCCGCGTCATGAAGTCATTGATAACAACGGGCGGGTGACGATCGGGCGGCTGTCAGGGACTGACGCAGGACTGCCGTTTGCAGACATCGCAAGGAAGGTAAATGCTTTCAAGGTGGTGGACAGAAGACAGATGGGATAGGTCCTGGAAAGGGGACATGATCCGGCGACTGTAGCCAGCCGTTATCTAGGTTCTGCATAAGGGCGTTAAGGAGATGTCCGCCAAGGAGGACTTGTCAGGCTTGAAGTTGGGTCCTAACGGTGAGGGAAATTCACCTGAAGACGGTCTTCGACGAACAGGAGTACTGCCGGAAAGCGATGAAGTACATTATCGTGTGGATGTTCGGAATGAGTATAGCTTTCAACGGCCGGAGAAACTCTCCGGTACTTAATATTCACCTAATAAAATTAAAGAAAGGGTAACGATTATGGTAAAGTTTAAAGTAAGAGGCCTTATGGCATTGGCATTGTTGAGTATGAGCACGGTTGTCATGGCACAGGACAAAGTAGAAGCCAATGTATCAGCTGACGTTGTGAGTCAGTATATTTGGCGTGGTCAGGATTTAGGTGATGTCAGCCTGCAGCCTTCATTGGGTGTATCCTACAAGGGTGTATCATTGTCAGCATGGGGCAATGTAGGACTTTCAGACAACACTGATACGAAGGAGTTCGATCTTACATTAGGCTATAAGACGGGTAGATTCAATATTGGTGTAACCGACTATTGGTTCAATTCGCCCAATGAGCGTTACTTCTGCTATGCCGCACATGAGACGTCGCATGTGTTTGAGGCAAACATCGGTTATGATTTTGGTCCTTGTGCCATACAGTGGTACACCAACTTTGGTGGCAACGACGGTGTCAACAGCAAAGGCGACCGTGCCTATTCGTCTTATGCGGAGCTTAGCGTCCCGTTCCGTCTTGCCGGATGCGACTGGACTGCAGCAGCAGGTGTTGTACCCTATGCCACAAGTTTTTACGCCGATGCCAATGGGTTTGCGGTAACGAATGTGTCGCTCAAGGCCACACGTGACATCAATATCACAAAAAGCTTCAGCGTACCTTTGTTTGCAGGTGTATATGCCAACCCAAGCACTGAGAAGGCTTACTTTGTAGTTGGATTTACGTTGCGTCCATAAAACAACAACATTGATACGATAAAAAGATGTCATAGTGACATTGGGCATTGTCTTAGCAGCCGTGTTCTGAACAAGTTGGAGCTAACAAATAAATAAGCTTAATTTAAGATTTCAGGTTGTTGAAGCGGCATTCCAGAAAAGGCTGGTAGAAGTTATCGCACTGATGAGCGTCCGTACGAGTATCTCGTCAGGGATGTTTTCAACAGAGCTAAAAAGTTAAGTATCTGCTTGCAGATGTCTGTGATAAGCTCATGGATATGCTACCGCATAGATAAGTCGGAACTTATGGTTACCGATGGTTTTTGACTTTGCCTAATTATCGTGAAGTACTGTTCATAAAATATCAAAGATAAAATATTGGTCGGCTGATCGCATGGAGGCATCGTGCTGAAGCCACAGGGTTTTAAATCTAACGTGACAATCTATTTTTTATTGATAGTTTAAAGTTTAACTGACGGGAAGTCACTGTGAGGTGACCTCCCGTTCTTTTGTTTTCAGATGTGGCAAATTTACGAAATGTCAGGATCTCGTAGTGTCTTATTTTGTATGGTTGGAGGTGAGGGCCCTTAGGTCTGTTTCTTGGATGTTATTATGGATTAGCTCCAATTGCCTGGAAAAGAGCGTTTTTGTAATCTCATAAATGTTTGCAGCCGTGCCGTATCCGTCAGGATAAGGCACGGCTGCGATGGGTTTAGTGTGTGTCTTCCTTGCACCAGAGCCGTTCGCCTTCGATGCGGAGTGGTGAGGGAATATTGTCGGTGTAGAGCAGTCCGGTACCCAGTCCTTGTGGGAAGGTGATGCCGGGCCCGTAGCAGCGGGCACAGAGCTGGGCGACGGCGTTCAGACCGATATTGCTCTCGAGGGCTGAGGTGATCCAGGAGCCGATGCCCCGCGCCTTGGCCAGTTCGATCCACTCACTGACACCCTGCATGCCGCCGTGAAGACTGGGCTTGAGCACGAGATAGTGAGGGTGTATCTGGTCGAGCAGTGCTTCCTTCATCGGACGCATGTTCACACCGATGAGCTCCTCATCGAGGGCGATGGGGATGGGTGACTCTTTGCACAGACGGGCCATCACGTCCCACTGTTTCTGCTTCACGGGTTGCTCGATGCTGTGGATGTGATAGGGCGCCAGGGCGTTGAGGCGTTCCAAGGCCACGTCGGGTGAGAATCCTCCGTTAGCGTCGACACGCAACTGCACTACCTCCGGACCGTACTGCTCGCGGATGCGTCTGACGAGTGACAACTCGCGGTCCCAGTCTATGGCGCCGATCTTGAGCTTCACACAGTGGAAGCCCTGCCGAAGCTTCTCTTCCAGGCGTGCGCTCATCTCTTCGAACGTACCCATCCAGACCAGGCCATTGATGGGGATTCCCTCCTCGCCACGGGCGAAGGGCGTGTCGTAGTAGCCCCAGGGAGCTGTCGTCGTCGGGCCGCTTTGTGCGGAAGAATGTCGGTTGGCCGCCGCGTCCATCTGCGCGAAGGCTGTCTCCAGTGCGAAGAGGATGGAGGGGTAGGGACGGAGCAGGTCGTAAGGTATCGAGCCGGTCTTCTCTACGAGGCGGCAGATCTCTGTCAGGGTCCACTCGTAGCGGTCTCTCGGCATGGCGTCGCAACTCAGGTCGGGAAGCACGGAGGCCTCTCCGGTGCCCTCGACGATGGTGCCGTCGGCCAATGTGCGTTGCGTGTGGAGGTAGTAGCTCAGGTGCTCCGTGTACACGCCGCGTGATGTACCTGCCGGCTGCTTGAAGTGGAGCAGCCGGCTGTCGAACGATATTTTCATGGGAACTGAGGATATTTGTCAAAGTCGGGCTTGCGCTTCTCCAGGAAGGCCTTGCCGCCCTCCTGAGCCTCATCGAGGGTGTAGTAGAGCATGGTGGCGTCACCGGCCAGCTCCTGGATGCCTGCCTGTCCGTCGAGCTCGGCATTGAATCCGGCCTTCATCATGCGGATGGCCAGCGGAGAGCGTTCCATGATCGTCTCACACCAGTCGACGGTCTCGTCCTCCAGCTTGTCGAATGGCACTACCTTATTGACCAGTCCCATCTGCTCGGCTTCCTTAGCCGTGTACTGCCGGCAGAGATACCAGATCTCGCGGGCCTTCTTCTGTCCGACGATGCGGGCGAGATAGGAGGCGCCCAGTCCGGCATCGAACGATCCTACCTTCGGACCGGTCTGTCCGAAGATGGCATTCTCTGAGGCGATGGTCAGGTCGCAGACGACATGGAGCACGTGTCCGCCGCCGATGGCATAGCCGTTGACCATGGCGATGACCGGCTTGGGCATGCGTCGGATCTGCATCTGCACGTCGAGCACATTCAGACGGGGTACACCGTCGTTGCCCACATAGCCGCCACGGCCTTTCACGTGCATGTCTCCTCCGGAGCAGAATGCCTTGTCGCCGGCGCCCGTGAGGATCACCACACGGATGGAGAGCGTGTCACGGCAGTAGGTGAAGGCCTGGCTCATCTCCCACACCGTGCGGGGAGTGAAGGCGTTGCGGTAGCGCGGACGGTTGATCGTGATCTTAGCGATGTGATGGTATTCCTCGAACAGGATGTCCTGGAAGTCGAAGCCATCGATCTTTTTCCATTCTCTTGCCATATAACTGTTGTTTTTTGAGATATTATCGTGATTGAACAAATGTCTGTTGAAAGGTCCCGGCATCTTGTCCTCAGCGATGTGAGGCGGAAGGCTGCTGCCGGTGTCCGAGTCGCTTGCGGGGGAGGATGGTCAGAGCGGGAGTGACACCTCGAGTACGACAGGCCGTTCGCCACGTGTGGCAAACTGATGCCATAGCGCGTCGGTAAGGTCGTCCGGACTGTCAGCATGGAGGTAGCGGATGCCATAGCTCTCACAGAGCCCTTGGGCGGTGGCGCAGTGGCATGCCATGACGGTACGCTCACGGGCGGGACTGCCTTCGAGTCCTTTGAACCGGTTGAAGATCGCGCCGCCTCCGTTGTTCAGCAGAAGGATGTGGAGGTTGCCCGTCAGCTCCGTGTTCCACAGGGCATTGGCGTCGTAGAAGAAACTCAGGTCGCCGATGACGAGATAAACATCCGTATCGGTACGGCTTGCGGCCAATGAGGCGCCGGCTGCGGTCGACATACAACCTTCTATGCCGTTCACACCCCGGTTGACATATATATAATGGTGGGCGAAGCGGAGGCCGAGACGTACGGCGGTGCTGTTGGCATAGTGTACCGCGCAGCCATGTAGCGTCTCCCACGGGGTGTGCTCTTCTTGAGAAAGCTCATTGTTCGTTGTCGTGTGTCTGGCGGACGGTGATAGTGTCTTGTCGGCGCTCGTGACCAGACCGCATGGCTCGGCCGTGGTCTCTTGCCGTTTCCTGACGGGATAGGCGTTGAGACGGGTCTCTAACCAGGAGACGGCCAGCGCTGCCGGCTGAGCGGTACTGACGTCGTCGTCTTGTCGGCGCCGGCATTCTACCGACCGGTTCCACTCTGTGATGAAATGGCGGTCGGCCGCAGTGGGGCACGTACTGATGTCGTGCAGCGCCTCGATGAGGTTGTCGGTCGGATACCAGGCGCGGAGGTGCATGGTAGGGTCGGGGGTGGCGTCTCCGTATCCCAGGCCCCATACCTGTGCTTTCGTGCACTGACGCAGCAGATGCCGCATACGTTTGTTGACGAGGCAGTCGCCGGCATATAGGATGAGGTCGATCTGGTCGGGACAGATCAGCTGGTCGATATTGTCTTCAGGTATGCTCTGTTGTCCATCAGCGCTGAGAGGCTCGTAGAGCAGTGCCATGTGGCGGGCGAGATGGTCGATGAGCTGTTGCGGGATAGCCATGCCTGTCTGGCCGATCACCAGCAGGGGATGTGTCGCTGTTGCCAGATCGGCGGTCAGTTGCCGGGGCAGCGCGCTCCCTCCTTCGTGTCGTTCCAGGATGGTCCGTTCGTCGGGCAGTGCGGGGACGGTGAAGTGGTAGAGGGGCTCACTGAGCGGTACATTGATATGTACGGGCAGTGCGTCGGCCCGTCGCAATCCGGCAAGGGCCTCGTTGATGAGGCGGTTGACATACCAGTGCTCCTCGGCGTTGTGTGGCTCGGGCAGTGTGACGCTTGTGCGCACAAAGCAGCCGAGCGCTCCTTGCTGGGGAAGTGTCTGTCCGTCGAGCTGTCCGATCCATGCGGCAGGGCGGTCGGCAGAGATGATGACGAGGGGGGCATGACGGTAGTATGCCTCAGCTACGGCGGGGTAGAGATTGAGCAGGGCTGTCCCTGAAGTGACGCAGACAGCCACAGGGTCCTGTGTGTGGAGGGCCATGCCGAGGGCATAGAAGCCGGCCGACCGCTCGTCGGTGACAGGATGGACCTTGAGGGCGGGACATACCTCGAAGTTGTGGGCCAATGGCGCGTTGCGGCTGCCGGGACAGACGATGACGTCCTTTATGCCGTGGGCAGCGAGGAGCGCAGTAAGTATGTTGACGTTTTCGTGATCAGAATATGTTTTCATAGTTGTGTGCGCCTTTATTCTATCAGTCGCGCCATGGTGTGGATCTTTGCCTCGGTCTCCTGCCATTCGCTTTCCTCTTCGCTGTCGGCGAGCAGTCCTCCACCGGCATAGAGACGGAAGGCGTGGGGAAGCAGTTGCATGCAACGGAGGGAGACAAAGAGAGCGGTGTCTCCGTGGGGACGTATCATGCCGCAGAAGCCGCTGTAATAACGGCGGTCCACGTTCTCATTTCTTAGAATGAAATGCCGGGCGGCCTCTTTCGGCAGTCCGCATACGGCGGGAGTAGGGAAGAGGTCGTCGAGGAGTGTTCCGAGCTGCTTCTGTTCGTGCAGCCGGAACGTGAAGTCGGTACGCAGATGCAACAGCCGGGCCGCCGTCGTTGTGTAGGGAGCGCTCACTTCCAGGGACTGGGTATGGCGTTCAAGGATCTGTGTGATGTAAGTCGTCACACACCGTTGCTCCAGCTTGTTCTTCTCCGACCACCTGGCATCTTTCCATGTGTTGTCGGCCAGTTGCCCGGCCGTGGCCCGCTGTGTGCCGGCCAGTGCCATGGTATGCCAGCAGCCGTCGTGTGAGCCGAGCAGGAGCTCGGGTGTTGCCATGAGCCATTCTCCCGCACCTTGCAGGGAGATGAGGGCGATGTATTGATGGGGATAGAGATGACAGGCGCGTGCAAAGAGTTGCAGTGGCGTCAGTCGGTTGCCGGCAGTGTCGGGAAATTGACGTTCCGATGTACGTGCGAGGACGAGCTTGTTGAATTGGCCCGCTTCGATCTGTGCATGGAAATTGGCAAAGTCGAGGTGATAGCGTGTCCGTTCCTCTGACTCGTTCTGTGGGGAGTCTCCTTTCTGCTGTGATCCGTTGAGGGCAGCTGTGGACGCAGCGTCTGCGTCGAGAGACGCTGACGCTCCCTCATTGCCATTTAGGAAGGTGGCTGTGCTTTCCAGCTCTTCCAAGGAGAAAGATTCAAGGATGTCGGGATGGAGCAGCAGGATGGGATGCTCTGCTGACGGAGCGAAAGGTGTCATGACATAGCCCTCTTCACTTCCCAACTCGGCGACGGAAGGGAGCACGGCTGGCTCGCCGTCGGTTTGTTGCACGATCGTGCACAGGCTTTCCTCCGGCAGACGGAAGAGGACGGTGTGTCCCTTGCCCGATGCCAGGAGATTATTCAGCCGTTGTACGTTCATCAGTCGTCGGATTGGTGTTGTCTTCTGTGTCTTCTGGCCTCTTATCCTCTTCACCTGCGTCTGCTGTTGCTGTGTTGGCAGAGGCCTTGGACATAGGGCGTGGGGTGATGATATAGTTCGTTACCTGAACGGTGGAGATCATGTCGCCAGCCTCGTTGCGGATGTCCACCTGCCAGTTGTGAAGCTTGCGTCCTTTGAAGAGCAGGCGTCCATAGGCAGTGACCGTGTCACCCTCAAGCACGCTGCGCATGTGGGCACCGCTGACATTAGTGCCTACGCAGATCTTTCCCGGACAGAGTGCCATCGAACCTACGCCGGCAAGATTTTCAGCCAAGGCCAGTGTGGCACCACCCGAGAGAAATCCGAATACTTGACGGTTGCGTTCGTCAACCTTCATGCGGGCTTTCAAGGTGTCGGCCTCTGGCGTAGAGATAAACTCCATACCCAGGGCCTTCGTCAGGCCGTCGGTGTTCTGGAGTCTTTTCTGAAGATGATCAATATTCATAGTTTTATCGTTTCCTTTTGATGCAAAGATAACAAAAAAGAGTGGGATAGGATATATTCTTTAGAATAATTCCTTCCCTCTCTTTTTAACTCGGATCGGTCATCAGACCGTAGACATTTATTTTATCAGTTTGCCCGACGTCTTCTTGTCAGTATGACGTTTCTTTTCCGATGATTGGTCGGAGTCCCGATGGATGTCCTCCGTATGGCGGATAAAGAATCTTAGTCCTACGGCAGTAGGGATGACTGTCGGCAGCCCATTCTATTTTACGGCGGCACTCAGTTCGTCGAGCGACTGTTTCTCACCGACCACCCAGACGATGTCGCCCTGTTCGAGCTTACGTGCGGGTGACACCTGCGTGAGGTTCTTCTGTCCTTCCTCGACACCTACGACCATACAGCCGTATTGATCGCGTATGCCACTCTGTTGCAGTGTCTTACCGATGAAGGCATTGTTGTTTCCGAGGATGATTTTTCTCAGGCGCATCTCCTGTTGCTCACCGTAAGGCTGTTCGGGCAGCAGCTCTTTAACGAGGGCTGTGCTGAAGGCCTGTAGCTGCGGGTCGCTGCCGATCACCTGCAGGCGGTCGGCCGGAAAGATGATCGTGTTGCCGTTGGGGATATTGATGCGCTGTCGTCCGCGCCGGATGCTGCTCACGTGCACGCCGAAGCGGTTGCGGAGCTGCAGTTGGCGTAGCGTCTTTCCTGCCCATAGCGACTCCTCGGGGATGACGAAGTCGGAGATATGGATGTCACGGTCGGGCAGGTGGTGCTCAAATTCCGGTTGCAGCTTTCCCTGCCGGCGTGCTGCGATTTGCCGGGCATTCAGGTTGTTGATGAACATTCGTTCCAGCCTTATCGACCGGTGTTTGAGATTGCGCGAGAGCACCATCAGTACGATGACCACAGCCGACAACGTGATGACCAGTGCGTTGGCGAAGCGGGCCAGATAGTTGCAGAGATAGAAAAGGATGGCTGCTGCTATCGTGATTCTCACCAGAACGGTGAAGATGAGGGGCAGGCGGTTGAGCCGGCTTTTCACCCATAGAGAGCGGAACTCATCGGCATGATTGTTCTTCATGATCAGTGAGCGCAGGAATGGTGACATCAGCGCTACCGTGAGCACTCCGCATACCCCGTTGGCCCACCAGTGAGGCAATATGCTTCGGAGGAAGGGCAGGCAGAAAGTGAGCATCAAAGTCATGACGGCCAGGGAGAGGATGGTATAGATCACGGCATTAAGCGTCATCTTCCGTAACAGCCGTCGCCATTCGCTTTCTGTCTCTACGGTGTCCTGCCGTCCGGCATCAAGATGGTTCAGACGACGTATCCACCGCTTGGGCAGGTGTGTGGAGAGTAATTGGTAGGCGGGTACGGCACCTCGTATCATATAAGGTGTGAGGAATGTCGTCACCACCGACACCGCCACGACGACAGGATAGAGAAATCCCGCGATCACGTGCATCGACTGGCCCAGTGAGGCAATGATGAAAGCGAACTCACCAATCTGTGTCAGCGAGAAGCCGCATTGCATGGCGGTCTTCAGAGGCTGGCCGCTGAGCATGAAGCCGAGGGTGCCGAAGAGGCATTGGCCCACGACGATGGTCAGGCAGAGGAGGGCGATCGGTCCGGCATATTCAACAAGTACCGAAGGGTCGACGAGCATGCCGACAGAGACGAAGAACACGGCGCCGAAGAGGTTCTTCACCGGTTCGACAAGCCGTATGATGCGGTCGGCCTCTATGGTCTCGGCAAGGATGGAGCCCATGACAAACGCTCCGAAGGCAGAGCTGAATCCTACACTTGTAGAGATGACAGCCATCAGACAGCAGAGACCGAGAGCCACGATGACCATCGTCTCATCGGTCATCAGTCGGCGTGTCTTGCGCAGGAACAACGGAATGAGGAAGATGCCGACCACGAACCATAGGATCAGGAAGAAGGCGATCTTCACTATCGTTCCCACCATCTCGCCTCCGTCAGGACTGCCGCCTCCGGCGATGGCCGGCAGCATCACCATCATGACAATGGCCAGCACATCTTCCAGGATGAGCACACCCATCACCAGTTGGGCAAACCGCTGCTGTCGCAGTCCCAGATCGTCGTAGGCTTTGTAGATGATGGTCGTCGACGACATGGCCATCATACCGCCGAGGAAGATACAGTCTGTGTGGCTCCAGCCGAAGGCACAGCCCGCGGCATAGCCCAGCATCACCATGCAAAAGATGATGCTGATGGCTGCGATGGCGGGCGCCATACCCATGCGGATGATCTTCTTGAAAGAGAAGTCCAGTCCTAGGGAAAACAGAAGAAACATCACACCGATGTCGCCCCATGTCTGCACATTGGCCTTGTCGACTACCGACATGGTGAACGGCAGATGGGGCGATACGATGAATCCTGCCATGATGTATCCCAGAACGAGTGGCTGCCTGAGTTTCTTGAACAGCAAGGTGACCACTCCTGCCACGATGAGTATCAGTGCCAGATCCGGGACAAGATGCGGTATCTCCATCAGGCGTTTTCCTGAGCTGTGATTTCACAGATTCGGCAGATCACCTTTACTGCCTTCTCCATTACCTGGATGGATACGAACTCATAGGGACCGTGGAAGTTGACACCACCTGCAAAGATGTTGGGGCAGGGCAGTCCGCGGAAAGAGAGCTGTGCACCGTCGGTACCGCCACGAATGGGTTCCACCTTCGGCTCTACGTCACAGTCGTGCATGGCCTTCAGTACGATGTCGACAACATGACGGTTCTCGTCGATCTTTTCCTTCATGTTGTAGTACTGGTCGTTCAGTTCGAGCTCTACGGTGCCTTCGCCGTATTTCTTGTTCATCTGAGCGACGATGTCGGTCATGTATTGTTTGCGCTCCTCGAACCGCTTACGGTCGTGATCGCGGATGATATAGCTGAGCTTGGCTTCCTCACAGCGGCTGTCGATGCCGAGCAGGTGGTAGAAGCCCTGGTAGCCTTCTGTCGTCTCGGGGATGTCGGTGTCGGGGATGTGGCTGTTCAGCTCGCAGGCCAGACGGGAGGCATTGATCATCTTGCCCTTGGCATAGCCGGTATGTACGCTGACGCCGTGGATCTTGATCTTGGCACCGGCAGCGTTGAAGTTCTCGTACTCCAGATCGCCCAGGTCGCCGCCGTCCATGGTATAGGCCCAGCTGCAGCCGAACTTCTCCACGTCGAAGTGGTGGGCACCCATGCCGATCTCCTCGTCAGGGTTGAAGCCCACGCGGATGTCTCCGTGCTTGATCTCGTCGTGATCGCGCAGATAGCACATAGCCTGTACGATCTCGGCGATACCGGCCTTGTCGTCGGCGCCGAGCAGGGTCGTACCGTCGGTGACGATCAGGTCTTCGCCCTTGTGCTGCAGCAGCTCGGGGAATTTTTTCGGTGAGGAGATGATGCCGGGTGACAGCTCGATGTCACTGCCGTCGTATCCCTTCACGATACGTGCCTTTATGTTGGCGCCGCTGGCATCGAGTGCCGTGTCGTAGTGGGAGATGAAGCCGATGACGGGCACATCTTTTGTCGTGTTGGCGGGGAGGGTGGCATAGATGTAGCCCATGTCGTCCATCTCTACGTCTTTCAGTCCTTCCTTTTCCAGCTCTTCCTTCAGATAGCGGGCGAAGATGAGCTGTTTGGAGGTACTGGGTACGGTCGTCGAGTCTTCAGCCGACTGTGTGTCAAACTTGGTGTAATTGATAAATCTTTCAGTGATGTCCATATCGTTTAATATTTGTATTCGTCTGAACGCAAAGTTAGCAAAAATATCCCATACCCGGAGAGTCGTTGCTATAAAAATGATAAAACAGTTTTGTTGTGGAGAGATGATGCGTGACAAGACGCTTTTTTATGGTTATAATCGTAAATATGTCGTGGAAAAGAGAGGGATGATGATAATAGGACAAGAAACGGTCGGCGCAGGCTTACAACTTGTCGGGACTGCTAACGGCAGATATGAAAAAAGGAGTATGCGGATGCACACTCCTTCAGGGGATAGAATCTTTTCTTTTTGTCAATTAGTGACCCCGGTGGGACTCAAACCCGCGACACCCAGAACCGGAATCTGGTGCTCTATTCAACTGAGCTACGGGGCCGGTAGATTCTAATCGGCGACAAAGATAATAAAACTTTCCCAATCTGCAAAATTTATCCCATACTCTTTCACAGAGATGATGGGCAACGGAAGCCTGCAGACGGGAAATTACCAGTATGATTCATTCTAGCGACAGACGAGTAGATGGAATTTTATGAAGAGGGGACACGAAAGAGATATACGAGATTCCATTGTGGGCGCTATATATAATAAGGTATAGAAAGCATTCATAGGATAGCGTTGCGTAACCGTTTTGTAACATCTTCCTAAAACGATCATCAAATTTGTGTAACAACAACGTAACATAAAAGTCAGACCTTTGCACCCGTCAAATCAATAGGATTTTTTTATGAGAAAAGACTACAAAAAGCTAACACTTTTTTGCATGGCAACAATGCTCCAGTCGGTAGCATTAGCTGCTCCCGGCCCTAATGCACCTGCTCTCGGAGTGATGCGGGGTCGTGTTGTTGATACTAATAATCAGGTATTGCCCGGAGCATCAGTAATCATTGAAAGTTTGCATACGGGTGTTGTGAGTGATGTGAACGGCTATTACACACTCTCTAATCTTCAGCCCGGCACATACACCGTGAAGGTGTCTTACGTAGGGTATGAACCGAAGACCATGAAATTGACCGTATCGTCTGACAAGACTGCCGAGCAGAATTTCGTGCTTACTGACGGAGTGGAGCTGAAAGGAGTGGAAGTGAAAGGCGCTTTCCACGGACAGAGCAAGGCCATCAATCAACAGAAGAATAACTTTAACCTTACTAATGTAGTATCAGCCGATCAGGTGGGCAAGTTCCCCGATTCAAATATTGGTGATGCCTTGAAGCGTATTAACGGTATTAACGTGCAGTACGATCAGGGCGAGGCTCGTTTCGGACAGGTACGCGGTACTTCTCCCGATCTCTCGAGTGTCAGCGTCAATGGCAATCGTCTGCCCTCTGCTGAGAGTGATGCACGCAATGTACAGCTCGACCTTATCCCTGCCGATATGATACAGTCGATCGAGGTAAACAAAGTGGTGACCTCAGACATGGATGGTGACGCTATCGGCGGAGCCATCAACCTCGTGACGAAGAACACTCCTTACCGTGAGGTGTTCAACGTGACGGCAGGTACGGGATACAGCTGGATCAGTGAGAAGATGCAGCTCAACCTCGGTGCTACCTACGGCAACCGCTTTTTCAACAACAAGTTCGGTATTATGGCCGCTCTGTCTTATCAGAACTCGCCTGCCGGTTCGGATAACTGCGAATACACCTACGATCTTGATGACAAAGGCAATGTGGTGCTTACCGATGCAGATATACGCCAGTACTATGTGACGCGTGAGCGTCAGAGCTATTCGCTCTCCATGGACTACGATTTTAATGCCAATAATAAAATCTACTTTAACGGTATATATAACCGCCGTAACGACTGGGAAAATCGTTATGGACTGTCTTTTAAAGGCTTAGCGGATGGAGATGGAGAGATGAGTGTCAAGTCACAGCTCAAGATGGGATCTTCCGATAACCGTAACGCACGGCGCGAGTTGCAACAGACAATGGATTACACCCTTGGTGGCAAGCATCTGTTGTGGGACCGTCTGCAGACCGACTGGTCAGCTTCTTTCTCACGGGCAAGCGAGGATAAGCCTAATGAGCGCTACTTCACGCTGAAGCAGAAAGGTCTGACCATTGATATGGCTGATGAAGGTGGAAGACATCCCTACGCCCTCACTCCTATTTCTCTTGCACTCGGCGACTGGAAGGTTGACGAGCTGAGTAACGGCAATGAGGATGTCGATGAGGATGAGTGGAAAGCTAAGGTAGACTTCGAGTTGCCTCTTACAGGAGGTCTGTTCGGAAACTCTCTGAAGTTCGGAGCCAAGTACACCAACAAGCATAAGACTCTCGATGCTTACAAATACGACTATACCGACGGCTATGCTGATAACTATGGCGATGAGTGGAAGCAGAACCTGACGATGCAGATCCGCGACGGATTCATGGTGAGCGATGTTTTCAAGCCCACAGAGTTTGTTGATAAGAGATATATCGGCGCCTTCACTCAGGAGCAGCTTGACGCCATGGGAGGCGTGAGAGATCTCGAGGAGTCATCTGGTAACTATGATGCCCGTGAGCAGGTGACGGCCGCATATCTGCGTTTCACCCAGAAGTTGGGCCGCAACCTGACGTTGATGGCCGGATTGCGTATGGAGAACACCAATCTGCATACCAGTGGCTGGAACTATATTATCAATGAGAATGGTGACGGATCGCTCGAACCTACAGGCGTGAAGAAGAGCAGTTACACCGACTGGTTGCCAAGTGTCCTGTTCAAATGGGATGTGAACAACGATTTTAAGGTAAGAGCCTCGTACACCAAGACTCTGGCACGTCCTAAGTATTCATGGCTTGTTGCCGGTACGACTTACAATACAGAGGAGAACCCGGTGGAGATCGCATTGGGTAATCCCGATCTGAAGCCGATCATCTCCAACAATTATGATCTGTCTACTGAATACTATTTCAAGAGTGTCGGTCTGGTGTCTGCCGCCTTGTTCTACAAGCGTGTAGACAACTATATTGTCAATCTGACACGTAAGATGGCTTATGGTAATTACAGCGATGCGCGTGTGTCGCAACCGCTCAATGCTTTCGATGCCGACCTCTTGGGTGTAGAGCTTGGCTATCAGCGTGACTTCGGATTTATCTCCCCGGCACTGAAATGTATCGGTTTCTATGGCAACTATACCTATACACACAGCAGTGTGGTCCGTTCGGCCTTCGGCGACAAGGGTGAGCAGGCACTGCCCGGATCGCCTGAGCACATGGCCAACGCCTCGCTCTATTTTGACAAGTGGGGTCTTAATGTCCGCCTGTCTTACAACTACACGTCAGCATTCCAGGATGATGAGGAGTATCAGGAGGAGAAAGCGCTGCGCCGCTACTACGACTCTACAAACTATATGGATATCAACGCCAGCTACACATGGGGTAAGAATGTGAAGTACACCTTCTACGTGGCTGCCAACAATCTGCTCAACCAGCCTCTCCGCTACTATCAGGGCGAAAAGGACCGTACCATGCAGGTAGAGTACTACGGCGTGAAAGTCAATGCCGGATTTAAGATCAATTTCTGATATGAATGACCTGTCATTGTGATTCAATGATAAAAAGAAAGCCGGGAAGCTCCCGGCTTTTGTCAGTGCAGAAAGAAACTTCATAATAATAACTATTTTATATCTTAGTAGCAATGAAAAGAATACAGATCCTTGTGATCATGCTGGCGATGGCCCTTACATCTGCCTTTGCACAGACTCCTACCGAGTGGTCGAAGCTGAAGAAAGACGTCAACTTCTATGTAGCTAACGATCTTGGCCGTAACGGTTACTACGATCAGAAGCCTATAGCCGATCTTATGGGCCGTATGGCAGAGACGGTAGGCATCGAGTGTGTGGTAGCTGCCGGGGATGTCCACCATTTTGAAGGAATACGCAGTACGCAGGATCCATTGTGGATGACCAACTATGAGCTGATCTATTCTCATCCCGAGCTGATGCTGCCGTGGTATCCTGTGTGTGGCAACCATGAGTATCGTGGCAACACCCAGGCTTGCCTTGACTATTCCAAGGTGTCGGCCCGCTGGGAGATGCCAGGCAGATACTATACGAAGGTGATCGAAGACAATGGCACTACCGTACGTCTGGTGCTTATTGATACGACTCCTCTGATCGACAAATACCGTAACGACTCTATCCAGTATCCCGATGCCTGCAAGCAGGACATCGACCGTCAGCTCGCCTGGATCGACAGCACGCTGACGCAGGCAAAGGAGGACTGGGTGATCGTGGTCGGCCATCATCCGATCTATGCCGATACGGGAAAGAGCGATGCAGAGCGGGCCGACATGCAGAAACGGCTCAATCCCATCTTACAGAAGCATAAGAACGTGGCGATGTATGTATGCGGACATATCCACAACTTCCAGCATATCCGGAAGCCGGGATGTGACATAGACTATGTTGTCAACACCAGCGGATCGCTGAGTCGTCCGAAGGTGAAGGCTGTCGACGGTACGGTGTTCTGCTCCGGTGAGTCGGGCTTCTCGCTCGTCAGCGCTGACAAGCACACGCTTGACCTCTATTTCATCAATAAGAGCGGTAAGGTGGTTTACACGGTAGAGAAAAAGAAATGATAGTTATATGGGTTCCTGTCACAGGTCGGCAGGAACAGACGGATGTGGGAGACTGGGTCATTACGGCCCAGTCTTTTTGTATTGTCAAAATCAGAAAAACATCCTGATGAGGTTGTGTAGGATGTAGTGACACACGTTGGTGGGGCTGGATACATGGGCGTGTCGCATATATAATAAGGTAGGGCGGACGTCGTAGGATACGACACTCAAATGCACTTTGGCATGTTGTTGTATCACGTTCCGCAACAAGTTTCCCGAGAGAAACTTGCCTTTATCGATCAACATCCTTTTTCCCCATTTTCTTTCTGACGACCTTATACCAATAGACAAATGTGAGGAATGCTAGCACGGCTCCCGCATAGCCTATGGTCGAAATGGAAGCGTATGTACACACCTGACCACCAATGTAAGTGCCGCATGCTATTCCCAGATTGAAGATGCCGGAAAAGATGGACATCGATACCGATGTGGCTTCTACGGGTGAGTTGTTTATGGTCTCGGCCTGCAATACCACGTTGGAGGCTGTAAAGGCCATTCCCCACAAGGCACACAATAGGATGATGGTCACGCTGCAGCAGGCTGCGGCTTGAAGGAGTACAAGGCAACCGAAAATACCCCCAAGTACGACGCCCGTGAACTTATAAGGATTCTTATTGTAGAATTTGGAAAAGGCAAGGCTGCCTAATATGCCCATGGCTCCAAATATTACCAATGTAGCTGTAATCCAGTTGTCTCGTAGTCCTGCAACTTGTTGTAAGAATGGCTCTATGTAGCTATATCCGGTATAATAGGAGGTCGCGATGGCAAATGAAAGAATGAAAATGCTCAAGACGGCCGGCATTTTGAAAAGGACCGGCAGCTTTTGTAATGAGAACGTTCCCCGGCTCGGAACCTTCGGAAGTGTCAGCAAGAGATAGATCATGAGGACAAAAGCGAATATTCCGATACAAAGAAAAGTCATGCGCCATCCGATATGCAGACCGATGATTCTGCCGATAGGCAATCCGAAAATCATGGCAACGGACGTGCCGGTTACGATCATGCTCAGTGCAGTCGACTTGTATTTTTCCGGTACGGTTCTTACGGCCAGTGGCGAAACGATGGACCAGAATATAGAGTGAGTACACGCAACGCCAATTCTTGATAGCATCAGCATGTGATAGCTGGTGGATACCGCCGACAGCAGCTGAAATCCTACAAAGACAAAAATGACACTGGAGAGGAGTTTTTTCATCTCGAATCTGGATACTACAATCATAAGAGGTAATGAGAGTAGCATGACTATCAGGGCATAAATTGATATGATCCATCCGGCCTGGGCTTCGGTTATGGAAAAATCATTCGCAATGTCTGTTAAGAGGCCTATGGGGATGAACTCAGAGGTGTTGAAGATGAATGCGGCACAAGTTAATCCTATCAGTACCATCCAATTCTTTGTTGACATCATATTGCTTGTTATTTCTGAATGCAAGATTATATATTAACAGATATAAGAGTAGTATTTTATAATGTGTGTCGGGGACAAGCCTACCAGGCCCTTAATGTTCAAATGGCATTGCAAATATACTGTTTTATTTTTTTTAGGTTTCACGGAAGACGGATTTTTTTTGTAATTTTTAAGACTTGGACAGTCGTTGCCCCTAATCATAGAAGTTAGTAGGTACTGCAAGATGTCTTTAAATCCTTGACTCAATGATGCTAATTGATGTTGTCGTATATTAACGATGACCGTTCAAAGAAGCCTAACGAGAGCACGCATTGCTTACGAATCAGGAATATGTATGATAGGGCTTCTTTGACGGTCAATCTTACTTAATGGGATGTCTGTTAAAATCGAGATTACGTCCCGTGTTTGATGAGGTAGAAGGAGCTTGAATCTCGAATTCCGTGTTATTAGGCAATAACTTTAAATTTTCCTGCCATTATAGTATGTGTTGAAAGCATCCTTGGCATAGCCGTTGTCAAGAATGACAAAGTTTGAAGATGTTGCCCCTTCCATCTTTTGTCCTCTGTAGAACACATTGAAGGTGTCCTTGGCATATCCTTCACCGAGCAGAGTGAAACTGGACGCGGTGGCGCCTTCAATCTTTTGTCCTTTATAGAATACTCTGAAAGTATCTTTCGAGTATCTTTCACCGAGCAGGGTGAAGCTGGACGCAGTGGCT
>HF988524.1 GCA_000431975.1 Prevotella sp. CAG:924 | reverse complement strand
TGCATCATTTTGACACACCCTCTTTTATTCACCATACCGGTATAAATCCCTTCCTTATTTTAGGTCGTGGTTCATCATTCGGTATTCTGCGAGTTTCTCATATTTCGTACCCGGTTGGCCATAGTTGGCGTAGGGGTAGATGGAGATGCCGCCACGTGGTGTGAAGATGCCCGTCACCTCAATGTATTTAGGTTCCATGAGGCGTACAAGATCTTTCATGATGATGTTCACGCAGTCCTCGTGGAAGTCGCCGTGATTGCGGAAGGAAAAGAGATAGAGCTTCAGGCTCTTGCTCTCTACCATGCGTTCGGCAGGGATATAGCTGATGCGGATCTCCGCAAAGTCGGGCTGTCCTGTGATAGGGCACAACGATGTGAACTCCGGACAATTGAATCGTACCCAATAGTCGTTGCCGGGATGCTTGTTGACAAACGTCTCCAGTACTTCCGGAGCATAGTCCATCTTGTATTTTGTCTTTGCACCGAGGGCCTTCAGTCCCTCTTCCTTTCTTGTGTCACTCATAATTAGTTGATGCTGAATATTTTCCAAATGCTATAGTCTACGTCATTGTCGTACACGTCTTCTCCTTCGTGGTTCTTCATCAGTCGTACCACGCGGCAGGTGACGGGCAGTGCCACCACCTCGTAGAGCGTCTTGAGGATGACCTGTGCGATCATCAGTTGGGGCAGCTCGCTCCAGGGCACCACTCCTCCGAGGGCGAGAGGAAAGAAGATCACGGAGTCGCACGACTCGCCTGCAATGGTGCTCAGCACGGCACGCAGGGAGAAGCGGCGTCCTCCGTCGCGTATTTTCATCCGGCTCATCACGTAGGCATTGGCAAAGCTGCCAATGATGAAGGCCAGGAATGAGGCCATGGCGATGCGGGGAGCAAGGCCGAAGATGGCGTGGAAGCCGGCATCATTGTGCCAGTAGGACGCTCCCGGGATCCAGTCGCACAGCGCACCGAAGGCAACGAAGAGGAAGTTCATGGCGAAGCCCGTCCAGATGAGGAATCTTGCCTTGCGGTAGCCCCACACCTCACACACGCAGTCGTTGATGATATACGAAATGGGAAAGACGATCAGGCCACCCGTCAGACTGATCGGTCCGGCCTGAATCTGCTTTGTCTCGAGAAGGTTTGCCGCGATGAGACAAACACAGAAGAGGATGCTGAAAAGCATGAACAGCACGCTCACGGTCTGTTTGTTCTGTTGCATTGTCTTGTTTTTAAAGAGGTTAATCAAGCACTCTGTTTATAAGGATGTGCAAAGGTACGAATAAATATGGAATTATGCCGTACCTTTGCCCCATTATTTCTATACGGCTTGTGAGATGAGCCAGCTAACGTAGGCTATGAAGCTCGCTGCGAGGACGGCACCTTCCCACCGCTGGATGCGCAGCTTGGTATAGGAGAAGAGCCAGAGCAGGACAATGGAGAGCACCATTACGGACAGGTCGGTGTTGGTGATGCCCTCCAGTGTCATGGGAGCAATCAGTCCTGTGATGCCGAGAATCATGAGAATGTTGAATACGTTGCTGCCGAGCACATTGCCGATGGCGATGCCGGAATTACCCTTACGGGCTGCGACAACGCTTGTTGCCAGTTCGGGCAGCGATGTACCGCCTGCCACGATGGTCAGTCCGATGACGGCATCGCTCACGCCCAGGCTCTTTGCTATGGCTGAGGCGTTGTCAACGAAGACGGAGCTTCCCAGTATCAGGCAGACCAGTCCGAGGATGATGAAGATGACGGCTTTCACGGTATTGACTTCCTTGGCGGGCTGAGCCTCGTTCTTGTCTTGTGGACCTGATGCGTTCTGCTCTCCGGTCTTCACACCCTTCACCGTCGTCACCATGAAGAAGATGAACAGGACAAACATGATGGCTGCGTCTATGCGTCCGATATGTCCGTCGAGGCAGAAGATCATCAGTAGGGCACTGGCCACGAGGGCGAACGGGATATCTCTTCGGACGGTGCTTTTCAGAATGGTGATCGGGGCCACGAGGGCGGCGCAACCTACAATGAGCAGGGCGTTGAAGATGTTGGAGCCGACTACGTTGCCTATTGCCAGGTCGCTCGTGCCTTTCAGGGCCGAGATGAGGCTCACGCAGAATTCAGGCATCGAGGTGCCCATCGCCACGATGGTCAGTCCGATGACGATTTGGGGGATGCCCATTCGTTGGGCAAGGCCCACGCTGCCGTCGGTCAGTCGGTCGGCACCCCACAGCACCACAACGATGCCTATTACGAGGAGTACCCATTGTAGCCACGCCGATTGGGGCGCGAATGAAAACAGAATGGTTGTTGTCATGTTCTTAAGCTATTTCCGGGCTGTCATCTACTGTATGCGGGCCGGTAGAAAATCTGCCCAGCTGCTGGGAGCCGGATAGACAGTGGCCCGTGGACAGGATGTTAAGCCCTATTAGTCCGATAAATTTAATGTTTACGTTGCAAAGATACGAAAATCTTTGGAGAGTGGCAGGGATGATGTGGAAATAACAGTATGTGATTGTATACAAAAAGAGCCCGTGCATTCGCATGCACGAGCTCCCTAGAACTAAAACAATCACACAATAATCTATAATACTTCAGTCTTTATGTGTTTTATAGGACTTAGACTAAAAATCAATCTTTACACAATCTTTCCAGCAATCGGTGTGCCTGGTGGAGAATTCTGTCATTGTGTCATCCGTACTGACAATCCGTCATGCCTTTTGTTGGCTTCCGGGCAGGTCCGGGTGTTGTTTGTGAAAGCATGTATTCAGTCTTTGTCCTCTGGTGTTTTGCCGTCAGACAATTTAAGCTCAGTCGGCAATGAGCTGGTCGAACTTGGTCTTCAACATGCCGTAGGGCAGGGCACCTGTCTGGCGTTCAATGTTGCCGTTGATGTCGATGAAGAATAAGGTAGGGACCGACATGATGCGGGCAGCCATGGATAGATTCTGATTCTTGTCCACATCAACTTTCAGTACCTTCACTTTACCTTGATATTCGTGGGCGAGTTGCTCAACGACAGGTGACAACGCACGGCAGGGACCACACCACGTAGCATAAAAGTCGATCACGACAGGCGTCTTGCCTGTAAAGTCATATCCCTTCAGATAGGGCAGATAGTTGTTGATATTTTCCATAATTACTTGTTTTACTGATTACAATTGCAAAAGTAAGGCCAAAATGATAGACTAACAAATGATTTTTCCTATCTTTGTATAGATAAAATCTATCGTATGACACTACAGCAACTGAAATATATCCTCGCCATCGACCGTCATCGCAATTTCGCCAAGGCTGCCGAGGTATTGGGTGTGACGCAACCCACATTGAGTTCCATGCTTTCGAAGCTGGAGGAAGAACTGGATGTGCGGCTCTTCGATCGGACGAACAAGAGTGTCCGGCCAACGCTCGTGGGTGAGAAGATCATCCGGCAGGCCAGGCGTGTCTGTCAGGAGACGGAGCGCATCGGCGAGCTGGTGGCCGAGGAACGCGAGGAAGTGTCGGGGCAGTTGCGTATGGCCATCGGTTCGTCCATCGCCCCCTATGTCCTTCCCCAGTTTATCAGGCACTATACGGAGGATTATCCCGACGTGGCGTTGACGATCGATGAGGTGAATGCCGAGGGTATGGTCCACGGCTTGTTACAGGACGAGAAGGATGTGGCCATCGCTACCGGTGGCCTGATGCAGGACGGCCTGTTGGAGATACCGCTCTATACGGAACGCTTCTGGGTGTATCTGTCTGAGGAGTGCTGGCGTAAGCTGCCGGTCTTCCGTCCTGAGAACCTGGAGCATGAGCAGATGTGGATCATGAAGGATGTGCAGTGTCTGCGCGACAGTGCGTTCAGCTTTTGTAAGGGTCGCAGCAAGGGCCGGCAGATCTACGAGGCCGGCAGCATAGAGACCCTGATCCGTATTGTAGATGCCAATGGAGGATTCACCATCATTCCCGAGATGCAACTGGCTTTCCTCACCGAGCGGCAGCGTAAGAACGTGCGTCCTATTGACGGAGATTATCTTTCCTGGCGCCGCGTGTCGTTGTATGTCAAGGACGACTATGTGCGTCAGCACATGCTCAACTCCGTAGCCGATACTTTCATGAAGTTCATGCCCCGGGACATGATGGATGCGCATCTGGTGAAGTTTGGTGTCAAGCTGTGAAAGGACACGCCCGAGATGCCATAGCGGCTGCTTGGCATCTCGGGTGTGCATTCTATCCGCAAAGCGAGGGAAGCGGGGATTTACGGGTGTCGTGTGCTTATTCGGATTGGGATGAGTGTCTTTTGCTGTACCAATATAATACGGTCGACAAAATCATCAAACTTCCTATATAGATGTAGTTCTTGGTGGTTAAGTCTCCTCGGACATTGGCTGCAATGTAAAATGGTACGGCACAGAACATCACAATAGACAAAGTCCTTGCCAATTTGGAGAAATACCATTCCTTGAATGCCTTGTTTATGACTTCTTCTGTCAGGAGGGGATATTGTTGTTTGTAGACAAATTTCTTGGCGGCAAAGTCTTTGCTGAGATGCCGGCCAATAAAGAACCATATGGCAGCCCATAGGCAAAAGAAACCTAAGGAAATGAATCCACTTGTTTCTTCGTCGATGAAATAATCGACGGGATAATCCTTTATATATAAATAGCTCGCAAAGAGCACCACTACGAACAGCATCCATACGATGGCGAATACTAATCCTATTTTATTGTCTCTGTCCATAATCAGTCTATTTTAAAGTCCATAATTTGTCTATTTTAAACAAGCAGCTACAGAACCGACGGCTGCGGCACCTCCGCCAACCCATACATTGAGACCAGAAGACAGCAAACCTGTATATGTCCAGTAGGCATCAGCAACAGCTACTTGTTTCCAATCAAATTTGAAAGATCTCGTCGTGGCTTTATCAGTTAGTTTTAACCATTCTGAATAATTGTTGCTCCAATACTCTGAAGACGCTTTAAAAGTTGTAATAAAGCAGATAATTGCTTCTTTTTTGGAATGACTTAATGAAGTGTCGTTAGAGACCATTTCTAAGAGTTGCTCTATGTCTTGGTTGTCAGATATTGCAGACTGTACAAACTGCTTCTCTCTTGGCGACATGTTTTTTCTTATATCTTCAATAGAGGTCTTTTCATATACAGAATAGTCAATTTCTGAATCGTCAGTCACCCTTGTCTGTGTATTATGTTGTCTTATAAAAGAATTTGCAGCATTTTCAATCACTTGACATATAGAACTGTCAGAAAAAGATTCTGTTTCGTTTTTGCTGTTTATTAATGCAGTATATATTGCATCTAGTCCATCATTGTGGATTTTCGCGAATTGCTTACCTGTTTCTATTAGCTCGTTCTGTTATAGGCTGTTGAGAGGCTTCGTTGTCAGAAGAACAAGCTGTAAAAACAAAAGCTAGAATAACGGGAAGTAACAAAAGATTTTTTCATAAGGCAATTAATTTAATTAGTAGAACTATTGCAAATATATTAAAAGATTTCCATATAACCAAATTATTTTGTAATAAAATGTGTTGTTTTGTGAATATAATTAATTATCTTGATCACTGCTGTCCAAAGAAAATATCTTAGACATGATTTAAATTAATCGTTTACAATGAGTTACGCGAATATTATTTTTTCGAG
>HF988523.1 GCA_000431975.1 Prevotella sp. CAG:924 | reverse complement strand
AAAACTACTTCGTTTTCCTCCTACTCGATTACGGCAGACCCTCTTGTAGAGGGCGTGGGAACATTATAAAGAGGTAAGGAACAATAGGGGCATAAACACTCGTTAACTAAATTGTATAAATTTCATAGTTAGTGTTAAAATTAACGATTCTTAGAAATAAATGTTTGGCATCTAATGGCTTTCCGATTATATTTGCAACCTGAATATTAAGATTAATCCTATAAAAATAAACACTATGAAGGAATTGAAAGGTACAAAGACAGAACAGAATTTGATGGCAGCTTTTGCAGGTGAGAGTCAGGCTCACACCAAGTATCAATACTATGCTTCCAAGGCTAAGAAGGACGGTTATGAGCAGATTGCGGCTCTCTTCACCGAGACGGCCATGAACGAGAAGGAGCATGCAAAGCTCTGGTTCAAGTATCTCCATGGTGGCAGCGTTCCCACGACGACCGATAACTTGGCTGATGCCGCAGCCGGTGAGAACTACGAGTGGACGGATATGTATGCCGGCATGGCAAAGGAAGCTGAGGAGGAAGGATTCACGGAGATCGCTGCTAAGTTCCGTATGGTGGGCGAGATCGAGCGTCATCATGAGGAGCGCTATCGTAAGCTGTTGGAGAATATCCAGGGCGATCTGGTATTCTCGCGCGACGGCGACCGTATGTGGAAGTGCCGTAACTGCGGACACATTGTTGTAGGCAAGAGCGCTCCAAGTGTTTGTCCTGTATGTGCGCATCCGCAGAGCTATTTCGAGATCAATAGTGAGAACTATTAATCTCTCTTTCATCTGATTGTGAACCATAAAGGAGGGTGTATCAAATTGCAATGTATTTGAT
>HF988522.1 GCA_000431975.1 Prevotella sp. CAG:924 | reverse complement strand
TCTCGCAAAAATGGGCTTTTTAAGGGACGACTATCTAACCAATGTCCCGTCTTCCTGTATAAGGAGTCTCACATCCGGCTTTGCCGGCATTTCAAGGTCAATGTCAAAATAGTTCAGCGTCGGCGTCTCTATCCAGTCGGCGTCATCGACAACATAGCCTGCATAGTTGGTGTTGATATAGTTCTGCACCGGTTCTGGGAATGATCCTCTGAAATTTGTTTCAGTACCTATCCACGTACCGTCAGTCTCATACCATGCCTCAGCTTCTTGTCCATTGATCACGAACTCTGCCTTTATCTTGCCGCGCTCCTTTTCCCAATGTACCATTGTATTAGGATATTGGGCATTAAACGCCTCCATCACTTTAGCCGGAACATCATTCGGACCGAAATTGTCATCATCATCGCTACAACTTACCATCGCAAATGCTGCCATAAGCACAGCCATAAAATACATTTTCCATTTCATTTTTCAGCCTCCTGCTTTTAGTTGTCAATATCTATAACCTGGAACTTCTTATTGAATGTTATCTCTATTCCATTGCTCAGTTTCACATCGTACTCACTGCGATCCCTTTCAATTTCGAGGATCTTGGTTCCCGGATAATTTTTCTTAGCATAGTTGCTGATAGCGGACGGGATGAGACGGGCAGGAACCTGGGAATACTTACACTTCAGTTCGGTCCAGTTGCCACTACGGTCGAACTCCACCTTGTCACCATTGGTGAAGATGATGTCATAGCTTGTGTCGAATATTCCCGACTCCATCTTTGCCAACGCAATCTTCATCTTAGAGAAATCTTTCTTCAGAATCTGCTGGGCGGTTTGTGGAAGTTTCGACACTTCTATAGGCTTGTCGTTTGCAGCGACTGCGTTTACACTCACTACGAACAGGCAGAACAATGCTGCGATGCTAGCTTTCAAAAATCTCTTCATTTTCATTTCTTTTTTATGGTTGTTATTTTTATTGTTTTTGTTTACGCTGTCCGACAGGTTGCTCAGGTAATTTCTTTTCTCTGTCTGCCACCTCTCTGACTTTCGTATTGCAAAGTTGCAATGCAATTCTGAAATGAATCTGAAAAAACGGTCAGGATCCCTAAGATTAACATCTATTAAGTATAAACCCTTCAGACAGCCTCTTCTTTACTGTCTGAAGGGTTATCCAGGAGAGCTTTCATGCCTTAGTCTCGATTACCTCGAAAGTGTGCATACCATTCTCATAGCGATAATCTATATTGAAAGAATAGAGATTGCACACGGCACTCGCCAGCGACAGGCCGATACCCGTAGAGCTCTTCTTACCACTCGTGTGATAGAACCGCGTGAATATTTTTGTCTTATCCAACGGTCCGTCCTCGCCCGTGTTTGCCACACTCATGCCATGGCTGCCGATGTTTACCACTATGTGTCCACCATCCACATTGTGTACTAACGCGTTTTTCAACAGGTTGCCTACAAGCGTTGACGCCAACATTGGATTCATCCTCACATGCCAATGCTCCGATCTTCCCATGCGCACATCTATGTTTCTTGTCTTCACTACACTCTTCAGATCGTCGAGCAGACGCTTTGTCATCATGTCAACATCCACCGTTTCCACCTCGGTGAACTGTCCGTTCTCTATCTTGCAGAGCAACAGCAGCGACTTGTTGAGCCTCGACAATGAGCCTAGCGTGCCGAGTGTCTTCACTAACTCACCCATCTGTTGTTCAGTAAGGTTGTCATCGTCAAGCAACATCTCGATGCGGTTCTGGCACACAGCCAATGGCGTCTGCATCTCATGCGAGGCATTGCCTATGAACATTTTCTGTTGCTCGTACTGCTCCTCACTACGTTTCATCGAGCGCACCACGGCTTCGTTAAGCTTGCTGAACTCCGTCACGTAGGTGGGATTGTCCAACTCGCGGTTCTCGCGTCCCAGACGATAATCGTCAACCCATTTCAACAATACCGCCAACGGACGCATGCTGCGCTTCACCGCTATTAGGTTGAGCAACACGAAACCGAGCAGGATGGCAACATAGAGGAACAAAAGCCAGTAGAAGATGGCTGTCTTCAGGTCGGCCTTGTCGATGGTCGGAACAGACACCTCGACCTCAAAAAAACGGCCGTCACCCGTCGTATATATATAACTGATGACGCGCGCTGGCTCAAACTCGCGCTTGTCACGTATATATACCGTGCGGTCCTCATAACGCACATGATTGTGCGTAGCAGCATAATTGGCCGACACCTCATGAAGATAATACTGATTGTTCGAACCGCTTGAGGCTGTAGGCAGAGGCTCTCCCGCCAACGCACGGCGTATGACGAGTTCCGCATAGTCTTCCAGCGAATCGTCCACCTCATCGTTTATCTCGTCTATGATGGCAAAATAGAAGAACACCGACCAAAAGGCCAGCACCACTGCTGCGATCGCTGACAGACGCAACGATATATAGTTAATGAGTTTCATATCTCCACAAGTTTATAACCGAATCCATAAACCGTTTTTATCTCAATGCCCGCACCTGCTGCCTTGAGTCGCTTGCGCAGGTTTTTCATCTGCGCATAAACGAAATCGAAGTTGTCCACAACATCTATATAGTCGCCCCATACAGCTTCGGCCAGCATCTGTTTTTCAATGAGTCGGCCCGGACGATTCATGAAATAAGTCAGTATGTCGTACTCCTTACGGCCAAGCTCAAGCGGCTTTCCGTCTACCTCCACCCTGAAACTGTCAGTATGTACACACACATTTGCCATTCTCATAACACTATCACCGCCGTTACGGCTACGCCTTATCACACTCTTCAACCGTGCGTGAAGCTCTGCCAGATGGAACGGCTTGGCAAGATAGTCGTCTGCCCCAAGATCAAGTCCTTTAACCTTATCTTCTATCGAATCCTTCGCCGAGAGTATGATGACATTACACTTGCGGCCATGTGCCGACAGATCACGCAGTATATCCAAGCCGCTACCGTCGGGCAGCATGATGTCGAGCAGCAGGCAGTCGTATTCATAAACGAACACCTTCATGCGTGCGGCGGCACAGTCGGCAGCTGTCTCCACCACATAACGTTCCTTTTCCAACGACCTGACTATAATCTCACGCAGGTCGGCATCATCCTCTATAACCAATATTTTCATTCGCTTCCTATATTTGTCATTAAGCTTATGGGCGAGCACGACACACTCTGTGGCATCCGTACTCATTTACCACGCATACCCGTCAATAGGACATACCACATCACAAAGATACGCCAAACACATGATTTCACACGATGTCGATAACAAATATTAAACAAAAATCTGAATAAAATCCGCTTTTCCTCTTTCTAGAAAAGCAAGTTACGCAGAAAAACTTTTTCGCATGGTTAAACCCAAATCGGTCATTAGAGATATAATTGCCTTTATTTCTAATGACCGCCATTAGAAAATTAGATTTGTATATATCTGATTCATAATTATTTATTAACTTTACCACGGCTTAAAACCTATATATCTGATGCGAGAATATGACATAAAGTTCGTAAACAAGGAGATAACCCCTTTCGGCGGGCTTTCCCTGTTCTTCAAGATGCTCGAGAAATGCCATTTTGCCGAGCATCTCGAGCAAAGCGGCATTCCGGTTCAAGGTTCCAACAGGGGGTACAGGCCTCTTCAACTCATATTGGGCCTGTTCGCAGGTGTATGGTGCGGCGCAAGCTGTTTCGGACATCTGGACGTGGTTCGTTATGACATGGTGCTGTGCAATCTACTTGGTTGGAAACGCGGGGCAGACCATAGGGCTTACCAGCGTTATCTCAACAAATTCTCCCAGGCCGTCAACCAGCGTGTCTTCGGCAAACTGTTCAGCTGGTTTTTCTCGGAGTTGCTGTTTGACAATTACACATTGGACTTTGACTCTACGGTAATGGTACGTGAGGGGAATCAGGAGGGAACGGCAAAAGGTTACAACCCCAAGCGTCCGGGCCGTCCGTCACACCATCCGCTTCTCGCTTTTGTCTCAGATGTGAGAATGATAGCAAACTACTGGCTGCGTCCTGGGAACACAGCGGCGAGTACCAATTATGTCGCTTTTCTTGAAGACACCCTGTCAAGACTCGGGAACAAGACGGTGGGACTTGTCCGCATGGACAGCGGATTCTTTACGAAAGAGATACTTGACTGTCTGGAAAGCAAGAAGTTACACTATGTCATAGCCTGCCGGTTCAATAACCGCATCAAGTACAGCCTCACCCATGAAAACGCATGGGTGGAGCTGGCGGACGGTCTGGAAATATCCGAAACGACATACCGCGCGACCAACTGGGGCAAGTCCAGACGAATAATAATGGTCAGACAGGAAATAGAGAAACGGCCGAATGCCGCCGGCAAGCAAATCAGGCAATTGGATCTGTTCGGGGACGAGAACGATTTCGGCAGATACCGTTACAGCTGTCTTGTCACCAATCTCAGCCTGCCGGC
>HF988521.1 GCA_000431975.1 Prevotella sp. CAG:924 | reverse complement strand
TTATGGCCTAGAGGGTAGGATAGTGGGGGCGACGGGATGGCGGAATCCGTCATTAGGGAAATCCCTAACCATATATAGGGAAAACAAATGGTATGTGTCGGGATTAATGGCTAACTTCGCATCAGAATAACAAGTTAATCCTCGTCAGTACAAATCATCGTGACAGGCGTAGGAGCAACTATAAACGAAAGAGGAGTTAGACTATGAGAAAATTAAAACTATTGTCGCTGTTGATGTTCCTGACACTGACATGTGTCACGGCAAATGCTACTGTCATGGCCGAGGCCCCTGAGATTACCCAGCCTCAGCCGAAACATCATAAGAAGCCGCATCACAAAAAAAAGCATCATGACGTGCGCCCTCCCAAGCACCGTCCTAAACCACGGCCTCACAAACATCGTCCCGCAGGTGTAGTCATACATCACGGACACAGACCATATATTTATTCTCACGGCCGATATTATTGCGACCGTGGCGGTACTTATGTGTTGGTGAAGCCGTCAATAGGCATGATCGTTCCGAGCTTGCCCTCCGGCTATGTCAGAGTGGAACGGCCACATGGAGGAATCGGGTACGCATTCGGAGGTGTGGTGTATGAGAAGATCCTCTCCAACGGAATATTCAAGTTTAAGATCGTCGGCTTCCTATAAGGTGTCTGATCAGTTGTCGGGATGACATCCTATGACTAGGAAGACGAGTATCGGATGTGTTCTTGTCCTTCGGACGCGGACGAGTCGGCCGGTAAGGCAAGAATACATCTGATAAGATGTGAGGTCGGGAAAGCAAGACTCATAACAGCCGTGTGTCAATGTGCGAGAAGTCATTGACACACGGCTGTTATGTATAAGCGTCAGTCTGGTCGCTTGGCTATTGTTGCTTGATGTTTTTCCTGAACTGTTGAGGGGTGTAGCCTGTATGTAGTTTGAAGTAACGGCAGAAGAACGACTCATCGCTGAAGTTGAAGTCCCATGCCAGTTGCTTCACGCTCTTGTCTGCCGTGCGCAGCTGCAGTTTGATCTGCATGGTGACATATTGGTCGATAATGTCCTTTGTCGTGTATCCTGTCATTTGCCTTACGATGTTGTTCAGATATTTGGACGTGATGTTCAGTCTGCCGGCATAGAAGGCCACAGTATGCGATTTCATGTAGTTCTGTTCGAGATCTTCCATAAACATATTGAACAGTTCGTTGGTGCGTCTTGATCCGTTGTCCTCAGGAGCTTCGTGTCTGTTGCGCACCATCCAGTCGTAGAATCCGAGAAAAAATGCCTTGAGCTGATAGAGCACAAGCTGGTCAAGGCACATACACTCTTTTTGAATGAAATAGAGTCTCAACAGGCTGAACATATTCTCTATGATGAGCGTCACTACTTGCTTGTCGGTCCTGCATCTGTCCTTGCGCAGCAGTGAGTAGACGGTTTGCTCAAGTTGCAGGCTCGCCTCTCTGAGCAGGGTCTTGTCGTAGCGCAGCATCTCTACCTCAAAGTCGTCGGACACGTCGTGGAGCATTACTACATCGTTGGGAAACAGTGTTATTACTGCATATTGTTTCAGATGCCAGTCCTTGAAGTCAATGCGTATGGAGGCTGTCCCGCCCTTGCACAGTATGATGGCTCCATAATCTATTACGTTGGATTCGTCTTTCAACTCTTGAAGGGAGGTGATGCACAGTTGTGCTTTTTCCGATGCAAGTATTTCACATTTCATGAGTCTTTATTCTTTGGGCGAATTCAAGCAGCAAGTGCAAATTTAT
>HF988520.1 GCA_000431975.1 Prevotella sp. CAG:924 | reverse complement strand
ATAATACTCAATGTCCAAGTAGTATATGGTTACTTTGCCAAGTAATAAATATTCTTCATTTTGGTTCTGTGGCCGGACAATCGTCCGACTTCAAATGTCTTGGTAGCCAGCGTTGCGAAAAAGTAGCATGGTCTCATTCCTTGGTATGGTTGAGGTATGGGATGTGTGCGTTTCGTGGAGGGTTAGGGCATATTATAGGACTGTCATCATATCAAAAAACTGGCAGGAGATCATCTGCCATACAAAATATTTTTATAACTTTGCTTACGCAGGGATCATGGCGGTCATGGGTCGTGGTTCTTTGTATTTCAGTATTATAGTAGTACGACATTTCCCCTAATCCTTAGGCTTACAGGCATTTGCCATTCGTCGAACTTACATTAATTTAAAACTATATATGAGCGGAGAAGACTTGCAGCGACAGACCTCAGTCAATATACAGGAGAAGGCCAACCTTATCTGGACCATTGCCGATAAACTGGTAGGCTTATACAAGCCCCATGAATACGGAAGGGTGATTCTGCCCATGTGTGTCATCAAGCGTTTTGAAGACACGTTGGCTCCTACCAAGGATGCCGTCATCAAGATGAACGAGGATCTCGATGCCAAGGGGATCACCGTAAAGAAAGGTTTCCTTGAGGCGGCGGCCAAACAGCATTTCTACAATACCAGCAAGTTTACTTTCGACATCTTGCTGGCCGATCCCGACAATATCAAGGACAACTTCGAGAACTACCTGAATCATTTCTCGGAGAATGTGATTGACATCATCGACCGTATGGACTTCTACAATGAGATCAAGAAGCTGGACGATAACAACCGTCTTTATCTCGTCATCAAGGAGTTCTGTTCAACGAAGGCTTATCTGGGAGCCGATGTGGTTTCGGCGGTAGACATGGGCTATATCTTTGAGGAACTGGTGCGGAAATTCTCGGAGTCATACAACGACCAGGCAGGAGCGCACTTCACGGCGCGCGACATCATCTATCTGATGGGCGAACTGCTCGTGGGCGACCATGAGCAGGAGATGAGGGACGAGGGCATCGTGGCCTCCATCTACGACATGGCGATGGGCACCAGCCAGATGCTGGCCTGTCTGGATGAGCGGTTCCGCAAGATTGATCCCGAGGCGGAGATCACCTGCTACGGTCAGGAGCTCAATCCGCAGACCTATGGCATCGCCAAGGCCGATATGCTGATCAAGGGCGGCAATGCCGACAATATGCGTCTGGGCGATACGCTGGGCGATGACCAGTTCAAGGGTTACCAGTTCGACTATATCATATCCAATCCGCCCTTTGGCATCGACTGGCAGGCATCCGAGAAGCGTGTCAAGGCAGAGCACGAGCTGGGTGAGGCCGGACGCTTTGCGCCGGGACTGCCGGCCAAGGGCGACGGACAGATGCTGTTCATGCTCAATGGAGTGGCCAAGCTGAAGGAAGACGGCCGTATGGCCATCATCCAGAACGGTTCTCCTCTGTTTAAGGGGGATGCCGGAAGCGGTGAGAGTGAGATCCGCGGCTATCTGCTGGAGCACGACTGGCTGGAGGCCATTGTCCAGCTGCCCAACGACCTGTTCTATAACACCGGTATTGCCACCTATATCTGGGTTGTTTCCAAAAGCAAGTCCGAGGAGCGTATCGGCAAAGTACAGCTTATAGATGCCAGCCAATGTTTTGAGAAGTTGCGCAAGCCGCTCGGCAACAAGCGTGTGGAGATTACCACAGCCTGTCGCGAACTGATCATGCAGGCTTATCACGACTTCACCAACTGGGAATATACTTCCGAAGATAATCCGGAACTGAAGGTTGAGAGCAAGATCAAGGATGTGGAGGATTTCAAGTTTACGAAACTCATCATCAACCGTCCGCTCCGTTTGGAATATAAGGATATTCATTTCGATGAGGCTACTGCCGAGGATTATAAGGAAGCGGACCGCGACTTGCTGAAAAAAGTGGCAACCTATTGGGAAGACAATATGCCGGCGGGTCAAGCGGGAATCCCGGACTTGACTTTCTTCTCGGAGTTGAAGAAGGCCAAGATAAAAGTGCCGCAGGGAAAGGTGGCTCTGCTGAGAAACTATTTCGGCAAGCGTAATGCCGACATGCCGGAAGCATACGTAAAACCCACAGATGCGAATAGCGGGTTCGCACCCGATCCGGATCTGAAGGACAGCGAGATCATCCCGTGGAAAGAGGACATCGCGGAATATCTGGACAAGAATGTACGTCCGTATGCTCCCGACTTCTGGTATAATGAAGCAGACAGCAAGATCGGTTACGAGATACCGTTTACGCGTGAGTTCTATAAATACACACCGCTGACGCCAAGTTCCGTGATCTTCGAAGAACTGAAAAAGCTGGAGGAAAGAGAATCGGAATTGTTGTCTAAGATTCTGGGGTAATATTATGGCCAAGATAAACAAGATATCCATCCGCTTCTTCAATGATCGGGAAGTACGTGCCATTTGGGATGACGAAAATTCCAAATGGTGGTTTTCCGTGCCCGATATTATAGGCGTGCTCAACGATCAGGATGATTATGCCAAGAACCGGAACTATTGGAAGTATCTGAAAAACAAGCTGAAGAAAGAACAAAACGAGTTGGTTAGTGCCACTAACCAACTGAAATTGATGGCTTCTGACGGAAAGCATTATATGACAGATGTGCTTGATAATTCAGGAGTTCTTTCTCTTGCTGCGTGTTTTCCTAATACGAAGGCTGCCCGGTTTTTGGAATGGTTTATCAATAGCGACGAGACGATAGACGGACGAAGCAAATCAAAGGCATACGCCTTGTTCGAAAGCAGTCTGATAGACAATATAGAAGTGGGTACCGTGAAAGGCTTGCAGCAGATTCACGCTTATTTGTTTGGCGGATTATACGATTTTGCAGGACAGATACGCACGGTGAACATAGCCAAAGGCGGATACCAGTTTGCCATGGCTCAGTATCTTCCGGACACATTGCGACAGATAGAGCGTATGCCGGAGACAAGTTTCGATGAGATCATAGACAAGTATGTGGAGATGAACATTGCCCATCCTTTCCGTGAAGGCAACGGGCGTGCTACCCGTATCTGGCTTGACCTGATGCTGAAGAAAAATCTTAAGGTTTGTGTGGACTGGAGCAATGTAGACAAGAAGTCTTATCTGGATGCGATGACGCACAGCGTGGCTAATGCCGATGAGCTGAAAGCACTTCTGCAACCTGCACTTACCGACAAGATTAATGACCGGGAAACCTTTATGAAAGGTATTGATTACTCTTACTATTACGAACAGGAGGATTGAGAATGATGGAAAATAGATACGATAAATATAAAGATAGTGGTGTAGAATGGATTGGGGAGATTCCTGAGCACTGGGAAATACGTAAATTAAAAAATATTTTTTTATTGTCAACAGGAACAACTCCAAAAGAATTTGATAAAATTTCAGAAGAAGATAATTTGATTAATTGGTATACTCCTGCAGATATTTTGGATGGCTGTAATGATTTATTTAATTCCCAACGAAAACTATCAGAAAAAGTAATTTGCGAGAACAATATATCACTTTTTCCTATTGGTACTTTGTTATATGTTGGAATTGGAGCTTCTGCAGGGAAAATAGGATATGCAAATGAGAACGGATATTCTAACCAACAAATTACAGGCTTAATACCTTTAGAATGTTATTCAAGATTTTATTTCTATTATCTAAGTGTATTAAAAGATAAAATAAGAGACAATGCTTTTTTTACAACTTTACCAATCATTAATAATGTTTACTTAGGGCAAGAGTTAATTCCATATCCTCTTTCTTCCGAGCAACAATCCATCGCCACCTATCTTGACCAAAAATGTGGTGAGATAGATGAACTGATAACTTTGCAAGAGGAAATGATAACCAAACTGCAAAGCTACAAGCAATCTGTCATTACCGAAGCGGTAACCAAAGGTTTGGATAAAAATGTCCCTTTAAAAGATAGCGGTGTTGAATGGATTGGGGAGATTCCGGAGCATTGGGGTTCTAGGAGAATTAAAACCTTTTCTCTTGTTAAACGAGGAGCATCACCTAGACCTATTGATGATCCAAAATATTTTGACGAAAATGGTGAATTTGCATGGGTTCGTATAGCAGATGTATCTGCAAGTGGTAAATATTTAGAATGCACTACACAGAAGTTATCTAAATTAGGTAGTTCTCTTTCTGTAAAACGATACCCTGGAGATATATTTATAAGTATAGCAGGAACTGTTGGTAAACCCATTATTACTAATATAAAATGTTGTATTCATGACGGTTTTGTGTATTTTCCGAACATGAAAGGAATAAGCGTTGAATATTTGTATTATGTTTTTTTAAGTGGCCAGCCTTATTTAGGTTTAGGTAAAATGGGAACTCAACTTAATCTTAATACAGAAACTATAGGAAATATTTATATTCCGTATCCCAACATTGTTGAGCAGACTAAAATTGTTTATTTTTTATGTCAGAAATGCGGTGAAATAGATGAGCTGATCTCCATCAAGCAGCAGAAAATCGAGAAACTGAAGGAGTATAAGAAATCATTGATTTTCGAGTGTGTAACCGGAAAAAGAAAAGTCTGCTAATGTTAAAGTGCCACAGAAAAGGTTGCTGAGCTGACTGATTGTGCAGATCCCGCAATTTACTTGGAAAGTATTAAAAAGCAGGCTAAAAGAAGAAGGAAATGAAATAGTGACAAGTTGTCACGGTTTGAAAATATAAGATTAAAGACAGATAGAACCATGGATACCTCTGATTTGAAAGAAAAAAATTTTGAAGCCGATATAGAACGCTACCTGATCACGGAAGGCGGCTATGTAAAAGGCAACCAGGATACTTACGATAAGGAGCGGGCCATTGACATGCCGGTACTTATCTCCTTTATAGAAAAGACGCAGCCCAAGCAGTGGAAACGCTATGTAACCAAGTATGGCGACAAGGCGGAAAGGCAACTGTACCGCGTGTTTCAGGATGATGTGACGCGGTATGGCCTGATCTACGTGCTGCGCAAGGGAATCAGCGATGTGGGCATCAACATCCGTTTCTGTTATTTTGCTCCGGCTTCGTCGCTGAATGACGAACTGGTGGCCAATTACCATGCCAACATTCTTACGGTGACCCGCCAGTTTGCCTACTCCAAGCTGAACAGGAACACCATTGATATGGTGCTCTCCTTGAACGGTATTCCCGTTGTGGCCCTCGAACTGAAAAACCAGATTACGGGACAGAACGTTGAAGACTCCAAACGGCAGTGGCGCACCGACCGCGATCCCAAGGAACCGCTGTTCCGGTTCAACAACCGTATATTGGCCTACTTCGGGGTCGATCTGTATGAGGTGGCGCTGACCACCGAACTGAAGAAGGAAAAGACTTTCTTCATTCCCTTTAATCAGGGCTCGAACGGGGCCGGAAAGGTAGGCGGTGCCGGTAATCCGGAGCGCGAGGACGGGGGATATGTCACCTCTTACTTATGGGAACACATTCTGCAGAGAGACATGTTGCTTGCCATTCTTCAGCGTTACATCTCCCGACAGGAAGAAGAAAAGCTGAAGATTATCATCGACAAGCATGGTCGGGAGAAAGAGGTGACGGAAACTTCCGTGAAGATCATCTTCCCCCGCTATCACCAACTGGATGTGGTGGAGAAACTGGTGGCCGACACGTACTATGCGAATCTCGTGAAAAAGAGAGGTGATGACAAGGAAGTGAATTATGGCATGGCAGCAGACGAAATTCCGCTATATGCGTCTCGGAAGAAACCACATGGAAATAATTTCCTGATTCAACATTCGGCCGGTTCGGGCAAGTCCAATTCCATTGCATGGCTCACTTATCGTCTGGCCGGATTGCAGGATGCGGACATGAAGAACATGTTCAACAGCGTGTTTGTCATCACCGACCGCCGTGTGCTGAACAAACAGCTACAGAGCACCATCCTCGGCTTTGACCATATCGACGGACAGATAGAGACCATCACGGATGCGGACAGCTCGGAGAAACTGGCCCGGATCATCAATGATGACAACACCAGAATCGTCATCACGACCCTTCACCGCTTCCCGGTCATCTACAAGGAACTGACGAGCCGCAGCGGCAAGCGCTATGCGATCGTGGTGGATGAGGCCCATTCGTCGCAGTCGGGCAAGAGTGCTGAGAAACTGAAAGCTGCCTTGGCGGATACGGACGAGGCCTTGCGTGAATATGCCGAGATAGAAGAGGTTGAGGCCGAAGAACTCGAAAAGAAGAAAGACGCGCTGCTGGAGGACCTCTTGGCTCAGGGGCAGCACAGCAATCTTTTCTTCTATGCCTTCACGGCAACGCCGAAACCCAAGACGCTGCAGACTTTCGGAGAACTGGTAGAGGAAGGAGACAGCCCGGAGGACAACAGGTATGTGGCCTATCACAACTATTCGATGTTGCAGGCCATTGAAGAAGGGTTCATCCTGGATGTGCTGAAGTATTACACTACGTACGACACTACTTATGAAATCGCTAAGCGCATAGAGGCGGACCCGTCGTATGAGGAAACGCCGGCCACACGTGCCATCAAGGCTTTCCATGACAATCATCAGCATGTGATCGCCCAGAAGACGGCGATCATCGTGGAGAAGTTCCGGGAGGTGACCCTGAATGCCATACACGGCAAGGCAAAGGCCATGCTGGTGTGCTCCTCGCGTGCCCATGCGGTGCGTTATTTCATGGAGGTGAAGAAGTATTGTGAGGCGAATCACATTACGGACGTGAAGCCGATGGTGGCGTTCTCAGGCACGGTGTCTTATAATGGCGTTGAATATACCGAACCGAAGCTGAATTCCACGGACGGACGCAACATCTCGGAAGCCAGGTTGCCGTTGTATTTCGCTTCGGACCTGTATAACCTGTTGATTGTGGCCGATAAGTATCAGACCGGCTTTGACGAACCGCTGTTGCATACGATGTTCGTGGACAAGAAGCTGAGGAATGTGAAGGCGGTGCAGACCCTTTCGCGTCTGAACAGGGCGCACAAGGACAAGAAGGATACCTACGTGCTCGATTTCTATAATAAGCCGGATGACATCAAGAAATCGTTCGAACCGTTCTATAAGGGTACGGAACTGATAAATCCGGTGGACGTAAATTATGTCTATACGTTCAGAAAGGACATTCAGATGTACCAGTTGTGGACCGAAGGCGACGAACAGCGCTTCTTTGACCTGTTGCAGAACATCAATAAGCAGAAAGACCGGTTGGGCGCTTTGTCGAATGCCTTTAAGAATACGCTGGACCGTTATGAGGAATTGGACGAGGAGAAGCGCTTTGAGGTCAGGTCGAAGATCAAGAATTTTGTCCGCTTCTATTCTTATATGGCACAGATCGCAAGAACATACGACAAGGAGTTGTACAAGGCTTACGTGTATGCCGATTACCTGTACAGACTATTGCCGAAGAACGCCCGGGAAAGAATAGACCTGAACAGACAGATCATGTTGGTCAACTCCAAGATTTCGGAAGGAGAGACGGTGTCCATCCGATTGGGTGACGACCAAAAGCCGATAAAAGGTGAGAACCCGAAGGCCGGCAAGCCGAAGAATGATAACGAGGATCTGTTGAGCCGTATCATCGACAAGGTGAATATCATGTATCAGGGGCAGTTCTCGGAGGCAGACCGTGTGATCGTGGAGTCCATTTATGACAAGATGGTATCCACCGCCAAGAAGAAACTGACCAAGCAGGCGAACAATACGGATGAGAAGCAGTTTGAGGAAAGCATCTTCCCGCAGATCTTCGATGAGGTGGCCCGAGGCTGTTATGTAGAGCAGATGGATTCGTTTGCCAAGCTGTTTGAGAACAGTGACTTCTACCGGAATGTCATGACGCAGATGGCCCGGGTGATGTATGACAATTACAAGAAGAAGGAAACGGAGCTGCCGTTTATCCCGGAACTGTTCAAACAGAAACTGTTGGCGGACGTGGAAGGGGAGTTTGCCGATTTAAAGGCGTTCCTGCCGGATCTTGATGCTGTGGCAGCATGCTTTATCCGTGTACTGAACGTTCAATCGACATCCTCGATAGATGGAGCAAATGAGCTGCTATTAGACTCTTTCAACCGACTTTACTGTCTGGAAGGCATGAAGCTGGTGGATAAAAGGAGGCACTTCAATACCATTGTGACAAAATACGAGGTGTTCTTAAAGAAGGTGTATTATTTGCTGAACGGTGAGGAAATGGTGAACCGCAGGGATGAGAACAGCATGCCCACATTCATCAATTGCATCTTGTCGCTCAGTTGCTTGAGAGGATTGAGGAACAATCCGGACGGGAGATACCATAAATTCTATGATTATCTGGAGTTGGTGAAGCAATGGAGAAACAGCGAGTCGCATACGGCCCCGGATGCCTCCATGAAGGAACTTGATTCTGCTATCCATGTCGTTTCCACCATGTATCTTTGGGTGATCGCCCAGAACATGAAGAGCCTGAATGCTGCCATAGGCGAATAAGATGTCTTATAATGTGGCCGGACGGCAGGTAGGAATGAAGTCGTTGCCCGTTGGGTGAGATGGCGGTTATGACCTCATCGCACCATGGGACTGGGGCCTATGACGCATCAATGCCAAGAGACCGGATGACAGGGGCGGAGACGCTCACGATCACCGGTTGCATGGAGAGAACAGACTGTAAATA
>HF988519.1:40777-46428 GCA_000431975.1 Prevotella sp. CAG:924 | reverse complement strand
AGCCATATGCTCATTGCCCATCGAGCCATATGCTACTTTTCCCCTGAATATATATTCCTGATTTCCTCTGATCTTGCCAGCCGTTTTCCCGCCTTCATAAACTGCAACAGTAGACACCTTGCAGGAAGCCATTCTAAAAAGTAGACTGTCAGGCAAAAGTCGTACCGTCTCTCTTTACAGGCTATGGTTCTCTGGACAGGCAAGAGTCCGGACGTATTCTCTGTCAAGATCGGATATGCCATCATCACTCCCAAAGCAGACTTGTTTCAGGCACGCTCAGTGAAACACTACCATTCTTAGAATGCATCTTACGGCTCAAATCCAATTTTATTGCCTTTTTGAGGCTTATAAATAAATGAAGATCGCCGTATGGCCACTTCATAAAAAAGTTTAGCCATATAGCGATCTCCTGTTATAATGAGGGCTTTGTGACACACCCCATCAGACGGCGATTATTGGCTTGCCCTAATTTTGGATAGGGCAGTTAATATCTATTTTCTTCTTTCGCTCTCATTGATGAAGCCGTGATGATAAGCGTAAAGCAGCTCTTCGAGATCATCGATCTGTTGATGGAGCTCCTCTCCCTTGTCGGTGTCGGCAACCAGCATGCGGTGGGATGACATCTCTACGATCTGAGTCGTCGACTTGATGTCTGTGCCTCGGATAATGGCATCTTGTGTCGAAGTGAACGGCTCATGCTGTACGAGCTGGAAGCCACGGCTGTGATAGACCAGCGTATAGCCTGCAATGCCCGTCTCCTTGTGATAAGCCTGTGAGAATCCGCCGTCGATAACCATCAGCTTGCCATTGGCTTTGATAGGGTTCTCTCCGCTTCCGGCGTGTACCGGCACATGGCCATTGATGATATGGCGGTTGGAGCCTGTCACTCCGAAAGAGTCGAGGATGCCATCAACGACATCTTCATTGTCGCGTAGAATGAAATAGTTGCCTTTTGCCTCTTGATGGGTTTCCTTATCCTTAATGAAGTAGCGCTCGAAGGTGGCCATCTTCGACTTATCAAAGAGAGGACTGTCGGGACCACACCACAGATAGAGGAAATAGTCGGAGGCATAGCTGCGCTCACTCGATGAGGTGTCTTCCTGAAACGCAGCCCGGATCGTCATGCCGATGGCGTTCATCAGCTCGCGTCCCTTATAGCTCTTGCCAGGGCTTACCGTTACTTTTTTCAACGTACCATCCTCGTTGAGAGGGATGGAAGCATGGAAGAGCAGGTTATTGTTGCAGATGAAATACATGCATCCGTGGTTCAGTAAGATACGGATATGATGATGTAATTTCTCGGATACGGCAAAGGAGTGGTGGAGCTTGCGGATGAGAGCCTCTTCTTCAGGAGTGAGCCGGTTGGGATCCTTAGGATCGATCGTCGGGAAATGACAGCTTGTCATCGGGTAGGTCTTTCCATTGAGCGTAATGGTGCCTTTCTCATAATCGATGCGGTTGAACATCTTGCGGTCCTGCATATTCCATTCAGGATGCTTGTCGTAAAGCTGTGCTTCCAGCTTAAACTGCAGTACGGCAATGGCCTTATGCATCTGTGCCGTCAATCGTGTCGTACGGTTGTCGATGTATTCCGCTCCGCCGCTCATCTTTGGGATGAACTCCTCACAAGGATCATCGGCATACGTATCCATGGCAAAGGTAGCCAGAGGCACTAAGTTGATGCCATAACCCTCTTCGAGCGTCTGCAGGTTGGCGTAGCGGAGAGACAGACGTATGACCGAACAGATGCAGGCGTCGTTGCCGGCGGCCGCACCCATCCAGATAATGTCGTGATTGCCCCAGGTGATGTCCCAATGATGATAATTATCCAGCAAATCCATGATGTGGTGGGCTCCGGGACCGCGGTCGTAGATGTCGCCAAGCATGTGAAGTTGGTCTATGGCCAGTCGTTGGATGACATTGGCGATGGCGATGATGAAATCGTCGGCACGGCCCGTGGAAATGATCGTATCAATGATCACATTGACATAGGCCGACTTGTTCTTATCGTCGGTCCGCTCATGAAGCAGCTCCTGAATGATATAGGAGAAATCGGCAGGTAACGACTTACGCACTTTCGAGCGCGTATATTTGCTCGACACATCACGGCAGACCGCTACAAGATGGTGGAGTGTGATATGATACCAGTCGTCAATATCGGGTTCTGAAGTCTTGACGAGCTCCAGCTTCTGTTCGGGATAGTAGATGAGCGTACACAGCTCGCGCTTCTCTGATTCGCGAAGGGTATTGCCGAAGAGATCGTTCACCTTACGCTTGATATTACCTGAGGCATTCTTCAGCACATGCTGAAAAGCCTCGTATTCTCCGTGGATGTCGGCCAGGAAATGCTCTGTTCCCTTCGGCAGATGGAGGATGGCCTGAAGGTTGATGATTTCAGTCGAGGCCTCGGCAATGGTAGGAAAGGCATGGGAAAGGAGCTGCAGATAGCGCATGTCTTTCTGAATGTTGTAAGTCTTATTCGTCATAGTGTTATGGGTTATAAGATTTGGCAGGAGTAGTTATTTATTTCCCGGAAACTTCTTGCTTGTGCTCATGCTCAAGGAAGATTCGGGTATTTGTCAGATGCTGAATTTCGTGATGGCGCGTACCATTAGAGCGGTTTCCTTATCGTCCTTGGGAGACATGGGCATAAAGCCTTCGGTAAGCCCAAGCACATGGTGGGTGACACCCATGATGTGGGCAGCGAATCCTTCAATCGCAATGATCTTGAGAATTTCCACAAGACGGTCTTCATCCACATCCTCGAAGCGCAGCGCCTCATAGAGGTCGAGCAGGTGGAGCAGAGGAGCCGACTGATGTTCCATCTCGTAGCGGAGGTTGGCTATCATAATGGCCAACTTACGCTCGCTCTTTTCTTTCTCGTAGACATAATCGTGCAGTCTGCTTTTCATAAGCAGGTTGCGGGAGAGCAGGGCGTCGGCCTTAAGATGTCCTTCCACGTATTTAGCTTCTGAAGAGAAACGGTCAATTTCGTTTACGTTAAGTTCCGGTAGAGGATAACCGACACGTTGCAGTCCCAGTCCCATAGGACCGAGCACGTGCTCGTCCGCAGCATACAGTGTCATCAGTCGCCAGTCCTCTTCCGTGAGAGTGGGCAGGAGGGTCTTCAGATCGTCCATGCGCTCCGTATCGTGAAGCACGAAGTCGTCGATACCCAACTGCAGAAGCTGTCCCATGACCTGCCGGCTCTTCTCTCGGAGAAGGCGGGCGGCATTGCTGTCGATCACCTTCCGATAAAGGGAGACAAACTGCCGGGCACATTCGTCATGGGAGATAAGACTTGTGAAGATGGGGTTCTTGATGGTTACCACCTTCTTGTTCCATCCCAATTTCTCAAAGGTATCCCGTTCCAGTTGTCCACAGACATGCACGGCCGATGCCTTCTCGGCCGTTTGTCGTTGTCGTCTGCGTTGCCATTGTTGCTGATGCTGTCTGATGTGCCAGGGTTGGAGGCCGCCGAGAGGGGAGAGCACCGTCGGTATATTCTTGCTCTCGGCCCGTAAGAGAAGGGCCGTCGCAGCTGTGTTCCAGCAGCCAAAGACGTGAACCAGCTGGAATTCATTCAAAGGATGGTCGCCCATCTCTTTGGCAGAATGTACCGCAACGACCTCGAAAGACGTACTCAGATCGTTGGCCAGCGTGGCGACGAACTCCTCATACGGACTGTCGATTCCGCCACCTTGAGCATTATATAGAAGGATCCTCATCATTGTTTATGCGTAGTAAACTCTAATTTGTCGGCAGTGCAATGATGGAACATGGCAGAGGCATTATGCCAGACTACTGACATTTCAAGACAAAAGATACGTGCGGTGCCTATTGTGTCGTCGAAGACGCTGACAGCCTTCTTACCGATGATGCTTCGAATGATAATCAGTGCCAGCCAGGCAATAGCCGCTATGGCCAGGAGAACCCACCGGCCCGACAGGCCGCCCAACACCATGGCGGCAATGGGAACCCAGAATGCGAGATGGAGGAACGACTGGTCGGCATTGAACAGTGCACGATGTGATAGGCTACGGTTGAGGAAGCGGCGGGTCTCCTGATAGAACACGCGATGATTCATCCATGTCCGATGTGACGGAGCGTCCTCTATGGTCCAGGCTTCGGGTGAGAACTCAACGGACGTACCCTCGGCATTGGCGAACTTATTGACCAGAAAGTCATATTCACCATGGATAAGATGCAGATTGCCCAGATAGCCTTCCCCTTTCATGAAGTCATCCTTGCGGATCATCAGATGGGGGCAGTTGGTGCGGTAGGCAGTTCCATATTCATCTTCCCGAAGAAGATAATAGGCCGTGTGGATGCGTTCGAAGCGTTGGTACACGGTAGCTTCAGGCGCATAGGCTGTATAGCCGATCACCATCCGGGTGCTGTCGTAGCAATGGGAGGCCATGACACGGAGCCACCGGTCGCTCTGTGGACGGCAGTCAGCCTCCATGAGGAGGATCCAGTCGGTCTTTGCCGCCTTCACGCCAAGGGTGACGGCCAGCTTCTTACGACTCATGAAGCGCGAGGAATCTTGAATGGACGTGACATAAAGAGAAGCGTCGCTGGGATCGACATTCAAGTCGTGGAGCTGCCGTTTCAGCACATCCTCCGTGTCGTGATCGCTCACCTCACGAACGACGATGACCTGATAGCCGGCAGGATAGTCCTGACGTAAGAGCAAAGGCAGGTTTTTCTCCAGAGCCTCAGCTTGATTGTGAGGCGTAAGAATGATGGAGAGCATCGGAAGATGTTGTGCCTCAGGATCTTTGTCGGGATTATCAGCGCTCTCACTGGTTTCTTCTTGTTCTTCCTGAACCTTTTGTTCCTTAAACGACAGCATCCGTCTGCCCGCCTTATAACGGACAAACGGATCCATCAGGAGAGCTGTCACCGTCAGAAGCAGGACGATGATGCCCAGGACAATGGTGATATTGTCAATTATCAACATAGTATTCAATTTTCGTACAAGATATCAGACGGGACCGATGGTCCCCTGATCTTACAGCTCCGTGCTGAGGTATCCCTCGGGAAGAGGACGGCAGTTGTATCGGCTGGCCATGATCTCGCCATAGGCTCCAGCAGAACGGAGGGCGATAAAGTCGCCGCGATGTGTCTTGTTCAGGTCGATGGCCTTGGCAAATACATCGCTTGACTCACAGATCGGTCCTACGACATCATACGTTTCGGTCGGTTCGTCACTTGACAGGTTCTCGATCTTATGCGAAGCCTGATAAAGGGCGGGACGAATAAGATCGGTCATACCGGCATCAACGATGACAAACTGTTTGGCCGTGCCCTGCTTGACGTAGAGTGTGCGGGTGATGAGTGAACCCATCTGTGCCACGACGGCACGTCCCAGCTCGAAATGGAGCTTCTGTCCCTCGCGGAGCTTCAGATGCTTGGCATAGGTCTGGAAATAGTCCTTGAAATTGGGGATCGGCTCACGGTTGGGATGATCATAGCTGATGCCGAGGCCACCGCCCACATTGATATTTCTTACCTTTATATGATGGCGCTCGAGTTGTTGCTGCAAGTCATTAATGCGGTTGCACAATGCTACGAAGTCACCCATGTCGAGGATCTGCGAACCAATATGGAAGTGAAGGCCGAGGAACTCAATGTTCTTCATTCCTGCT
>HF988519.1:0-40755 GCA_000431975.1 Prevotella sp. CAG:924 | reverse complement strand
TTCCTGCTGCTTCCTCAATGATGCTTTCCATATCGTCCATGGCAATACCGAACTTGTTCTCTGCCAGTCCTGTCGTGATATTGGCATGTGTATGGGCTCCCACGTTGGGATTGATTCGGAAGCAAACGTGTGCTGTCTTGCCTTTTGCCGCAGCCAGCTCATTGATGACTTCCAACTCGGGCACGCTCTCCACATTGAAACAGAAAATATCGGCATCCAGTCCGAGATTGATTTCCCAATCAGCCTTGCCGACTCCGGCAAACACTATTTTCGAAGCGGGGAAGCCAGCCTTCAGAGCTGCTTCGATCTCGCCTCCGCTGACACAATCCGCACCAAGCCCGGCGTGGGCAATGATGCTCAGCACCTTAGGGTTGGCATTGGCCTTAATGGCATAGTGTACCTCAAAATTCTCGTAACGGCCAGCCTCGGTCTTTATGGTGTCTAATGTCTTCTGGAGCAGATCAGTGTCATAATAGTAAAACGGCGTACGTACACCGGCAAATTTGGAAATCGGGAACGTTCCTTTCATATTCAGTCTGTGTGTTGTATCGTATCTTATTTAATCCCAACCGGCCGGTAGACCGCTATTATTGGCTTGGCCGGCTTCTTCCAGACCTTTAATTGACCGATTGGGACTGGGTTGATAATAAATTGGATAATCTTATTAATGCTACTGTCTTAGTTGTTGTTGAAGAGCACATCGCTCAAGCTCTGCAGCGCACGCTTCTTATCGCTCTCCTTAATGAGGAAAGAAATATTGTAGTTAGAGCCACCGTAGCTGATCATTCGTACAGGGATATCTTTCATGGCGTCGGTAGCGAGAGTCTCGAAACCGAGGTTGCTCCAATCGAGGTCACCAACAACACAGATGATGCACATATCGGCGTCAACGGTCACGGTACCATATTTCTTCAGTTCGTCTACGATCTCATTGAGATGGCTGTCATTGTCAATACTCATCGACACGCCTACCTCAGAGGTGGCAATCATGTCGATGGGTGTCTGATAGCTCTCAAAGATCTCGAACACTTTGCGCAGGAAACCTGTAGCCAGCAGCATACGGCTCGATTTGATCTTTACGGCAGTGATATGATCCTTGGCGGCCACAGCCTTGATCTTGCCACGGACAATCACGTTATCGATGATTGTACCCTCGGCATCGGGATCCATCGTATTCTTCAGGCGTACGGGAATGCCGGCATACTTGGCAGGCTGCACGCAGGTAGGATGCAGGATCTTCGCACCAAAATAAGCGAGCTCGGCAGCTTCCTCGAAGTTAAGCTGACGCACGGCCTCTGTCTTGTCAACCACACGGGGGTCATTGTTATGCATGCCGTCGATGTCGGTCCAAATTTGGATTTCGTCAGCAGGCAGTGCCGCACCGACGAGTGAGGCGGTATAGTCAGAGCCGCCACGCTGCAGATTGTCAATCTCTCCATAGGCGTTTCTGCAGATAAAGCCCTGGGTGAGATAGATCTGCTGATCGGCATTGGCATCCATCACACCTTTAAGCTTTTCCTTGATATACTGCAGGTCTGGCTCAGCGTTCTTGTCGGTACGCATGAAGTCGAGTGCGGAGAGGAGCACAGCCTTCACACCCTGTTCTTGCAGGTAATTGACCATCATATTGGTCGACATGATCTCTCCCTGGGCGACGATCGTCTTTTCCTCGAAAGAGGTAAACAGATCCTTTGTGAACGAGCGGAGATAATTGAACTCGCCCGTCAGGAACTCGCGTGTCTTCTCCTTATATTCGTCCGTAGAGTAGAGCTGCTCTATATGGAGCATATATTTCTTTTCAAGGTTATTGATTACCTCATTGGCCCCTTCAGGGTTTTTCTTGTAGAGATAATCGCTGATTTCAACAAGCGAGTTGGTGGTGCCACTCATGGCAGACAAAACGACAAACGTTGGCTCACCCGATTTGGTGATCAACTGTGCAACACCTTTCATACGTTCGGGGCTACCTACTGAGGTGCCACCAAATTTCATAACCTTCATGGTCTTCTTATTTTTAAATTATTCAATTCTTGTTTAATAAGGAAGCGGACATGGCTATTAACGGCTGCCATCAATCCTCCTCTTCCGAAACGTTCACCTTATTATATTCATGGGTGACGTCATGCAGTTCCGCGTTCTCGCATCGGTAAACGACACCGGGGAAACGGTCGAGCATTGGAATGTTGTGGGTCGACATGATGACGGCTGTTCCCTGAGCGGTGATGTCTTTCAACAGCTTGACGATGTTGTTGGCGGTATCAGGATCAAGGTTGCCGGTCGGCTCATCTGCAATGATGACTTTGGGCTGATTGAGAAGTGCGCGCGCGATGGCGATGCGCTGCTGCTCACCACCGGATAGTTCATGAGGCATGCTCTCGAGCTTGTCGGGCATGCCGACAGCAGCAAGCACTTCATTGATACGCTCATCGATCTTCTTCTTGTTCTTCCATCCCGTGGCCCTCAGTACAAACTGAAGGTTCTTGTACACCGAACGGTCATGAAGAAGCTGGAAATCCTGGAAGATAACGCCCATCTCCCGACGCAGGGCCGGTATCTCCTTACGCTTGAGAGTCAGGAGATTGCGTCCGAGCACCTCCGCTACCTCTTCTTCTGACGGATAGAGATCAAGCTCACAATAGAATGTCTTCAACAGTGAGCTTTTGCCAGAGCCCACCTTACCGATGATGTAAATAAACTCGCCCTCGTCAACATGGAAATTCACATTATTGAGGACCAGACTGTCGCCTTGATAGACGTTTACCTTATTATAATTGATCAGCATAATGGTTTATTCTTTACTTTTAGCGATACGGCGTTTCTTGTCCCATTCCGGATCGTGACGCTTGGCCAGTTCCGTAACAAGGTCCTCGATACGAAGTCCTTTGCCGGTGAGCAATACGATGAGATGGTAAAGCAGGTCGGAGCCTTCGTAGATAAGGTTCTCCGTCGTGCCGTTGGTAGCCTCGATGACGGTCTCGACAGCCTCTTCTCCCACTTTCTGTGCCATTTTGTTTACACCCTTACGAAAGAGGCTGGTGGTGTAGCTGTTCTCGGGCATCTCTTCGTGGCGTTGGCAGATAAAATCCTGCAACTCAGACAGGAACAAGATAGGGTTCAAGCGATTCTCCTCACCCCAACACGTGTCTGTACCTTTGTGACAGGTAGGACCTTCGGGATGTACCTTCACGAGTAGTGTATCGTTGTCACAATCGACCTGGATGCTCACCAGATGGAGATAGTGACCGGAGGTCTCTCCCTTAGTCCATAGGCACTGGCGCGTACGGCTCCAGAAAGTTACCTTTTTCGTCTCTATGGTTTTCTGATAGGCTTCCTGATTCATGAAGCCCAGCATCAGCACGTTCTTCGTCACGGCATCCTGAATGATGGCCGGTACGAGGCCGTTCATCTTATCGAAATCTATGGTCATATTCTTACGCTTATACCTTCTTGTTTGAGATATTTTTTCAACTCCGGTATTTTAATCTCTCCGAAGTGGAATACACTGGCGGCAAGTGCCGCATCGGCATGTCCAATGGTAAAGGCATCCCGGAAGTGCTCCATCGTGCCGGCACCTCCGCTAGCAATGATAGGGATGGACACGGCCTCAGCCAGTTCGGCCAATGCCTCATTGGCAAAGCCCTGCTTCACGCCATCGTGGTTCATGCTGGTGAACAGAATCTCACCGGCTCCACGGTCAGCCACCTCACGTGCCCAGTCGAAAAGTCCCAACGGGGTACGCTCGCGACCACCCTTCACATAGCAGTGCCAGCCGTCCTCATCGAGACGGGCATCAATGGCACAGACGCATACCTGCGAGCCAAATCGCCGCGCTATGTCATCGATCAGCTCCGGCCGGCGGATGGCGGCGGAGTTGATGCTCACCTTATCGGCTCCGGCCGACAACAGACGTTCCACGTCTTCAATGGCATTGATGCCGCCTCCCACCGTAAAAGGAATGTTGATCTCCCGGGCCACGCGTGTGACCATGTCGGTGAAAGTCTTGCGGCCCTCATAGGAGGCGGTGATGTCGAGGAACACCAATTCGTCTGCCCCTGCCTCGCTGTAGGCCTTACCCAGTTCGACAGGATCGCCGGCTGAGCGGAGGTGGACGAAGTTCACTCCTTTGACGGTTTCTCCGTCCTTTACATCCAGACAGGGGATGATCCGTCTGGCCAACGAAGAGCTGCCCGACTCCAGATAGCCGGTATTGTTATTTTGAGTCATTCTGTTAATTCTTTAATACGGATCTTTCCCTCATAGTATGCCTTACCGAAGACGACAGCTGGTATGCCGGCATCATCAAGGCAGCGTATGTCGTCATTGCTGCTGACGCCGCCACTGGCTATCAGGTGCAACTGAGGATATTGCCTCATGATCTGCTTATAGAGATCGAGGGCAGGCCCGGAGAGCATGCCATCGCGCGAGATGTCCGTGCACAGTACATTCTGTACACCGGCTTCTATATATTTTTCGAGGAAAGGGATGAGCTGTATGGGCGTATCCTCTAACCAGCCATTGATGGCAATGTTGCCGTTGCGCACATCAGCACCCAGGATGATGCGGTCGCTACCGTATGTACGCAGCCAACCCATCACACGCTCGGGCTCTTTCACTGCTATGCTGCCAACGGTGACCATGGATGCTCCGGCATCGAAAGCTGCCCGCAGGTCGTCTTCCGTCTTGATTCCGCCACCGAAGTCGACTGTTAGGCTGGTAGCCTCTGTAATGGCCCGCACCGTCTTAAGATTGACGACGTGCTTCGACTTGGCACCGTCAAGGTCCACTACATGCAGACGTTTCAGTCCCAGACGCTCAAACTCACGCGCCTGAGCTACGGGATCGTCATTATAGACCGTCTTCGCATGGTAGTCGCCCTTTTGCAGACGTACGCATTTGCCGTCGATCAGATCAATGGCTGGAATCAGTTCGATATTCATATTCCTTCAATGAAATTTTTTAATATCTGTTCGCCTACGCGCCCGCTCTTCTCGGGATGGAACTGCACGCTCCAGAAATTGTCGCGATGAAGGGCGGCGGAGTAGGGTAGGATATAGTTTGCGGTGGCGATGGTCTCATCGCAGAGTGGCACATAATAGCTATGAATGAAATAGGTGAAATCGCCGTCGTGAAGACCTTTGAACAGCGGCGACTTCAAACCGGTTAAGGCGTTCCAGCCCATGGCAGGCACTTTGTCTTCGTGTCGTTGTGGACAGAACCGTTTCACATCCACAGGGAAAATGCCGATACAGTCGACGTCACCTTCTTCGGAATGACGGCAGAGAAGCTGCTGACCTACACAGATGCCGAGCACCGGCTGACGTAGGTCGCGGATGAGCTGGTCGAGATGGTGCTCACGCAGATAGTCCATCGTCGTCCGTGCGTTTCCCTGACCGGGAAAAAGCACCCGGTCGGCCTTTTGCAACTGTTCGGCCTCGTCTGTGAGCACCGGTTCAATGCCCAGTCGACGGAGCGCGTTCTCCACTGAGTAGATATTGCCGGCATTATATTTTACGATCGCTACTTTCATGAACTGAAGAAATTCAACTGGTTGCGGTAATTGACTTATGGTACGGCAAACCGTAGCAGGAGGTGGCTTGTAAGCTATTTCCGCAGATTTAGTCTAGCAGACAACATGCTTAGGCCGTGTCGCCACGGATGTCATGCACCTTTTTATACTAAGTCCCTGCAAATTTACATATTTTTCTGTATTTCACAAACACGATTGAAAGAAAAACCAGAATGTCCTTGACATTTCGGTCGATATGCAATCTTTATTCAATTTCTACCCTCTACATACACCCATATCTAAAACTGGATACATTTATGAAGATCCTTTTTACGAATCTTTTCTGGGCTGTGGCGGTCCGGCCATATCCTAAGACAAGAAATTTGCCGGTCCATGACCTTATGTTGGTAAAACGATATATTGGATTACTAAAGAAATTCATTGTACTTTAATATATGGCAGCAGAGTAATATACCTATTTTAAATGGCTTCGTAAATATATTTTGTAAAGAAATATCGTATCGTGCTTTCCACTTGAGAAGTTGACCCTCACAAGACGGCTTCACCTCCGTTCTCCGAAAGAAACAAAGGTGATAATACATTGAAAATTAGCGTTCTTTTTTCATAAAACATAGAGAAGGAGATTACTTTCGAAATATTTGCAGATAGTCAAGAATTTAAGTGGTAATGTATGGTCAAATTATAAATATATTGTAAATTACACGATTATTAATCGTTTTGCAGACTAAGACTCATTTGTCTTGCCAAAGAAATATTGTTCTGACGATTTTCGATATTCCCTTTTTCTTTGTGACTCAAAGAACGAGATTCTCAAGAAGAAGCAGATAGAAATAAAAACTTCCGCTCATTGGCCTTAAAAGCCGGTTCGTTCTTAACAACCTTTTACACTCCTGTTACACCTATTAATAAGGGAAATCGTTACCTTTGCAAAATAAACAACGGAAAAGACAATGACAGAGGTAACGATCAAGGATGAGGTTCTCCGCAAGGCGGCTGAAGAAGGAATGGACGAGTTCCTGCAAGTGTTCTATGATGCCATCATGGAGGCCATTGGCGGACAACTGACCGCTGAGACGATGGCCGGTCTGAATAATGATCAGATTACGCTGCTGGCTTATATCGACCTCCGCGACGAAGTGATGGACGGTGGCTTTATCCAGCTGATCCATAACGGCTATGGTGCCTTTATCTACCGCAACCCCTTTGCTCAGATGATGAAGCTTTGGGGTATCGACGGCGTGAAGAAGCTCATTACCGGTAGTCATAAATATTATACTAAATATCATGAGGAGATAGAGCGCGACTGGTCGCAGGAAGATTTTCAGGCGCTCTATGAGCGTATGCCGGAATTTGACGACTACGACGATACCTTTGTAGAACACGAGGAAGAGTTTACAGAACAGATAGCACAGTATGTGGACGATCACCTCGACAACTTTGCAACGATAGAGAAATGAATAAAGACCAAATTGCCCTTCGCAAGAAGAGCCCTGTACAGATACGTAACAAGAAAGCATCCTTTGAATATATCTTCATCGACACCTATACCGCCGGTATTGTGTTGACGGGTACGGAGATCAAGTCGATCCGGCTGGGCAAGGCCTCGCTGGTCGACAGCTTCTGTTATATCAATAATGGAGAGGTATGGCTGAAAGGCATGAACATCTCCCCCTATTTTTACGGCTATCGGGCCAATCATGCTCCTCAGCGTGACCGCAAGCTCCTTCTCAACAAGAAGGAAATCCGGCATCTGTTTGAAGACACGAAGACGCCGGGTTACACCATAGTACCCACGTTGCTCTTCATTGATGATCACGGACGTGCAAAGGTGGACATCGCTCTGGCTCGAGGTAAAAAAGAATACGACAAGCGCGAGACGCTCAAGGCCAAAGAGGACCGCAGAGAGATGGATCGTGCCATCAAGCATTTCTAACTTAGGGAAATGTCGTGCCAAGACGCACTACATCTCCCATCCACAGACAAAGACAAAATGACCATTCAGGATACCATACGTGAGAAGATACTGATCCTTGACGGTGCCATGGGCACAATGATTCAAAGCTATGATCTCGGAGAAAACGACTTCCGAGGAGAGCGCTTCTGCAACTGGAGCTGTCAGCTGAAAGGCAATAATGACGTGCTCAATATCACTCGTCCTGATGTCATCACCGACATCCACCGGCGCTATCTGCGCGCGGGAGCCGACATCATCACTACAAACACCTTCTCCTCACAACGCATCTCACAGCACGACTATCAACAGGAAGATGTTGCGCGGGAGATGGCTTTTGAAGGTGCACGGCTGGCCCGACAGGCTGCTGATGAATATTCTACGGCCGAATGGCCCCGCTGGGTGGCCGGATCGGTGGGACCGACCAACAAGACACTCTCCATGAGTCCGGACGTAAGCGATCCCGCAGCGCGTGACCTTACGTATGATGAACTGCTTCAGGCCTATGAAGAGCAGATCGACGGGCTGATAGAGGGTGGTGCCGACCTCCTTCTGATAGAGACGATCTTTGACTCGCTCAATGCCAAATGTGCCATTGATGCCGCACAGCAGGTGATGGAACGGCGCGGACATAAGCTCCCGATCATGCTGAGCGTCACCGTTAGCGATCTGGCGGGACGTACGTTGAGCGGACAGACGCTTGACGCGTTTCTTGCTTCAGTGAGCAGTTTCGATATTTTCTCCGTCGGACTCAACTGCTCCTTCGGAGCACGCCAGATGGCACCCTTCCTGAGAGCCCTGGCGGAAAGAGCACCTTACTATATATCGTGTTATCCCAATGCCGGCCTGCCTAACTCGATGGGCGGCTATGACGAGACGGCCACGACGATGGCTCCCCAGATAGAGGAGTTGATGCGCGAAGGTCTTGTCAATATCATCGGAGGCTGCTGTGGTACGACAGATGAATTCATACATGAATATTATCTACGTTCGCAAGGATTGAAGCCACACCAGCCGCAACCTCGTCCGACAACACTTTGGCTATCAGGACTGGAGCGACTCGATGTGTCGCCGGAAGTGCGTTTTGTCAATGTAGGCGAACGCTGCAATGTAGCCGGCTCGCGTAAGTTCTTGAGACTCATCAGTAATAAGCAATATGAGGAAGCACTTGCCATCGCGCGTAAACAAGTCGATGACGGTGCCCTTGTGCTCGACATTAATATGGATGACGGCATGCTCGACACGAAGGAGGAGATGGTGCACTTCCTTCATCTTGTCGCCGCTGATCCTGACATCTCACGTGTGCCCGTGATGATCGACTCATCAAAATGGGACGTCATCATGGCCGGTCTGAAGTGTCTGCAAGGCAAGTCGATCGTCAATTCCATCTCGCTGAAAGAAGGAGAGGAAACCTTTATCAGCCATGCCCGCGATGTGAAGGCTCTCGGTGCGGCAGTGGTGGTGATGTGCTTCGATGAGGAAGGACAAGCCGCCACCTATGAGCGTAAGATAGAGATCGCCGCCCGCAGCTACCGCCTGTTGACAGAGGTGGTGGGGATGAATCCACTCGACATCATCTTCGATCCGAATGTCCTGGCAGTCTGTACAGGCATGGAAGAGCATGATGCCTATGCCTTGAACTTCATACGTGCTACAGAATGGATCCGCACACATCTGAAAGGAGCCCACGTGAGTGGCGGTGTAAGCAACTTGAGCTTCTCCTTCCGCGGCAATAATTATATCCGCGAGGCCATGCATGCCGTATTCCTCTATCACGCCATACAAAAAGGCATGGACTTCGGCATCGTCAACCCTGCCACGAAAGTGACCTACCAAGACATTCCGGCTGACCAACTTGCCATCATAGAGGATGCCCTTCTCTGTCGCCGAGCCGGCGCCAGTGAAGACTTGATAGCCTTGGCCGACAAGATCAAGGCAGAAGCCGATGCAGCGAAGGCAGGACTGACCACAGCCGCATCGGCGGGACAGACGGAAGCATGGCGAGAGGCAGACCTCAACAGCCGTCTGAAATATGCGCTACGCAAGGGTATCTCAGACTATCTTGACGAGGATCTCCACGAGGCACTTGCACAAATGCCCCATGCCGTCAACATCATCGAAGGTCCCCTGATGGACGGCATGAACGAGGTGGGCGAGCTGTTCGGCGCAGGCAAGATGTTTCTACCACAGGTGGTAAAGACTGCACGGACAATGAAAAAGGCTGTCGCCATACTGCAACCTTATATCGAAGAGGAAAAAGCACGGAACGCCGAGGATAATGCCGAGGCAGAGGGCGCCGCCCCAAAGGCGCGGATCGTCATGGCTACCGTGAAAGGTGATGTGCACGACATCGGTAAGAATATCGTTGACGTGGTGATGGCCTGTAACAACTACGATGTGATAGACCTGGGTGTGATGGTGCCTGCCGACAAGATCATACGCACAGCCATAGAGCAAAAAGCTGACCTCATCGGTATCAGTGGCCTTATCACCCCCTCACTCGATGAGATGATCCATGTGGCAGAGGCCATGGAACAGGCAGGACTGACCATACCGCTTCTGGTAGGAGGTGCGACGACCTCGAAACTCCATGCGGCTCTGAAGATAGCCCCGTGCTATAGCGGACCGGTAGTGTGGACCAAGGACGCTGCGCAATGTGTCCTCATCGCTACGCGTCTGATAAATCCCGAAGAGCATGATGCTTTCATAGCGCAGCTCCGTGATGAATATGACAGACTACGCCGTGACTATAAAGTCAAACAGCAGGAGATCGCATCCCTTGAAGAGGCGCGCAAGAATAAATTGAATCTTTTCTGATAAACAATGATACGGACAGTAATCTTTGATCTCGGTGGCGTCATCATGACCATCGACCAACAGCAGGCCGTCCGCCGTTTCCAAGAAATCGGCGTACCAGATGCTGACAATCTTTTGAACCCATATACGCAAGCCGGCATATTCGGTGATGTCGAAGAGGGGTTGATCTCCGATGAAGAGTTCAGACAGAAACTCTCCGAACATGTAGGGCACGAGCTCACATGGGATCAGTGTGCCTATGGTTGGCAAGGCTATTGCGACAACGTGCCGAAACGCAACCTTGACTATCTTCTTGACCTCAGAAAGCGTGGCTATCGTGTACTGTTGCTTTCCAATACCAATCCATTCATGATGGCTTTTGCCCGGTCGGATAAGTTCTCCGGTGACGGTCATGCCCTCGACTATTATTTCGACCGGCTTTATCTGAGTTATGAATGTAAGATGATGAAGCCGTCGGAAATGTTTTTCCGGTTCGTCCTCACTGAGGAGCAGACACTCCCCGAGAATTGTCTCTTCGTCGATGACGGTCCACGCAACTGCGCCGCCGCCTCCCAACTGGGTTATCATACGGTTTGTCCGGAGAACGGGAGCGACTGGCGGGAGCTGGTAGAAGAGGAACTACAGAAATAACAAGGGCCTTACTTTCACAGGCTCAAGAATCGTAAACATAATATGACAAGCCAATGGTAATAGGAATTGATGTCGGCATCTCGACAACGAAAATAGTAGGTATCGATGACAGTGGTACGGTGATCTCACCTATCCGCATTAAGGCCACCGACCCTGTGACAAGTCTCTATGGTGCTTTTGGCAAGTATCTACATGACAACAAAATACAGCTCTCCGATGTAGAGCAGGTGATGATCACAGGCGTAGGAGCCGCCTATATTGACGGTCCTGTGTATGGTCTGCCAACAACAACCGTGGAAGAGTTTATCGCCGATGGCCTCGGTGCCCGTTATGAGACAGATCTTGACCGGATGATAGTAGTGTCCATGGGAACCGGCACCAGCCTCGTACAATGTGACGAAAATGGTATCCGTCATATTGGCGGCATTGGCTTGGGTGGTGGCACACTGATGGGACTGAGCCGTATCATGCTCAAGACCGACGATGTGAAGCAGATCATTACGCTGGCCATGGAAGGCGACATCCATAATATTGACCTGATGATCGGAGATATCTCACCTAATGCGCTGCCCGGTCTTCCTAAAAATGTGACAGCCTCTCTCTTCGGTAAGGCACGCAGCAACGCCTCACGCGAAGATATCGCGCTCGGCATCATTGTCACAGTGCTGCAGACCATCGGTTCGAGCTGCGTCCTCGCATCGCTCAACAGTGGTATCCGTGAATACGTACTCATCGGCAATCTGTCGCTCCTGCCACAGTGCAAACCTGTATTCACAGCCATGGAACGCCTTTTTAAGTGTCACTTCATTATTCCTAAATACAGTCAGTTCTGTACGGCGATAGGTGCGGCTCTGGCCTACAAACAGTAGAAATCCTTCGCATGACAAGATATGAGAAAGGGGGTAAACGTCGATAAAACGTTTACCCCCTTTCTCATATTGTGACCTTTATAATATTTATTCCGGTCTATTCATATATCCGTTCAAAAAGGATCTATTCCTTCGTCTTTCCGACAGGCTCTTCCAAAGCAGGAGCAGCTTCCGCAGTGTGTCGGCAAGTAAAGGTCAATTCGTCTTCTGACGAAGCCTTATCTACAACGATGATATCACCGGGAGTAAGCTCACCGGAAAGAAGACGCTCGCACAGACCATCCTCTATATAAGTCTGGATGGCACGCTTCAGCGGACGGGCGCCATACTGCACATCGTAACCTTTCGTGGCTACCAGTTCCTTCGCCTTATCACTCACTTCAAGCGTGTAGCCAAGTTGCTCCACACGACTATAAAGACCACGCAACTCCAGATCGACGATTTTCTTAATAGAGGTGAGGTCAAGCTGGTCGAAAGTGAGGATCTCGTCCAGACGATTGAGGAACTCAGGAGCGAACTGCTTGCTCAGGCTCTTCTGGATGATGCTGCGGGCATACTCCTTGTCGTTCTCATTCAGATTGGATGTGCTGCTCAGTCCGCCTGACTTGAATCCCACACCGTGGCTGAACTCTTTAAGTTGTCGTGTACCTGCATTGGAAGTCATGATGATCACCGTATTGCGGAAGTCAACCAGACGTCCGTTTCCATCGGTCAGTCGTCCTTCATCGAGCACCTGGAGCAGCAGATTGAATACATTTCCGTGTGCTTTCTCGATCTCGTCAAGCAGTACGATAGAGTAGGGATGACGCCGTACACGTTCGGTGAGCTGTCCACCCTCTTCATAGCCTACATACCCCGGAGGCGCTCCGATGAGTCGCGACACATTGAAGCTCTCGGTGTATTCACTCATGTCGACACGGATGAGGGCATCCGTAGAGCCAAACATCTTTTCCGCCAGCTTCTTGGCAAGATAGGTCTTTCCTACACCGGTGGGACCCAAGAACATGAAGGCACCAATAGGATGATTGGGATCTTTCAGGCCTACACGGTTACGTTGGATCGCCTTTACAAGTTTGTCAATGGCACTGTCCTGTCCGATGATGTTCTGTTTCAGCTCTGTGGCCATGTTCTTCAGGCGTACACCTTCAGCCTCGACAATGCGCTGAACAGGAACACCGGACATCATCGACACTACATCGGCAACGGCAGTCTCGTCCACTTTCTCACGGCGTTCGGCATCGTCCTGCTGCCATGCGCGCTGCATCTCGTTGAGCTGATGCTCCAAATCGGTCTGACGATCACGGAATGAGGCAGCCAACTCAAAGTTCTGATTGCGTACGGCGGCTTGCTTTTTCTGTTTTACATCCTCGATCTCTTTCTCCTTATCGGTGATGTCGGATGGTATGGCCATCTTTGAGAGATGGATGCGTGAGCCAACCTCATCAAGGGCATCGATCGCCTTGTCGGGGAAGAAACGGTCGGTGATATACCGTTCTGTCAATTCCACACACGCCTTTAAAGCTTCGTCGGTATAGCTTACGTGATGATGCTCCTCATAGCGTTCCTTGATGTTCTGAAGTATCTGCAGTGTCTCTTCCTTATTGGTAGGCTCTACTATGATCTTTTGGAAGCGGCGCTCAAGTGCTCCATCCTTTTCGATAGAGTTGCGGTATTCATCGAGCGTCGTGGCTCCGATACATTGTATGGTACCACGTGCCAAGGCGGGCTTCATGATATTGGCGGCATCCATCGATCCAGGTGTCGAGCCTGCACCGATAAGCGTATGGATCTCGTCAATGAAGACGATCACCTCGGGATGCTGCTCCAATTCCTTGATCAATGCGCGGATGCGCTCCTCAAACTGTCCACGATATTTCGTTCCGGCTACGATGGCTGTCATGTCAAGGCTCACGAGCCGTTTGTCGAAAAGTACGGGTGAGGTCTCACGGCGGGCGATCAGCTGTGCCAAGCCTTCTACGATGGCGCTCTTGCCCACACCCGGCTCACCGATGAGGATGGGATTGTTCTTCTTGCGGCGACAAAGGATCTCCGTCACACGCTGTATCTCCTTTTTACGTCCAACAACAGGATCGAGCTTACCTTCCGCTGCGGCACGGGTTAAATCGGTAGAAAAATTGTCGAGCACAGGAGTCTTAGACTGACCGCCTTGCTGTGTGGCAGCTGTTGCTTGTCCATAGCGGGTCCCGCCTCCGGCGCTCTGCCTCTGGCTGTGATCCTCCTCATAGTCTTCTTCCTCATCGGGCAATCCGAGACCGTCGGTAGTGGGTTTGGTCTGCAGAAGAGCAAGAGCGTCCTCATAATTTACATTATTAAACTCAAGTACGCGCTTCGCTCCATTATCTATCTGATCGTGAAGAATGGCCAACAGTACATGGTGCACATCCACCGTCTGGGTATGCTGGATACGTGCTTCCAATACGGCAAGCTTTAAGATGTTGCTGGCTTGGGAATTGAGTACTAATTCTGATGTATTGATCGGTGCATGAAGTGCGTCCTTCCCAATACTTTCTTCTAATTCTGTTTTAATAGATTGTATATTGACTGACAATCTGTCAAACAAGGCTTCTATCTTGCTGTTCCGTTCGCGGAGAATTCCCAGAAGCAGATGCTCCGGACCTACCGAGCTGCTGGCCAAGCGTGCTGCCTCCTCGCGGCTGTAGGCTAAGATCTCCGACACCTTCGGTGAAAACTGACTGGTCATGGTGTTATCTCCCTTTCTATTTGTGATTGATGTTGTTCGTTAAGTGCAAATATAATGTTTTTCTTCCTCTTACAGCAATTTACATGCCAAAAAAGTATATGTCTGCTATTTTATGCCTATCCTGCGGTTATAATTTTATAAAATTTGTGATCATAATGCCATTCACATGTAGGTTTGAGTAAGCACAAGATACATAAGAAACCTTCGGAACCTCCTTTCAACAACCGTCAAAACAAGGAAAGATCATTTATGAGGCAGTGTCGCTTCCAGAAGCACCTTGCCAGTAGAGGCAGAGCGATAGACGAAATGGAAACGGAATCCAGCTTTCTTATATGAAGTGCTGTGAGTGTCTTCCATCCAATTTCTCTTGATCGTTGCCATCAGCTGAGGACGCATTCTATCGATGGCATGAGGATCATCGGCCTTACCGTTAAGCAAGTAATAATAATGTATGGTCTTGTCGGAACGCGTGAAGGTGATACTGTCCGTACGTTGCATATCAGTAAACGGGGTGGGGCAGTATTTCTTCGTGTATTCTTTGCAATCCTTTTCAGCCTTGTCTTCAAGTGTGTCGTGATGACATGATGTAGCTACAGGCAACAAAACGGCCAAAGCCACAGAGAAACAGATCTTGGATATCTTCATATCAATGCATATTTTTTATTCCTGCTACAAAATTACTCAAAATATTATTGATACATTACTTTCTTCATCAGAAAATCCAGTCAATACCTTTGGTGTTCTCAATCTTTATGAGTACTTTTGCCATTAGACATCATGATTCTATCAATGATGATTTCAACCAACAATCACTAAGTAAAAACAATATGGAGAAATTTTTCAGAGACGACATAGAAGTCGGCGCAGTCGACAAGTTTTTCTGCAGTGAGATGCGGCGTCAGATCCACCGTTACATCAAAGCCATGCACGGTTCCCGTTCTTCCTTAGAGAAGTTTGAAGAGAATCTGCACAATCTCGATATTCCACAGCGCGAACGTGCATTAGCCCAATACATCGATCTTAACCGACAGGTTGTAGATATGCTTGACTGGCGGCAACTGGTAGCCCGGTCTATCGCCAACTACTGCGACTCGTACGACTATTTCAAAGAGATGGTGACTGATCTGGACACGATCGATTTTTATGTGCAGCGTATGAAGGAGAAATATCTGCGCTTTCACAAGGTGTTTGAAGAAAATGGTAAATTCGGTATCCGCAATCATGATGGCGATGTCGTACTTTCCGCTTCTTACGATTTCCTTCGCACACCTTATGTATATGTCGATGATATGCGTACGATGCCTGTAATCGCAGAGAAAGACGGCAAAATGGGACTCGTCTATCCTGACGGAAAAGACACAATCATGGCTCCTTTCATCTATGACGATATTGAGCTACGTGAAGAGGAACCATGGTTTGTATGTAAATGCGGCAAGAAGACGACATTGCTATAACCAGTCTGTCGATAAAATAATCGACACATCAATATGCTGCGGAGCGAAGTCCGACATTGCCGGCATCGCTCTACAGTATTTAACCCTACTGTCGATAGAATTATCTCATTACAGGTGTACACCCATTAGACAAGGGAATACTTCCTGACAAAAAAAAACAGTTGATACGTGAAACGGTATATCGGATTGGCCTTCACTATCTATGTGGTGTGGGCTTTGCTTTTCATGCTTGAGAAACCTGTCTTCTTAGTTCTTTATTTACATAGTCTGGAGGCATTAGGACCCGTTGTCCGTCATGGGGCAATACTCGATTTTGCCATGGCGGGCTACTTGTCGGTTCTTCCTTTTCTTGCCCTTGTCATCAAGCCTTACGTATCCGATCATGCGCACAGGTGGTTTCTGCGCGTGTATTTTGCCGTGGTATCGTTGGCTGTGGCTCTTAGCTTCGTGGCGAACCTCGCCTTATATGGCTACTGGCAATTTCCTCTTGATGCAACGCCATTATTCTATTTTCTATCTTCACCTGCAGATGCTCTGGCCAGTGCACCGTGGTATGTGGAAGCAGGAGCCTTACTTATTATCGTCTTCCTTGCTGCTGTCATTTGCCTATTGTTTCGTGCTGTGTACAGAACATTCTCTGACTCTCCAGACTACACAGCAACACATTCAACAGAAATCAAAAATTGTCAACCTATGACCTTGCGGAAGAAGATCGCGACATCCGTTGTACTCTTCTTTCTTACGGCCTTGCTATTTCTTCCCATACGTGGAGGCGTAACTGTATCAACTAATAATACAGGAAAGGTATATTTCTCTGATATACAATCTCTTAATCATGCTGCAGTAAATCCTTTCTTTTCATTTATGGAAAGCATTCAACGTCAGAAGGATTTTGGAAAGCAATACCGGTTTATGGATGATCAGCAAGCTGCGCAAACGGTCACCGCTTTCCATCAACAGCTTCTATCCGCAACAAAGAATAGAGGAGAAAGTGGCACTTCTTCATCGACAGAGCAGCAAGCACAGAATAATATTGTTCCTGTGATCTTGCATGAATCCCATCCAGACATCTACCTTATCATTATGGAGAGTTTTTCGGATACCGTCACCAAGATGCCTGGAGTGACCCCTCATCTTAACCGTCTGAGACGGGAGGGACTTTACTTTGCTAATTTCTATGCCAATAGTTTCCGTACAGACCGTGGACTATTGTCCATACTTATGGGAGTGCCATCGCCCGCCACGGTCAGTTTGATGAAATATCCGGAAAAGACAAGTAAAATGTCATCGATAGCCACATGTCTTGCAAAAGCCGGATATGAGCGCCACTATTATTATGGTGGTGATGCCGACTTCACAAATATGCGCTCTTTCCTCATTAATCAAGGTTTTCAGCATATCGTAGAAGACCGCGATTTTCCGGTAGGTGACCGGCTGAGTAAATGGGGCGTATGCGACCATCTGCTCTTTCAGAGAGTAGAGACTGATCTGAAAAAATCCCACAGAACAGGTGGACAGGTTAGGGGAGTGCATCCCACATTCACAGTCATTCAAACATCAAGCTCGCATGAGCCGTTCGATGTACCTTATCATCATTTGAAAGATCCGGCCTTGAATGCCTTTGCCTATGCTGATAAGAGTATAGGTGATTTTGTTGACTATCTGCAGCGTGACAAAGCCCGATGGGAACGTTCGCTGATCATCCTGGTGCCCGATCATCTTGGCGCATGGCCTTCACATCCTGATGATTTTCAACCGTGGCGTTTTCATGTGCCTATGATTTGGACAGGCGGAGCGTTAAATGAAAAGGTACTTTCAAAATATTTCGGTACTCCGCATGTCGTGCCGGATTATGGTTCGCAACAAGACATAGCAGCCACGTTACTCGGTCAGATTGGCGAGAAAAGTCATAATATGCCTCTCAGCAAGGATCTTCTTGATCCAGACGTCCCACATTACGCATGGTTCATGATGCACGATGGAGAAGGACTCGCGACTTCTAACGGATGTGTCATTTATGACAACCAACGTAAAAAGACCGTCTATATCGCCCCAAAGACATCTAAAGATTGGGGTAAATTAGCTACTGAGATGTGTAAGGCCTACGTGCAGCGACTCTTTGACTACATTGCAAAACTTTAAATACAGCATTACCTAAAATATATACGGAGTCTAGACTAAGCCCCATTATCATTAAACATAGGATAAACCAGATAATATAAATATTCAAGGTCTGGTCTTAGTATATATCAAAGGCTCTTAGGCAATCAATAACAGATTAACATAATGGAAATAAACAAGATAGCAACATTTCATTCTCCTTTTACCTCTAAATTCGGCATACCTAAACAAAGTGGATTGGTCAAGACTTTGGAAGGGCAAATTGTCTTCGAGCCTAAGTTCCGTACACGTGATGCCTTACGAGGCATTGAAGAATTTGACTATCTCTGGCTGATCTGGGGATTTTCGGCAAACCGACACACAGCAACAAGTCCTGTCGTACGACCTCCGTTGCTAGGAGGCAATACGAAGATGGGCGTTTTTGCAACACGGTCACCATTTCGCCCAAATGCATTAGGCCTGTCATCGGTCCATCTAGATCATGTTGAATGGGATACCCCAAACGGTCCGGTAATTGTTGTCAGAGGAGCAGATCTAATGGACGGGACGCCAATCTATGACATTAAACCTTACATCACGTATGCAGACTGTCACGAAAATGCACGTTCCGGATTTGTAGATCAGCATGCTATTCATAGACTGGACGTAGAAATACCTCACGAAATAGAAAATGAACTTCTTGCAGAACTTGGCAATGATCGTCTAAAGATGCTTCGTGAGGTATTGTCTTTCGATCCGCGTCCACAGACACAGCACAAGCCAGACAAGATCTACGGTATGCCATTCCATCATTTCGACATACGTTTCCAAGTCATAGACAATCATCTTCTCATCATAAAAGAAATCGTAAAGATGCCTTAAAGACTTTATGCTGCCTGAAAGCCGCTTCAGCAAGACTATACCCTACTATTAATATAATTTATGTAATCACGATTATGATAAATTACATAAATAGAGTCCCAACCTGTCTTCCCATATTATTATATAATAGGTAATCATCAAGAAGGCTTAAATTTTAGGGTAAGTTTAAGAAATATGAGACCTATTTGTATTTTTAGCATAAGAATCTGCTCAATTTCGATAAATTGATTACCTTTGCAACTTGAAAAGATAAAAGCATAACAAACAAAGACAATGCCAGACATATCAATCAGAGGTTTGGAGATGCCCGAGTCGCCTATCCGCAAGCTGGCTCCTTTGGCCAATGCAGCCAAGGCACGTGGCATTCATGTTTACCATCTTAATATTGGACAGCCCGATCTGCCGACGCCTCAGTGTGGACTGGATGCGCTGAAACATATCGACCGCAAGGTATTGGAGTATTCTCCTTCACAAGGTTACCAGTCTTACCGCGAGAAGCTCGTCAACTACTACGCAAAATATAATATCAACGTTACAGCCGATGATATAATTATTACATCGGGTGGTAGCGAAGCTGTGCTATTTGCTTTCATGAGCTGTTTGAATCCCGGCGACGAGATCATCGTACCCGAGCCGGCATATGCTAACTATATGGCTTTTGCCGTATCAGCCGGTGCAAAGATCCGCACGATTGCTACGACCATCGAAGAAGGTTTCTCATTGCCCAAGGTAGAGAAATTTGAAGAGTTGATCAACGACAAGACACGTGGTATCCTCATCTGTAATCCCAATAATCCGACGGGTTACCTCTATACGAGACGTGAGATGAATCAGATTCGAGACCTTGTAAAGAAGTATGATTTATATCTTTTCTCTGATGAGGTCTATCGCGAATATATTTACACGGGATCACCTTACATCTCTGCCTGCCATTTAAAGGGAATTGAACAGAACGTGATTTTAATTGATTCTGTATCAAAGCGTTATAGTGAATGTGGTATTCGTGTAGGAGCACTCATTACGAAAAACGCCGAGGTGCGTAAGGCTGTGATGAAGTTCTGCCAGGCACGTCTCTCCCCTCCCCTTATTGGCCAGATCATCGCCGAAGCATCATTAGATGCTCCTGAATCTTATTTCCGAGATGTGTACGATGAATACGTTGAGCGTCGAAAATGCCTGATCGACGGTCTTAACCGTATCCCCGGTGTTTATTCCCCTATTCCTATGGGTGCATTCTACACTGTGGCCCAGCTACCCGTCGACGACTCTGAGAAATTCTGTCGTTGGTGTCTGGAAGAATTCAACTACGAAGGTGAGACTGTCATGATGGCTCCTGCATCTGGTTTCTATACTACCCCCGGGGCTGGCATTAATCAGGTGCGCATCGCGTATGTGCTAAAGAAAGACGATCTTCAGCGCGCCCTTGTCGTACTCCGTAAAGCCTTAGAGGCCTATCCGGGACGTACAGCTGCCGAATAAGACAGTCAAAAGTGATCATACAAGCACAGATCTTGCTTCTATAAAAGATCTTGCTTCAATAAAATTATCAAGAATGAATCTACCCTTGTTTATAGCCCGTCGTATCCATTCCTCACAGGATGGACCACGTAAGGTGTCTAAGCCTGCTGTCACCATTGCTACCGCCGGTGTAGCCGTGGGCTTGGCAGTTATGCTTATCAGCGTCAGCGTAGTATTAGGGTTCAAGCACACCATTCGCGACAAAGTAATCGGGTTTGGAGCGCATATACAAATCTCTAATTTCGCTAATCAGTCAACATCTGGTGACACACCGATTGCCGTCAATGACTCTATGATGAAAATAATCAAGGCGGCTCCAGGCATTAAGCATGTTGAACGTTTTGCCTATACACAGGGAATATTAAAAACGGACTCAGACTTCCTAGGAGTGGCTTTTAAAGGTGTAGGACCGGAATTTGACACCACATTCATTCATGAGCATCTTGCCAGTGGAAGCATTCCCCGTTTTTCTGACGAGAAATCGGGAAACAAGATCTTGATTTCCAAGACGATGGCCGATAAACTGCGTATGAAGAGCGGACAGCGTGTCTTCGCCTACTTCATTAATCAGCAAGGTGTTCGTATGCGCCGTTTCACCGTCTCCGGCATCTATGACACCAATCTCTCACAGTTTGATAATATCATGTGCTTCACCGATCTCTATACAGCACGGAAACTTAATGGCTGGGAAGATGAACAGATCTCTGGTGTAGAAGTGAATGTGAAGGACTTCAACCGTCTCATGGAGACTGAAGACTATTATATAGATAATGTGAACCGTACCACAGACCATTATGGTGAGACCTACACATCTCATACCATTCAAGAATTATACCCGCAGATCTTTTCATGGTTGGGCTTACTCGACATGAACGTATGGATCATTCTTGTACTTATGGTGAGTGTAGCCGCTGTGACAATGATCTCCGGACTACTTATCATTATTTTGGAGCGTACACAGATGATCGGCGTCCTTAAGGCTTTGGGGTCGCATAACTCTACAATCCGTCATATCTTCATGTGGCTCTCATGCTTCATCATCAGCCGCGGACTCCTTATCGGTAATATTTTGGGACTTGGACTTGTCGCTATCCAATATTATACCCATGCGATCTCCCTTAATCCTGAAAATTATTATGTATCGTATGCACCCGTAGAATTCAATTGGCCCTTGATAATTATCATAAACCTTGCTACCCTACTTATTTGCATGTTGGCTCTTGTCGCACCAAGCTACCTTGTCAGCCATATCCATCCATCCAAGAGTATGAGATATGAATAGTGAGGTTATGATTATATAATAAGGAGTATTTTGATAATAATATATAAAAAATATTAAAACTGGAATTTCTTTGAAATAAACATAATAGAAAGGTGCTACCTTTGCATCCGATTTTGCGAAGGCAGATATAATCTGCCCGATAATGATCATAAAGTCTAACTTTATTAATTACAAAACATTACTTATTTAACATGTCAAATTTTAAGAACGTACAGCCATTGGACAACTTCGATTGGGACGAGTTCGAGAATGGCACCAGCTCACAGGTGAGCAAAGAAGAGCTTACAAAGGCCTATGATGACACTCTGAACAAGATTCAGGAGCATCAGGTTGTAGAAGGCACCGTCATCTCTGTCGATAAGAAAGAGGTGGTCGTAAACATCGGCTACAAGAGCGACGGTATTATCCCCGCATCTGAGTTCCGCTACAATCCCGACCTGAAGGTGGGTGACAAAGTGGAAGTTTATGTGGAAAGCCAGGAGGACAAGAAGGGTCAGCTGGCACTCTCTCACAAGAAGGCTCGTCTGAGCAAGAGCTGGGAACTGATCAACAAGGCTTTGGAGGACAGCGAAGTGATCCAGGGATACATCAAGTGCCGCACAAAGGGTGGTATGATTGTAGATGTATTCGGTATCGAGGCATTCCTGCCCGGCAGCCAGATCGACGTTCACCCCATACGCGACTACGATGTATTCGTAGGCAAGACTATGGAATTCAAGGTTGTAAAGATCAATCAGGAGTTCCGCAACGTGGTTGTTTCTCACAAGGCACTCATCGAGGCAGAGCTCGAGGCACAGAAGAAGGAGATCATTTCTCATCTTGAGAAGGGTCAGGTGCTCGAGGGTACTGTCAAGAACATTACCTCTTACGGCGTGTTTGTTGACCTCGGTGGTGTTGACGGACTCATCCACATCACTGACCTCTCTTGGGGCCGCGTAAGCGATCCTCACGAGGTTGTAGAGCTCGACCAGAAGATCAACGTTGTTATCCTCGACTTTGATGAGGAGAAGAAGCGTATCGCTCTCGGTCTGAAGCAGCTCACTCCTCATCCTTGGGAGAGCCTTGATCCCAACCTGAAGGTGGGTGACCACGTGAAGGGTAAGGTTGTTGTTATCGCAGACTACGGCGCATTCGTAGAGATCCAGCCTGGTGTTGAGGGCCTGATCCACGTAAGCGAGATGTCTTGGAGCCAGCACCTGCGCAGCGCACAGGAGTTCCTGCACGTTGGCGACGAGGTAGAGACTGTCATCCTGACTCTCGACCGTGAGGAGCGTAAGATGAGCCTGGGTATCAAGCAGCTGAAGGAAGATCCTTGGGAGAAGATCGAGGAGAAATATCCTGTAGGTTCTAAGCACACTGCCAAGGTACGCAACTTCACCAACTTCGGTATCTTCGTAGAGCTGGAGGAAGGCGTTGACGGTCTGATCCATATCAGCGATCTCTCTTGGACCAAGAAGGTTAAGCATCCTTCTGAGTTCACTCAGGTAGGTGCAGAGATCGAGGTCGTTGTTCTCGAGATCGACAAGGAGAATCGTCGTCTGAGCCTTGGCCACAAGCAGCTCGAGGAGAATCCTTGGGATAAGTATGAGGCTATCTATACTCCCGGTTCTATCCACCACGGTAAGATTACCGAGATGATGGACAAGGGTGCAGTTATTACTCTCGATGAGGGTGGTGAAGGCTTCGCTACTCCTAAGCACCTCCAGAAAGAGGACGGCTCACAGGCTAAGCTGGGCGAAGAGCTCGACTTCAAGGTGATTGAGTTTGCAAAGGAGACCCGTCGTATCATCCTGAGCCACTCTCGTATCTTCGAGGCTGGTCACGATGAGCCTAAGCACACTCACCGTAGCAACAGCGGCCGTAAGCAGCAGAACGATATCCCCGAGATCAAGAACGTACAGGCTGGTACTTCTCTCGGCGACAATGATGTTCTCGCTAAGCTGAAGGCTCAGATGGAGAAGAATAAGTAATTTCTCTAACAAGCATATAAGAGAGGCCGGTATGACGATTCATACCGGCCTTTTTTATAAATAGATGAAAAAAGCTAGACAATTATTTCTCTTTTTCATACTATTTCATTACCTTTGCATCAAATATGAAATCATATAGCGGTTTCAGTTCTTGAAACCCCTTTTTCAAATTACATTAGTTATACATGTTTAGCAAAGACGAATTACTTTCCAAGGCTAATTCCGAACTCAAAGATATTGCTACAGATCTTGGGCTGGAAATAAATGATGACATGTCACAAGATGATGTCATTTATGCCATATTGGACAAGCAGGCCGATGATGAAAGCAATCGGTCATCTATTACCACAACAAAGCGTAAGCGTACGAGAATTGCAAAGAAAGAAACCGATCGTGTCTATTCCGTAAAAGGACGTGATGGTGAAAATTTCGATCTAGCCAAATCAAGAAACAATAATGATACCCCTTCCCTATTTAAAGATTCTCCAGACGACAGCTATACAACTCCTTATACAGAAGAGCCTATAACTGCAAATTCCACTCCAACGATAGAAGAGTTGGAGACAGAGTTGATGTCGCTGCCGAAACATCGCGGTCCGAAGACCAAGCGCGAACGCGAATTGATAACACAAATTATGGCCTTGAAAAACCAAATGGGAATAGAGGAGCCTGTTGAGACTTCCGACACCTTAGAATCAGAAAATATGCCCCAGGATAATGAGCCGCAGAACGACACCTTCGTTCCTGAGCAGGCTTTCAACAATGAAGCAAATACGGAACATTCAGAAAATGATGATCTGAACATCCAACAGTTACAGCAGAAGATTCAGGCACACAATCAGTCTGAAGAACAGCCTTCTTTGCCCTATGCTGAAGGCGTGTGGGAAGGTGATCCCGGTGATGGCACAGACTTCATCACTGTCGTAGATCTGCCTATTGAGGATCAAGGTATGACACCGAATTATGACATGTTCGATCAGCCTACAATGCCGCAATACAATCAACAGATGTCAATGCCGGAGTACTCACTCGAACCTGAACCTGAAGAGACCTATAACTTCGACGATATCATTTCGGCAAACGGCGTACTTGAAATCATGCCCGATGGCTATGGATTCCTGCGCTCCAGTGACTATAACTATCTCTCATCTCCAGATGATGTCTATGTTTCCACACAGCAGGTTAAGCACTACGGTCTAAAGACAGGAGATGTGCTCCAATGCAAGGTGCGTCCTCCTCATGATGGAGAAAAATATTTCCCACTTACCTCTATCGAAAAGATCAATGGCCGTGAGCCGTCTGAAATCCGCGACCGCGTGCCCTTCGAGCATCTTACGCCACTTTTCCCTGACGAGAAGTTCAGTCTTTGTGGCGACCCGGCTACCACCAACCTCTCGACACGCATAGTCGATCTCTTCTCTCCTATCGGTAAAGGCCAGCGTGCCTTGATCGTGGCACAGCCTAAAACCGGTAAGACTATTTTGATGAAGAACATCGCCAATGCCATCGCTGCCAACCATCCGGAAGCTTATCTTATGATGTTGCTCATTGACGAGCGCCCTGAGGAGGTGACCGATATGGCACGTACGGTAAATGCAGAAGTCATCGCCTCTACTTTCGATGAGCCCGCAGAGCGTCACGTGAAGATTGCCGGCATTGTCCTCGAGAAAGCCAAGCGCATGGTGGAATGCGGCCATGATGTTGTCATCTTCCTTGACTCCATCACCCGACTGGCCCGTGCCTACAATACCGTGTCACCTGCCAGCGGCAAGGTACTCACCGGTGGTGTAGATGCCAATGCTCTTCAGAAGCCGAAGCGGTTCTTCGGAGCAGCCCGTAACATAGAGGGAGGCGGCTCACTCACCATCATCGCCACAGCCCTTATTGATACCGGTTCAAAGATGGATGAGGTGATCTTTGAGGAGTTCAAGGGTACCGGCAATATGGAGTTGCAGCTCGACCGTTCACTCTCCAACAAACGTATCTTCCCTGCTGTCAATCTTGTCGCTTCTTCTACACGTCGTGACGATCTGTTGCAGGATAAGACCACACTCGACCGTATGTGGATCCTCCGCAAATATATTGCGGACATGAATGCCATCGAAGCGATGAATGCCATCCATGACCGTATGGCCCAGACTCGGAATAATGACGAGTTCTTACTCTCAATGAACAGTTGATGATGCATTCATCTCACAATACAAAAGAAGGAGACCGTTCCCTTTAGAGGAGTGGCCTCCTTTTCCCGTCAATAATCAACCCCGTCCCTCAAATTGGACGACAATCCCATTTCGCCATGCATATTCCAATGAAACGCTTAATTTGCAGTACGCTCTTCTGTCTGTTGCTGTTACCTGCCGGTGCGCAGATGAAATGGAATGCGCAATACCAGTCCTACATCAATCAATATAAGGATCTGGCCATAGAAGAGATGCTCAAATATGACATTCCTGCCAGCATTACACTAGCTCAGGGACTCTTTGAAAGTCGGGCCGGAATGAGTGATCTGGTGATACGAAGCAACAATCACTTCGGCATCAAATGCCATGGATGGACGGGAAGGACCACTTATCATGATGACGACGAGACTAACGAGTGTTTTCGGGCTTACAACAATGCCAGAGAGAGCTATGAGGACCATAGCCGTTTTCTTGTCAAGAACCGACGCTACGCACGGCTCTTCCGTCTCGACCGTGACGATTATAAAGGATGGGCTAGAGGACTGAAAGAGTGCGGTTATGCCACAAATCCACACTACCCGCAGAAGCTCATAGAGATTATTAAGCTCTATAAACTTGATCAATACGATAAGGCCCGTTCCTACGATCATTTCATGGCCGACCGGTCGGGTAAAGATCAACCGGCCAGCTACGGACAAAAGCTACATCCGATCTATATCTATAACGACAACTATTATCTTGTTGCACGTGAGGGAGATACGTTCAAGGCGATTGGCAAAGAAACCAACTTGTCGTGGAAAAAAATCGCCAAGTATAACGAGCTCGATAAGAATCATGTGCTACATGCAGGAGATATCGTCTATCTGAAGAAAAAGAAACGGCATGCTCTGAAAAAATACAAAAACATACCCCATGTCGTAAAAGCCGGTGAAAGTATGCATGCCATCGCACAAAAATATGGTATTCGGTTGAAGAGCCTGTACAAGATGAATCATCTTGACGAGACTTACCAGATCAAGGTGGGCGATCGTCTACGGGTATATTAGTCATATATGCTTTCAGACGAATGATCTCTCTTTCGATGCCGCAATTAATGGGGTTCAACTGATCTCAATCCATTCAAAGATAAAGATGATAAAGAAAAGAATATATATCTTTGCTCTGACTGCTATGGCAGTCCTTAGCGCTAGAGCACAAGTATTCGACAAGTATTTTGAAGATAAGACACTGCGTATCGATTATATCTTCTCGGGAACAGACACGACACAGCACATCGCCGTAGATGAACTCTACCGTGAACCGCATTGGTACGGAAAGCGTACCCGACTTGCCGAAGTACCCGTGGAAGGTAACGGACAAATAACTGTCCGTGATCACCGTTCACACCAAATCATCTATCGCAATTCCTTCTCCACCCTCTTTCAAGAATGGCAGGAGGAGCCGGAGGCAAAACAGGTGGAAAAAGCTTTCGAGAACGTTTTCCTTATCCCTATGCCTAAGGACACCGCTGATGTGACTGTCGAACTGCGTAACAACCGACGCGAGATCACCGCATCACTTACCCATACCATCCTCCCTAACGACATCCTCATCCATCCGATCGGAGAGAAAGATGTGACGCCCTATATCACCCTTCAACAGGCAACAGACACAACCCACTGCATCCATCTGGCTTTTCTGGCTGAGGGATATACCGAGAAAGAAATGCCAGTATTCCTGGCTGACGCCCGCACAGCCATAGAGGCACTCTTCGACCATGAGCCTTTTAAGAGTCTGCGTTCACGCTTTAATATTATTGCTGTAGAGGCTGTCTCAAAGGAGAGCGGGACGAGTGAGCCAGGAAAGGGTAATTGGAAACAAACCGCATTAGGATCTAACTTCGATACATTCTATAGCGAACGTTATCTTACCACTCTGAAACTCAAGCTCGTACACAACGCTCTTGCCGGTACGCCCTATGAGCATATCCTCATTCTTGTCAATACCGACCGTTATGGTGGCGGTGGCATCCTCAATTCCTATGTTCTCTCCAGCACCCACCATAAGTGGTTCCGCCCTGTCGTGGTACATGAATTCGGGCATAGCTTTGCCGGTCTCGCCGATGAATATGCTTATGAAGAAGAGCAGATCCCTATGTATCCGCACGATATAGAACCATGGGAGAAAAACATCACGACTAAAGTCAATTTCCACGACAAATGGGAAGACTTGATCGGCAAAGACAAGAAGATCGGCTTCTATGAAGGAGCGGGCTATTCGCTGAAAGGAGTCTACCGCGCTTATCCAGACTGCCGCATGCGTACCAATGAGACTCCGGAGTTCTGTCCCGCATGCCAGAAGGCTATCCGCGATATGATCGACTTTTATACCAAATGAAGTGGCGTACCTTTTTTATAGGTTTATGCTTACTCTTGACTGTTCCATGCCATGCCCAAAAAACAGAGGATGCCACACAACTGGGCATGGCTCTCGACTATTTTCAGAGCGGGAAATACCACGAATGTGGACTTATCCTGCAACGTCTCGACAAGCAATATAAACTTAACCCCCGTTTCCGCGCTTATCTTGGTATATGCCTTTATTACGACTGGGACTATCAGCAGGCGGCAGCTCTGCTTGATGAGGTCATTCCCCAGCTTACGGCTTTCTCTCCTCAGGAACGGTCTGTCTATTATTGGGCCGATGCCGAAAGCCATTTTCATCTGAACGAATATGACGCGGCCCTTCCGCTCTACCAGCAGCAGCTCACACTGTGCCAGGAGAATGAAAGAGCCGATGCCTATTATAAAATAGGAATAATTATGATGTCTCGGGAAAACTGGCTTGGCGCTCTCGACAATCTTCAGAACGCCTTGGTCTACTACCGCAAATACCAGCCATCCCAAGAAAGCCGTATCTCACAGATCCGTAATATGATTACGGGTGTTTGCGAGAAACTTCGTTAATCCATCCGATTCTTATAATCTTCAAATGTAAACTCTCGCAAGAGTTCCAGTTCTCCATCCGCATGCGCCAAAGCAAGAGCCGGATGGCCAATACCATTGAACATGTTGGTCTTCACGGTAGTGTAATGAATCATGTCCTCAAAAATGATATTCTCACCAATCTGCAGATCATGATCAAACTTCCAATATCCCATATAATCACCGCTTAGGCACGAATTGCCACCAAGACGATAGATATGGCAGCCCGGCAGATCAGGTCGGCCATCGGGGAGTAGGATGAGTTTTCCTGAGTCCGCAATGGCTTTCAAACCTTCCTCACCTTCAATCGTTTCTGCTCCACGCACCTTCGGCCAATATGGCATCTCCAGACAATCGGGCATGTGACAGGTGAAACTTACATTTAGGATGGCGGTCTGAATACCTTGATTTTCCACGATGTCGACCACCTGACTCACCAGCGGACCCGTCTGCCAGGCAAAAGCGCTTCCCGGCTCCAGATAGATCTTAAGATTAGGATGACGCTTGTGGAATTGCCGTAAAGTGTCAATCAGCAACAGGTGGTCATAATCTGCACGGGTGACAAGATGGCCTCCACCAAGGTTGATCCATTTCAGTTGATCCATCCAGCGGCCGAACTTCTCCTCTATACGAGCCAGCGTCCGGGCAAACACATCAGCTCCGCTCTCACATAACGTGTGACAGTGGAAGCCTTCTATATCTGCAGGCAATATCTCCGGCAACTGATCGGCCAGAACTCCGAAGCGTGTGCCCGGTGCACATGGATTATAAAGCAAGGTCTCTACTTCGCTATACTCCGGATTGACACGTATGCCAAAACTTACGGCTGGGTTCGCCTCGCGGGCTACAGCAGCCAGACGCTGATACTGTGAGAGGGAATTGAACGTGAGGTGTGATGAGCAGCGGGCTATTTCCGGCATCTCCGCAACAGTGTAAGCGGGAGAATAGGTATGGGTGGGACTTCCAAAATATTCTTTCCCAAGCCGCGCCTCATAAAGCGAACTCGCCGTTGTAGAACGGATATACTCACGAAAGATGGGAAACGTCTTCCACAAGGCAAAAGCCTTAAAAGCAAGGATAAATTCCACATCAGCCTCGTGGGCAATGCCTTGAATAAGCGAAAGGTTACGACGGAGACGAACTTCCTCCATAATATACATCGGACGGCGGATTTTCTTAAACGTATCGACAGATATTTTCATTATTTCTTTCTTTTTCCGGCAAAGATAACTTTTTATTTCCAAATACTATTGCGCGATTGCAAGAAAATCCTTACATTTGCAAAAGATTAGCGTAAAGGCGTCTCACAGAACGCCCGATCTTTTGAAAAAAGACATCACACTTCTAATAATAAATCGCTAAAGAAAATGAGTGAAAAAAGCTCTTATTTAGTTTTTCCCGGTACCAACACGAGATACCTCGCAGAAAAAATCTGTGCCAGTCTCGGTGTGCCACTTGGCAATCTTGTTGTTACTAAGTTCTCCGACGGTGAGTTTGCCGTTTCTTATGAGGAGTCTATCCGTGGCCGCGATGTATTCCTCGTACAGAGCACCTTCCCCAATTCTGACAACCTCATGGAGCTGTTGTTGATGATCGATGCTGCCAAGCGTGCTTCGGCTCGTCACATCATTGCCGTTATCCCCTACTTCGGATGGGCTCGTCAGGATCGTAAGGACAAACCCCGTGTCAGCATCGGCGCCAAGCTCGTTGCCGATCTGCTGAGCGTTGCCGGTATCGACCGTCTGATCACGATGGACCTTCATGCCGACCAGATCCAGGGATTCTTTGATGTTCCTGTAGATCATTTGTATGCTTCAGGCGTGATCCTTCCCTATCTGCAGAGTCTCCATCTTGACAATCTCGTTATCGCTTCGCCTGACGTTGGCGGTTCAAAACGTGCTAACACCTATGCCAAGTACCTCGGCTGTCCGCTCGTATTGTGCAACAAGACGCGCGCACGCGCCAATGTCGTAGATACCATGCAGATCATCGGTGATGTGAAGGGTAAGAATGTCGTGCTTATCGATGATATGGTAGATACAGCCGGTACAATCACAAAGGCTGCCGATCTGATGAAGGAAAACGGAGCTCTGAGCGTACGTGCTTTCGCATCTCACTGCGTCATGAGTGGTCCTGCCAGCGAACGTGTGCAGAACTCATCACTGGAGGAGATCGTATTCACGGATTCCATCCCCTACACTCATCGTTGCTCAAAGGTAAAACAGCTCAGCGTTGCTGACATGTTTGCTGAGACAATCCGTCGTGTAGTAAATAATGAAAGTATTTCTTCGCAGTACATCGTATAAGATGGCTGTAAAAGATAATAATGTGTGACTAGAAGCAAACTACAGCTTCTGCTTCACAAACCACAATCCTGCTTCTGATTTTCAGAGGCAGGATTTTTTACGTTTATATTCCTTTACTATTTTCTGTTCTCCATCACATCCGACATTCCTCATCGCTTTTTAAGTCTTTCCATATAATAGACATCGTCATAAAAAAATAATATACATAATCAACTGATAATCAAAGGATAAAATCGCATTCCAATTTAGCAGGCTGATATATCATACTCCCGGTATGCTATGCTTCTGTCCCTACAGAGACATAGCATACACCCGTCATGTCATATTCTTCGAATTTTCGAGGTATTCTAACCCTCCACGATCACTAACTTCAAGAATCTAGGCTTATTACGTTTTCGACCATTCATAACGAATACAGATTCTTCACCGTCTTTTGTTGCACAAAATCCTTATCAAGTGCAACAAACAAGGGCATTCGTGCCAAAAAATACAAATTAAGAGAATATATATTCTGTAGTTAGAACATATTTTGCTATATTTGCAAAAATATTCTGAAACAAATTTGAAATATGGAATTTACCGCTAAGCAAATAGCACAATTCGTACAGGGTACCGTCGTAGGCGACGAGAATGCCGCTGTCCATACTTTTGCCAAGATTGAGGAAGGCACACCTGGCTCCATTTCCTTTCTCGCCAATGAGAAATACGTACACTATATATATACCACACTGTCGACCATTGTTCTGATCGACAGTTCCATCCACCTTTCCGAGCCTGTCAAGACTACGCTGATCCGCGTGGATAACGCACGCGATTGTGTAGCCCGTCTATTGCAGCTTTATGCATCGGCACAGCCTAAGAAGCAGGGCATCGACTCGCTGGCTTTCATCTCTCCGTCAGCAAAGATCGGCAAAGACTGCTATATCGGTGCTTTCGCTTTCATCGGCGACAATGTAGTGATCGGTGACGGCTGCCAGATCTATCCCCATACCATTATCGAAGATAATGCGACCATCGGCAACGACTGCATCTTCTATCCTAATGTGAGCATCTATCACGACTGCAAGATCGGCTCGCGGGTCATCCTTCATTCCGGTTGCGTCATCGGAGCTGACGGCTTCGGGTTTGCGCCCAACGGTAAGAGTTATGATAAGATCCCCCAGATCGGAATCGTCACTATAGAGGACGATGTCGAGATAGGAGCCAATTCATGCGTAGACCGTTCTACGATGGGCTCTACCTATGTACGTAAAGGCGTGAAACTCGACAACCTCGTACAGATCGCTCATAATACAGATATTGGCGAAAACACAGTCATGTCTGCACAAGTTGGTGTTGCCGGTTCCACCAAGGTAGGACAATGGTGTATGTTCGGCGGTCAGGTGGGTATCTCCGGCCACATCACTATCGGCGACAGGGTATTCCTCGGTGCACAGTCCGGTGTTCCCTCTTCACTCAAAAGCGGTCAGACACTTATCGGCACCCCACCCATGGGCAAGATACCTTACTTCAAAAGCCAGGCTCTTTTCCAGAAATTGCCTGAGATTTATAAACAGCTCCATGAGCTGCAGAAACAGGTAGAAGAACTGAAAAAAAATAAAGCATAAAAAGATATAAACCGTTTCGTGACCGGGACTTGTCTTTTAAGCAGCCCCTCTTCAGAGTCACGCAGTAACTATAAAACGATGGATACAGCAAAGCAAAAGACACTGAAAGGCAGCTTCTCCCTGTATGGAAAGGGACTGCACACAGGATTGAACCTTACCGTCACTTTCAACCCCGCACCCGAAAATACCGGCTACAAGATCAAACGCATTGACCTGGAAGGTGAGCCTGTTATCGATGCCATTGCCGATAACGTGAGCGACACCCAGCGCGGCACCGTTCTCCAGCAAGGCGATGTACGTGTCTCTACGGTTGAACATGGTATGGCAGCCCTTTATGCCATGGGCATCGACAACTGTCTCATCCAAGTCAACGGTCCTGAGTTCCCTATTCTTGACGGCTCTGCCATCCTCTATGTAGAGAAGATCCGTGAAGTGGGAGTTGTGGAACAGAATGCCCCGAAAGACTTCTACTATATCCGTAAGAAGATTGAGGTAAAGGATGAGCAGACAGGCTCTTGTATCACAATCCTGCCGGATGATGACTTCTCCATCACGGCAATGTGCTCTTTCCCTTCCAAGTTCATCAGTTCTCAGTTTGCTACGCTCGACAACATGGAGGACTTCCCCGCGGAGATCTCACCTGCCCGTACGTTTGTCTTCGTACGTGATATTGAGCCACTGCTTGAGCACAATCTCATCAAAGGCGGCGACCTTGATAATGCTATTGTCATCTACGAGCGTGAGACGACACAGGACAAGCTCGACACACTGGCCGACCTGTTGCATGTGCCTCATATCGACGCACACAAGATCGGATACATCCAACACAAGCCCCTCATGTGGGACAACGAGTGCACACGTCATAAGCTTCTCGACATCATCGGTGATATGGCCCTGATCGGTAAGCCTATCAAAGGACGTATCGTGGCCACACGACCCGGTCATACGATCAACAATAAGTTTGCCCGCCAGATGCGTAAGGAGATCCGTAAGCACGAGATCCAAGCTCCTATCTACGATCCCAATGAAGAGCCTCTGATGGACAATATCCGCATTCGCCAGCTTCTTCCCCACCGTTACCCCATGCAGCTCATCGATAAAGTTGTGGCCATGGGAGCGACAACCATCGTAGGCGTGAAGAATGTAACGGCTAATGAGCCGTTCTTCCAGGGCCACTTCCCTGACGAGCCTGTCATGCCGGGAGTATTGCAGGTGGAGGCGATGGCTCAGTGCGGTGGTCTGCTTGTCCTCTCACAAGTAGAGGAGCCCGAGCGCTGGTCGACCTATTTCCTGAAAATCGATGATGTGAAGTTCCGTCAGAAAGTCGTACCCGGCGACACTCTGCTGTTCCGTGTAGAACTGTTGCACCCCATCCGTCACGGCATCAGTTCGATGAAGGGATATGTATTTGTCGGCGAGCACGTAGTCTCGGAAGCTACCTTCACAGCACAGATCGTCAAGAACAAATAAAAGCCCGGCAATATCAGATATCGTTGGGTAAATCTTAAAAATAAGTAATTACTTTACTATGAATCACATCAGCCCGATGGCCTACGTTCATCCGGAGGCCCAACTTGGAGACAACAACATTATCGGTCCCTTCTGCTTCATCGACCGTAACACCGTACTCGGTGACAACAACGTGTTGCAGAACAGTGTGACGATCAATTATGGTGCCCGTATCGGCAACAATAATGAGATCTTCCCCGGTGCCAGTATCTCTACCAAACCGCAGGATCTGAAATTCAAAGGTGAAGATACTCTCTGTGTTGTGGGCAATTTCAATTCCATACGTGAAAATGTGACCATCTCACGTGGCACTGCCTCGAAAGGCAAGACGATCGTAGGTGATCACAATCTCCTGATGGAAAACATGCATATCGCACACGACTGTGTGATGGGTAGCGGGATGATCATTGGCAACTCAACAAAATTCGCAGGAGAGGTGACGGTCGATGACAATGCCATTATCTCAGCATCTGTTCTCTGCCACCAGTTCTGCCACATTGGCGGTTATGTCATGATCCAGGGCGGTTGCCGCTTCTCACAGGACATCCCACCCTATATCATCGCAGGCAAAGAGCCTACACGCTATGCTGGTATCAATCTCGTCGGCCTGCGTCGCCGTGGATTCAGCAACGATCTGATAGACCTTATTCACAATGCCTATCGCCTGCTCTATAGTCAGGGAACAATGGCTGATGGTATTAAGAAGATACAGAGCGAGCTGCAGGTAACTCCTGAAATACAATATATTATCGACTTTGTATCCTCTTCAAAGCGAGGCATCATACGATAATACTATTTTATTGACGAGCAACAGAAAGTCTTTAGAGGGACAAGTTGCAATCGCCACATAAAGACAATATACCATAGAAGTGAAACATCTGATCGTTTTACTTGGTCCTACAGGGGTGGGCAAGACGGAACTGGCGCTCCGTCTTGCCCATCATTTACATTCCCCTATTATTAATGCCGACAGCCGGCAAATATTTGCCGAAATACCTATCGGTACTGCTGCTCCGACGCCTAAGCAACAGGCAAAAGCCAAGCATTATTTTGTAGGCAATCATCATCTGGAAGATTATTATTCTGCCTCTATGTACGAGCAGGATGTGCTGGCACTGCTCGACCGGCTCTACAAAGAGCATGACGCTTTGCTGCTGACTGGAGGCAGTATGATGTATATCGATGCCGTATGTGATGGTATTGACGATATTCCCACCATTCGCGACGATGTGCGGACAGAGATGAAGCGACGTCTGACCGAAGAAGGATTGCCGGCCCTTGTAGAAGAGTTACATCAGCTCGATCCTCAACACTGGGCCATAGTCGACCGCAACAATCCAAGACGCGTAGTACATGCACTTGAGATCTGTCATCAGACCGGCAAAACCTATACCAGCTTTCGCAAGCAGGACTTGAGGAAACAGAATCCGGGCAATCTGTCCAACACACGTACAACTCCTTCCGGTACTACCTTCGATATAATAAAAGTCGGTCTGGAACGTCCACGTGAGCAACTGTATGACAGAATCAATGCCCGTGTACTGGATATGATGAATGAAGGAATGGAAGAAGAGGCACTCCGTGTCTACCCTCTGCGTCATCTCAATGCGCTTAATACTGTGGGATACAAGGAGTTGTTCCATTACTTTGATGGAAAGATTGATCATGAAGAGGCTGTCCGGCAAATCCAATCGAACACACGACGCTATATGCGCAAACAAATGACTTGGTTCAAGAAGGACGCTAGAATCAGATGGTTCGCTCCCGATAACGTTGAAGATATCTTAAAATACATCGATGAAAAGACGCAGTAAATAAGGTTTTTCGTAAATTTGCAGAATCACACAAAGACAGATTATTCTATAGACTTCGATAATGAAAAAAATCAAAGCACTCCTATCATGGCTTCTTGATAAAGCACGTCGCTTTTGGCCATGGTACAAATCTCTCTATCGTGGTAAGGCGTGGTACACCAAGACCATCTTGGTGATCGTTTCCTGCATTGCCGCTTTTATTATTTATTTGGGACTGGTGGACATCAACTTCCTCTGGCTCTTCGGTAAAAGCCCCGGCTATTTCTCCGGAATCATGGATCCCCAAACCTCACAGGCATCCGAGATCTACAGCGCCGATGGCAAACTGATCGGAAAGTTCTTCAATGAGAACCGTACCCCAGTAAAATACGAGGATGTCAATCCTGCTTTCTTCAAAGCGTTGATCGACACAGAGGATGAGCGTTACTACAAGCGCCCGCGTGGTTTGGCTGTCGATCCCATCGGTCTGTTCGCAGTAGTGAAAGATGCATTGTTGCGGCATGACAGCCGTGGAGCATCGACCATCTCACAGCAGCTGGCCAAGAATATGTTCCGTGTACGTTCGCAGTATTCAACAGGATTGTTGGGACATATTCCCGGTGTGCGGATACTTATCATCAAGAGTAAGGAGTGGATCATCGCGACAAAATTGGAGACGGTATACAACAAGAAAGAAATTCTGACGATGTATGCCAACACCGTTGATTTCGGATCAAATGCCTATGGCATAAAGATCGCCGCACAGACCTATTTCAACCGTTCACCCAAAGATCTGACGACAGAGCAGTGTGCCGTTCTGGTAGGTATGCTGAAAGCAACATCCTACTATAATCCACGACTCAATCCTGAGAACAGCCTGGCACGCCGCAACACTGTACTCAATAATATGTACACTCACGGAGACCTGACACGTGAGGAATGCGACTCGCTGCAACAGATTCCCATCAAACTCGATTTTAAGGTCGAAGAAAACTATGACGGACAGGCCATGTACTTCCGTGAAGCTATTGCAGACGATCTGAAAGACTGGTGCGAGGAGAACGGATACGATCTATACAACTCCGGACTGAAGATCTATACCACCATCGACACTCGTATGCAAAAGTATGCCGAAGATGCCGTGCGGAAAGAAATGAAGCAGGTGCAACGCAACTTTGACAATCACTGGAGCATCTATCGCAATCAGAATTCCAACTGGATGCGTCAGGAGCCTTGGCGTGATGAGAATGGAAATCCTATTCCCGACTTTATCCAACAGATAGCAGAACGTCAGCCCTTCTATAAGGCTCTGATGGCCCGCTACCCCAATGATCCCGACTCTGTGAGATATTATTACAAGGAGTGGAAACATCCTGTAAAGCTCTTCGACTATGACAAGGGAACGATCACCAAGGATATGACGTCAGAAGACTCTATCAAATACATGGTATCGTTCATGCATTGTGCCTTTGTGGCAATGGAACCGCAGACAGGAGCTGTCAAGGCTTGGGTCGGAGACATTGACTTCAAGACGTGGAAATATGACAAGGTGCGCGCCATGCGTCAACCGGGTTCCACCTTTAAGCTCTTCGTCTACACGGAAGCCATGAACCAGGGCCTCACCCCATGCGACAAGCGACGTGATGAGTATATCTCCATGCAGGTGTACGACAAGAAGAAGCATGAGATGACCACATGGACACCGGGCAATGCCAATGGGTCTTTCTCCGGTGACTCGATGCCGCTGAAGAGCGCTTTCGCCAAGAGTATCAACTCGGTTGCCGTGCGCCTCGGACAGGAGATGGGCATTAAGCGCATCATTGAGACAGCAAAGGCCATGGGTATCGTATCACCGCTCGATGACACGCCATCACTGGCACTGGGCTCATCGGATGTCAATCTGCAGGAATTGTGCAATGCCTATTGTACTGTGGCTGACAATGGTCAGCACCATGCTCCCGTGCTCGTCACCCGTATTCTTGACAAAGACGGTAATGAAGTATTCCGTGACAATAGTGAAGGCGAGCAGGTGATCCCCTATAAGAGTGCCTTCCTTATGCAACAGTTATTGCAGGGAGGTATGCGCGAACCGGGTGGCACATCGCAGAGCCTGTGGGGCTATGTCGGAAAATATCGGGATACGGAGTTCGGTGGAAAGACCGGTACCTCTAACAACCATTCCGATGCTTGGTTCATGGGCGTCAGTCCTCGACTTGTAGTCGGCGCATGGGTAGGAGGCGAATATCGGTCCATCCACTTCCGCACAGGAGCCTTAGGACAGGGATCACGTACAGCCCTTCCTATATGTGGCTATTTCCTGCAGTCTGTCTTCGGCGACCCGGCCTTCCAGAACTACCATGGAAAGTTCGAGAAGCCCGACGACTCGGGCATCACTCCGGATATGTATCAATGTCAGAGTTACGCACCTCAGGTGAAACGCGACACCACACATCGTGACTCCACCATCGTGACACATGAAGAGATCATTCTGGACGATGAGGGCAACCCCATCGAGCAACCGGAAGAGACAGAGAGACAGGCCGAAAAGAACGGAGCCGCCTCTACGTCCGAACCGAAAAAAGAGAAAAAGCGGCAGCCACGTGAGGAAGCCGTTTCTCTCGACAACCTATAATTATGCCGGACAAAAGAGAAGATATCATTCCGATAGATCCGAAGAATGTGGAGATGCAACAGGCACTCCAACTTATACAGTTTACCCGTCAGTCGCTTTTCCTCACAGGAAAAGCGGGGACGGGTAAATCTACTTTTCTTCGGTACATAGCCGCCACGACCAAAAAGAAATATATCATCTTAGCCCCCACGGGTATTGCTGCCATCAATGCCGGAGGCTCTACACTGCATAGTTTTTTCAAGCTGCCTTTCTATCCGTTGGTGCCAACGGATATCCGTTATACTCCCCGGCATATCCGCCAAACCCTGAAATACAATAAGGAGAAAATTAAGATAATCCGTGAACTCGAACTGCTGATTATCGACGAGATATCCATGGTGCGTGCCGACATGCTTGATTTTATCGACAAGGTACTCCGCATCTATAGCGGAAATATGCGCGAGCCTTTCGGAGGCAAGCAATTATTGATGGTAGGTGATGTCTATCAGCTTGAGCCCGTTGTGACAAGTGATGCCCGGCAGATCCTCGAGCCCTTCTATCCCTCTGCCTTTTTCTTTTATGCCCATGTATTCCGGCAGATGCCTTTGGTCTCCATAGAACTTCGCAAGGTCTACCGCCAAAGCGATCCAACGTTTATAAGCATTCTCGATCACATACGTGTATCGCAAGTCAGCGATACCGATCTGGCATTACTTAACAAACGTGTGGAACAGAACGGAGCACAAACGGAACAGGCCCCCCAAAACCAAGACTCACCATTGAGCATCACGCTTTCCGCACGTCGCGATGTCGTAGATTATATCAATCGTCAGGAACTCGATGCACTGGAAGGTGGCAGTGAGATATTTCAGGGTATCATCGAAGGCGACTTTCCGCAATCAAGTCTGCCGACTCCGCAGGAATTAGAGATGAAACTGGGAGCTCAGATCCTTTTCGTGAAAAACGATATCGACCATCGTTGGGTGAATGGCACTCTGGGTACAGTTATTGGTTTCGATGACGATACACATGATGTCATCTACATACGTACAGAGAAAGGAAAGGAATATGCCGTAGAGCGTGCCAAATGGGCCAATGTGCGTTACAGGTACAACGATAAAGAGAAAAAAATAGAAGAAGAAGAAATCGGTACATACGAACAGTTTCCTATCCGATTGGCTTGGGCGATCACGGTACACAAAAGTCAGGGACTGACCTTCTCGCGTGTCCGGATCGACTTCTCTGGTGGCGTATTTGCAGGTGGACAGACCTATGTCGCTCTATCTAGGTGTACCTCATTGGAAGGCATTCAGCTGAAGGCGCCGATCCAAAGAAGCGACATCTTTGTCCGCAATGAAGTGGCCCAATTCGCCACTCGGTATAATGATAATCATGCCATAGCGGTCGCCCTGAAGCAGAGCAAGGCCGATAAGGAATATTATGATGCCGTACAAGCATTCGATCGGGGTAACATGCAGGAGGCACTCGATTCCTTCTTTCTAGCCATCCATAGCCGCTATGATATCGAGAAACCTGTAGCCCGCCGGTATATCCGACGAAAGCTTGACATCATCAACCGGCAACGCAAAGAGATTGAAGCACTTAAGGAAGCAGCACATAAGAAAGATGAATATCTCAAGCGGCTGGCTGTTGAATATGTGATTATGGCTAAGGATTGCGAACACGAAGGTATGAGGGAAGCAGCCTTACGCAATTATGAAAAAGCTCTCGAACTTTGCCCGGATCTGCCGGAAGCTAAGAGAAAGGTAGAGAAGCTGAAGGCTGATATGTCTTGACTGATGTCTATCGGTTGAAGAAACGGATAGTTCTCTCTCATAGCGTCTCTATTTATAAGCATGACAAGCAGACGATTTCCCAAAAATCGTTAGAGATCTTAAGGATATTTCGTTCCATCGCCAAATGATTCATTAACATTTGTCAAATGTAGTGGGTTGCGTCAAGACAAAGTGACGGATGGGATTCCGAAAGAAGAATGAAAGCCATAGGGAAAAGCAATGACATAACATAGGGACTGCGCAAGTTCAAGATAGAAGTGCAATCGGT
>HF988518.1 GCA_000431975.1 Prevotella sp. CAG:924 | reverse complement strand
TCTACCCTCCGGCTGCTTTCACAGCCGGATGTGCTTCCTGTACTGTTACTGTCTATGTAAGTCTCTCAAAGAACTCATTTGTTTTCGCTTTGAAAAGAGGCGCAGATTTTAGCACCACTTTTCTCGGTGGCTCTCATGAAGGAAGTAAAACTTTAAGAAGTATTGCTTAATTCTTGATTGCGTTTGCAAAGGTACGTCAAATTCTAATACCGTGCAAACATTTGAACAAAAAAAATCCATTTTTAGGCACATTTTTCTGAAATCATGACAAAAAGGCGCATATTTAAGATAAAAAAGGCGCAATAACAGGTATTATCCTATTATTGCGCCCCATTTATCTTGCAAATAGAAAAGATCAATCGAAATTCACTTCAGGAGCTTTCTCCGCTCCAGCAGCGGCCTCAAACTTAGCCATACGATCAAAGCCGAACATAGAGGCAAAGATCACATTTGGGAAACGTCGTGCACTCTGATTATAGTCCTGGACAGCCTCATTATACTGCTGACGTGCCTCATTAATACGATTTTCCGTACCTTCGAGTTGAATTTGCAGGTCTTTGAAGTTCTCACTAGCCTTCAAATCCGGATACCGTTCAGCGACGACCATCAATTTGCCGAGCGCCTGAGTAAGGTCACCCTGTGCCTTTTGGAACTGCTGCAGCTTTTCCGGTGTTATATTATCAGCATCAAGCCGTATCTGTCCAACTGTTGCACGTGCTTTCGTCACTTCCTCAAAAGTTTTCTCCTCATGTTTGGCATAAGCCTGTACCGTCTTGGAGAGGTTTGGGATGAGGTCTGCCCGGCGTTGATAGGTTGCCTGTACATTCGCAAGTGCTGTCGTGGCTGTTTCTTGTTTATTAACTAAGCCATTATAACTATTGCATGCGCCCATACAAAGCAGCACTACCACCACAATAACAATAAGCCAAACTATTTTCGAATTCTTCTTCATTTGCTATATAAATAAGGTAATTACAGAGGCTTATACTCTACAAAAGCTTCCATAGCCTCATAACATGCAAGTCCCAGATGATCATAAAGGGTTGCCGTGCCACGATTGCGATCTTCGGAACGTTGCCAGAACAGGCGCTCATCATTACCCAAGAAAGGAGCGCTCTCCATCTGACTGGAATGTTTCAGAATAGCATTACGCTTTGCCCGCAGCTCTTCAGGGCTCATGGGCACGCACATCTCGATATTCTCGATTTCCCATTCTGCCCATGCTCCTCGATACATCCAGATTCGGCAATCGTTGAGCCATTCTGCCTTATCCTGTTTTTCCAGATCGATAGCTGCAAGAACGGCATCGGTACACTTACGATGCGTTCCGTGGGGATCTGCGAGGTCGCCAGCCACATAAATCTGATGGGGCTTAACCTCCTTCAGCAGTTCACGCACAATATTCACATCCTTCTCTGTCATCGGCAGCTTCTCAATCTTACCACTCTCATAGAAGGGCAGATCGAGGAAATGCACATGATCAAGAGGTATATGATTATATGTACAAGCCGTACGAGCCTCACCACGACGAATTAATCCTTTTATGGTAAGAACATCGCGTGTATCTATATCGCCCTCCTTTTTGTTAGCGAGGAATTTCTTGATCTCCTTATACTTCGTCTTAATGACCTGATCCTTGTCTTCTGCGAAGATCTGATTAAATCCATTGACAAAGTGCATGAAACGAGTGACCTCCTCGTCATTAACGGCAATATTACCAGAAGTCTCATAAGCGACATGCACATCGTGTCCCTGCTCCACCAGACGACGGATCGTACCACCCATGGAAATCACATCGTCATCAGGATGCGGAGAGAAGATGATCACGCGCTTCGGGAACGGTGTAGCGCGCTCCGGACGATACGTGTCATCAGCATTGGGTTTGCCTCCGGGCCAACCGGTAATAGTATGCTGCAAATCATTGAAGATCTTAATATTTGCATTATAGGCTGATCCATACAACGCAAGCAGATCACTCAAGCCATTCTCGTTGTAATCCTTATTTGTCAGCTTCAGAATAGGTTTCTTTGTCACTCCGCAAAGCCATACAAGTGCCGCACGGGTGAGTTTATCCGTCCATTCACAGCTCGTCACCAGCCAAGGGTGAACAATACGCGTGAGCTTTGCAGCTGCTGCCAAATCGACTACGACATGGGCGTCATTATGTGTCTGCAGGAATGTTGCAGGAATGGTATCACAAATAGGTCCTTCCACACTTTGCTGGATAATATCAGCTTTTTCTTCTCCCCAAGCCGTCAGGAATATCTTACGGGCTTTAAGAATCGTCGACACTCCCATCGTAATAGAACAAGGAGGTACACTTTCCTGAGAGCCAAAGCTCATCGTCATCTCTTCACGCGTCATATTATCAATAAGGATAAGACGAGAAGAAGAGGTCAGTCCGGAACCTGGCTCGTTAGTTGCAATATTACCGATACGACCGATACCCAGCAGCATCACATCAATGCCGCCAAAGCTCTGAATACGCTGTTCGTACAGACGGCATGACTCTTGAACACGATCCTGTGCTATATTTCCATCAAAAGAAAATACGTTCTGAGGATTAATATCTATATGATCAAGGAAACGATGTTTCAATTGATTAATACTTGAGTTGGCTGCATCTTTAGCCAAAGGGAAATACTCGTATGCATTGAACACAATGACATTGGTAAAGCTCAAGCCATCTTCCTTATGCAGACGAATAAGCTCATTGAATACAGGAGTAAGGGAATTTCCTGTACCCAAACCGAGAACACAATATTGGCCAGTCTGTTGTTTCTGTCGGATCTCGTTTTCTATACGCTGAGCAATATAGCTTGCACCTTCTTCAGCCTTGGAGAAGATAGATGTAGGTACTTTCTCAGCACGAGTCAATTCTGACTTTTCTACTGCTGTACGAGGATGATAATACTGCTCAGGAACCTTGTTAAGAACAATTTGCGAGCTTAAATTTAGCTTCAACATGATTGATAAGAATTAGATTGGTTTTGTGAACAAAGTTACGAATTAGTTCGGATAATCCAAGGAACTATAACATTATTTATAACTATATGGGAAATTTAATTCATCCGTCTGATATTTGACATAATTACACTGGATTCTATCATTTATTACACTATTTTCCTTGAAAGTCAACCATAATATTTCTAGTTTAACTATCGTTACCGGTTGATATAAGATAAAAGTTAATAGCTATCATGCTAACGATCCCTCCTGCATTTGAACAGAGTGACAAGTTATAAGACATACTATAATGCGTCCGCTTATCATTCTATCCCAACTTTTCATACGGCATCATCAGCTCCCAAAAGGCTGTATATATCACCTTCGGACCGTACATCTCGACCCCTTAAGTGAAAACCTCCAAATCAGTTTCTACGACGGTTCTCATCTTACTTTTCTACTATTAAAACTGCCAATTCGTGGATCCTAACAAACATCACAACAGCCAAGATACACTTCCAACCATCCCAGGGCGCACTTCGCATTCATATATCAATTGGGATTAGCATAAGTTCGATGGAATTATAACTCTTCTTTGGATAGAGGACATTATTCCCTATCGATTCAACGGCCAATTAAGGAGTAATAAGATAAGGTAAGACTAAAAATCGAGTAGGAGGAAAACGAAGTAGTTTTCTTC
>HF988517.1 GCA_000431975.1 Prevotella sp. CAG:924 | reverse complement strand
CCCAAATCGGTCATTAGAAAAACATTCTTTCTTTTTGTCATGCTTCTACTATTTTTACAGCAAAAATTAAACGTCATGCAATATAATTAGCTATATAAGCAAACGCTTACTTACAATTTGTTAGTAAAAATCTCTAATGACCGATTTGGGATTATGACTCTTGATAAGTATAGATATTATGTGTTAATATTCTGTCCACCTATACCAGTATAAGTCATCAGACTTATTTGCCTTAGTTATGAATTCCAATGTTCCAGGAATTCATAAGATTGAATTTCAGTTTTGAGTGAAAATACTTCAAATGCAAAAAAAAATCATTCTCTATCCTCCTTCAAGATAGCATCCTTAGTGGATTTATCAACAATAATATCACCCCGTTTTGTCTTTTTGCCATAACTAAAACTATAGGTTAGTTTTAATACAACATTGCACCCATTTGGCTCACTGAATGTCCAGGTATCCTGATTGTAGCATCCGTAATCCATAGTTATATGTTTTTTGTAATATTTGCTGAAAGGATTTCTTACCAAAGCTTCAATATCCCATGATTTATGGGTCCAGCCTACCTGCAATTCATACACCGGCTTGTTTGTTACAAAATAAGGTCCCCGGATATTGATTGCCTTGTATGGGGTGCGATAATTGAATTTGAATCTCCAACTTTTCAGAAGATAAGTCACAGAGAGTCTCGCTCTAAGAATATTTTTTGAGAAGTCATAAATATCCCCACGCACCATATTGTATTCTTCAATAGCTGTAGCACTAAACCGCAATGTGTTGTTGAATGCGCCATAAGTCAGTGTCGCTGTCAACATATTGCCATAGAAAGTACCGTCATTGACTGTGGTATTATAAATGATGTCATTGTCAGCATAATATTTGTGAACCATGTTATCAAAATACATATAACCGTTGAAAGAGGCATTGAATGTAAAGTTCCCAAATTGGCCATTGTAGGATACAATGTTTCCGAATGCCTTCAAAGGCTCTGCATCAGGATTGCCTTGGACACTTTCAAAGAAGGATACCGGCACGGTCATAGAGTTTTTATTGGACGGATCGAACAATGTATGTACGAAGTAACCGTTCAGGTTCAATGAATGATTGCTGTTGAAAGCATAATTTCCTCCATAAAAAGCGACCGGATTAGAATAATTATAGGCTTTGCCATTCAGTACAATATGTGAATTTGCCAAACCGGCAGACATATAATAATAATATTTTGTGCCGGAATGACTGAACTCCAAAAGTCCCTGACTTATGTCGGTTGACAATCTCTGTGTTCCTTCGGATGAACCACTATAAACATCCTTATATGTCATATGGTCATGAGACAGTGTCGCAACTAATCTCATATTATTCTTGAATGATTTGGCATACATGGCGTCTGCAGATATACCATAATTATCTTCATTCACCATGGATGAAATGACCTGATTATTTTCATTATACAGACTTGAATACTTATTCTTGCCAGACGAAGCCGCTCCGGTTATTCCCAGACTTTGATTATGGGGAAGATCGACAGAATAGTTTGCATAAAATGAGGGAGACAGATTTCTTCCGGAGAAATTTTTATTTTTTTCTGCCTGACTTTCGATAAAACCGCTATAATATGTATTTTGTATAACTTCGTTATCCGGTTGTTCCTGTCTATTCAATGAGATATATGAATTGAATTTGTAATTATCACCGGTAGATGTCACTTTTAGTCTTATTGCCTGGTTATTGTCCTTATACAACGAACTTTGGTTGGTGGTGTTGCGTGACAACTCTTTACCGTCCAGAAATGTGAAATGTTCATTGCCCTCGGTATAACTGGAGTAACGCGACCAGTCACCTGAAGCTGTCAGAGAGAAACTCCATTTGTTTTTTGTGAAATCAGTAAATGCAGTATAGTCTCCATTTTTATAAACAAATCCTTGCTTGGCGGATACATATACATTGCCTCCGAAATCCTTCGGCTTGGTTATGATGTTAATCAGGCCCGCTTTTCCTGCATACTTGCCGCTTGGCGAACGTACATACTCTATCTTATGAATGTTCTTTGACAATAAGGTTTTCATTTCCTCCTGTAAGACTTCCATCCCGTCTATACATACGACAACTTCACCTCCTGTCACAGTTGATATGCTTTTGGAATCAGAAGAAACATCAAGTTCCGGTATCTGCATGACACTCAACAAATCGAATCCGTTGACACTATGCTTTTTCTCCAATGCCGTTGGTACCAATATGGACTTCTCTGCTTTTTCTATCCCTGAATTGCCTTTGACAACCACTTCATCCAATTTCTCTGCCTTTTCTTTAAGAACTATATCATCAAGCGTTGTTGTCTGTTTCAAGCTAATGTCTGCTACATAAGAAGTAAAACCTAAACACGAAACAGACAGTCTGTAATCACCGGATGGCAAATCATCAATCTGAAACTTTCCATTATTATCCGAGATACACCCCCTGACGAAGAGAGTGTCATTTAGAGATTGCATAGCTATTGCCGCACCGGTTATACTATTATTATAGTTATCCTTGATACTTCCTTTTACACTATTTTGAGAATAGGCATAACAAGGATATATTACTATTGATAAGATAGTCAGTATCTTAAGTAAATGAAAACGCATATACACAAAATGATATTTAAGTTATTGTAGTGATATACATTGGATTATACCTGAAAAGATATACAAAAACGGTTCTTTTTCGTTTATTTTATAATTCCTGTATCTGTTGATGCATTTTTATTTATTACACGTGTATTGTTGGATTTTTTACCGTTAGAGAAGTTCCAGCTAACAGATAGGTAAATCATATTACCAAAGGCTTTATTTCTGGTTTCATTATAACTGTATGCCATTTCGGACAGACGTTCTGTTTCGGAGCCTGCTCCTTTGGGATTGAAAAGATTCCTGATTCCCAATTTGACTGATAGATCATTCCATTTGTATGCAGCAGACAGATTTGCAGAACCATATTGTCGTACAAGAGTTTCTCCGTAAAGAGACTCTGCGGCCGAAGAGTAGTCGCAGTCAATAGTAAATCTCCCTAAATATGCACTTGCCCCTGCTCTTACATTCCAGCAACTGTTTGTATGTGTATATTCTTTTCCATTTACTATGTCGCGGACAAAGCCTGGCATCACATAAATCAGCACTTTGTTATTGAAAAAGTAATGATCTGCATACAAGTTGACCTGTAGTCTGTGAGTATCGGCATCATTATCCTCCGTATATAGGAAATATGTTTCATTATTACTCTCCATCCTTTTTACGGGACACTCAACGATACTGTTATTGTTCATGACATAATTTGCAGACAAGTAAATATATGAAGGTTTGGTCGCATATGTAAACTTTATTGTGTGCATATTGGAATGATAAGGCTTCAGCTTTTCATTCCCTATTGAATATTCATAATAGTTATCCCTTTTAAGAAAAGGAGTAAGTCGTGAAAGTGACGGGGTATTGCACTCATTCTGATATTGATATGATAAAGACAAATTATCCGTAAAGGTATATTGCAGATTTACATTTGGTCTGAACATCCAATAGGAATACGACGATGTTGTATTGCAGAAGTGTTCATGGCTCCCGCCAATACCTAATTTCATACTTAGGCTATTGAACTTTCCTGAATATTCAGTGAAAAGATATTGCATATCGTCATGTATCCTCGCTGCAAATGAGTTATCATCCGGTTGGATATAATCATTACTTGTATATGCTCCACCTTGCTGATATCCGAATGCCAGAATTGAGTTCTTTTTGAATCTGATGGAATAGTTCAGCTCCCCGTATACCGAATATTTACTCCCATCTACATTGTATTGCTCCTTGGCGTATGGCATCTGAAAACCTCTTTCATAATCACTTTCAGACTGGCTCAAGGTTAAATATGCAGAGAGTTCATGTCGTTCATTAAATTTCTCGGCATAGTATAGTTTGACAGCTGCTGAACGGCCTTTATCTTTATAGTCTATTGTTGACTGATACTTTGAGTTGTCATCAAGAACATTTTCTATGAGAGTACGGTCAGGAAAGCTGTTCCATCCTGATTCTAGTTTAACGTCAAAAACTCTTTTTGTACCTGCATAGTTATATGACAAAGCAAGATTATGTGCGTTATATTTACTTCCTTCATACCTACCTTCCTTACTGATTTCTTTTTTCAATCCGGTTCCCATTTGAAAAAGTTGTCTTTCTGTTGTATTGACCTTGTTGTTATCATTAAACTTGAATGTATAGCGTACACCCAGCTCTGATTTTCCAAAGTTAAAACGCCCCCAAATATTATCATCATTATACAATGTAGATAGTGCATTCATTGCATTTATCCCCATGGCATATCCAGCAGCTACTCGTGCCACTTTCAAATCCAGTACACAGGATACGTCTTTGACATATCTCATGCCCGGCATGGTAATATAATTTATACTCTTTATTTGCGAAGGCAATAATGCCATAAGTTCGTCTATTGTCGCTTCAACCCCATTGATTTGAATTTGGACTTTTCCTGGTGTAAGTGAGCTTACTGTTTTCTGCACTTCATCTATTTTCAGACCTGGTATCTTCATTTTGTCAATAAGATCAAAACCATTGGCCGCCGCTTTACGTTGACTCATTTTGGGAATATATGTCTCTCCATCCGTATTATACAGAATGTTTTTACTTTCTACGACAATATTCTCCAACATTATATTCTTAACAGAATCTCCACTATTGATATAGGTATTCTGTGCACTTACATAATTTATGTGAATAAATATTGCTGTTACTACAACAGACCAAAACTTTTTTTTCATGTCTTTACCATTTAAATAAATGCAAAGGTATAGATTGGATTCTTTTTAGCAGATAATTGTAACTGACATTTACCTGACATTATACAGATATGCCGCCGTTTATCACATTCTTAAAGGATAAGCTCTTTAAATTCTCCTTCATCTGTACTAACCGCACCTCTCTCCTATTATCAGTTTTTTAACTCAAAATCAATTAAACCATAAAAGAACATAATTTAGATGTCTCTTGATGAAGGTTTATCCACTTGTGAGAGTTTAATAAACACATTAACAAGATAAACTTTTTCATTACAAAATACGTCTAAACAAATAAAACATTCTATCATTTAAAAGCTCATCATTATGAAAGTTCTTACAGCTATCCTGACATTGTTTATTGCCTTGTCCATGCCCGCAATATCTCGTGCCCAGTGTCCTCAATCCGACTGCGACATACACCACTGCCAAAGTCACAACAATTGCTCGCACGCAAATAAAAGACATCACCATCACAACAACGACTATATGGTAAGCAACTTCAAGGTGTATTACCGCGGTAAGACCGTTGAAGGAGCCACCGCATCCAGCTTTACCCTGCTCGGTGAAGGATATGCCAAGGATGCCTTCAGGGTGTTCTACAAAGGAC
>HF988516.1 GCA_000431975.1 Prevotella sp. CAG:924 | reverse complement strand
TATGCTACTTGGTCATTGAGCATTATGCTACTTGACCATTGAGTATTATGCTACTTGGCTATTGAGCATTATGCTACTTGATCAAGTAGCCATATACTACTTTGCGAAGGTGTACTGATGCCGATTCAGATTATATGCTTCCGCAATATTACTGTTGCAGGATAAGGACGAATATCATTCACTACAATATCCCTCTTAGAATGGAAAGGCTAATGAAACCGTACACTCATACGATCCATTTGAGGAAGGCCGATACCCGCGAACTTAGACCAGCCTTACCTCATACCTATCAGAAGAGACAGAGATAAGGATCGAGATTAGAAAAGGTTGGGCTCGTCCATCAAAGCATCTATGGGAAGTCCCCATCAAAAGCGCATTACTTCACTGATATATTCCGTTTCATACTTTGCATCTATAATGACAGTCAGATGGCTAGCAAGTATCATATAGAGTAAATATGTAATAAATAAATCATATCTATATGTAAATTTAGATGCACTACGACCAACATTCGGTTACCTTCCGACCTTAATTTTCCATACAATTAGGAAATGTATGACTGATGGATGAGGACCCTTTCCATACCCTCATATTTCATATTAATTTCTGAAATAATGTAATTTTTTTACATCCTATAAAAGTTATTCTTCCAACTACGAAGAGCCTATCTCAACATCATTCATTCTGTATCCACCTAAGAATGCCAACACCTTCGAGGTTCTAACAGTAAGATGATAACAATTGATAATAATAACAAGGTCGGCAAAAGATCATCCGATAGGCGCACAAACTTTTAGTAAGTCATCTTCCATACCATACAAGGATCTTAGCCGTCGAAATGTCAAACTGATTACAAATAATGATTTTTATTTAAAAGGACAAGTACATAACAATACTTCCAAATTGCAAAAAATCTTTCCATAACTATGTTTTTTATTCGTATTTATTCTATATGACATTTGTTTCTTAAAGTTCCAATGCGTGTAGATGCACTCATAACTTTCTTTAAAGAAAACGTTCATAGTATGAATATTTATTAAATACATACGAATATTGCGGCTATAACTGCTTGTATAATGCTAAATATGTTACATGAACGATTTTTTTATATATCTATGTAACATTATTCAAACCCATACGACACAATATACATTACATTTGCAGTCGAAAAATTTACATAACTAAACTATTAAATAAAAACTTTTGATGATTATGAGAATATTCCATCAAACATCAACAAGATTTGGTTTGGTTGCCCTTATGTCATTATTTGCCTCTACTTGCGTCCAAGCACAGACAAATAAGAGCGATAATGAAGGTTCCTCAAAAGAGGAAGGCAACCGCAACGTGATGCTCAACGCATCAAGTGCTAACGGCCCTCGTGAGATCCAGATTGGTCTACCCTCGGCCGATGTCAATGTACTTGAAAACGGTCTGCCGGTTACTTATGCTACTAACCCGCATTCTGTTAACTCCAACTGGCGTTCGGACGCAAGTTTAAGTCATGTTGGACTTCTGAAAATTTCAGAGACGGCCATCACCACCGGCAACATCGGATATGCCGTCAACTCCTTCACCCAACTCGGTCAGGAAGGTTTTCATGGAAAGCTTGACTACAAGTCAAATCATTTCGGACTTCAGGAGTTCTCCCTGAACCTCACCGGCTCAATCGGCAATGGCTGGTACTACAGTGCCAACATGTACCAGGACTTCGATCCGGGAACTTTCAAGATCAAACTCACCCCTTATCAGGACCGCACGCAGATCTACAAGGCTGCCCTGACCAAGCTCTACGACAAAGGTCGCGGTGAGTTCACAGCCATCTACCACTATTCCAACAGCCATCCTGTCTATACCTTTGCCACACAGTCAGCACCTTTTATATATGTAGGTGACGGAAGTGTCAAGGAGTATGGCGACTTCAAGCTTGGAACGACCTCCTACCTGCCTACCGACAACAACATCGTGTACCGCGACATGCGTACCGGTCAGTTGAAGCAGACCACCTTGTATGATGCTTCTGAGAACCGCTCCAGCGAGGTGACCCTCATGAACACCTACAGATGGGACAACGGACTGACATGGAAAATCATCGGTCGCTACGACAATGCACACGGTGCCGTGGTATATCAGTCTCCCATGTCACTCATCAAGGTAAGCGGAAACAACGCATACAATTATGTCACACGTGGAATAGACGGACAACTCACGCCCTATACCGGTGACTATGTGCAGACCCGTATGTCCTGTCTCAACAGCGGTGACATCGACGAGCTGATGTTCACTTCTGAGCTCTCTAAGAAATTCAAGACCTCTACCCTGCGCATCGGTGTCAACGAGTGGTACTACAACATCGACTACACCTCCAACACCACAATGTACGATCAGAGCGTGCCTTCCGACGGCAGCTATGCCGTAAGACTCTACGATGCCAACAAGCATAACAACTATTTCTACGACTTCAACAAGAACGCGTCGGAGTATTACAAGGGCCATGAGAACAAGCTGGCACTCTACATCACGCACGACTGGGACATCACGCCTAACCTCAACGTCTACTATGGTGGACGCCTCGAGTGGCAGGCACTCAACGGCGAGAACGCAGCTGTCAAGAACGCCAATGGTGAGTATGTAGGACGTTTTGCCGACTATCATCTCGGCGCTACTGCTCCTGACGGCACTACGGTCATCAAGCCCACATCACTCGATTACAACTGGCTGAACTATGACCTCACCGCTGCCGTTACCTACAAGCTGACTAAAAGCTTCGGCTTTACCGGTGACTTCACATACATCGTCCAGCACCCGAGACTGGAGAACTTCGCACCGGCCACACTGCCTAACACTGACAAGATCTCCGTACCTCTGGGACGTGCCGGTATCTATTACAACAACTCTTGGTTGAGCCTCACATCATTGTTCTCTTACATCTCAAAGACGAACAACAACTCTACCCTGAACCTCCAGCACAACGAGGAGATCATGGCAGCACCGCTTACATACGATATCCAGACACTGGGATGGACCACCGACATCGTTGCCCACCCGTTCAAGGGCTTCGACTTCCACTTCCTCTTCACTTACCAGAAGCCGACCTACAAGAAGTATGAAACTTCTGTCAAGTTCTCCGATGGATACGAGGGCAGCATCAATGCCACCGGCAACATCGTTGCAGAGATTCCTCAGGTGCTCATTGAGATCGACCCGAGCTACATGATCACAAAGGACATCAAGATTTGGACCAGCTTCCGCTACTTCAGCAAGACCTACGCCAACATCAACGAGGCTTACTACTTCAAGGGACACTGGGAGACTTTCGGCGGCGTCAACTGGCAGGTGAACAAGAAGCTGTCACTGGGATGCTCAGTTGTCAACTTCCTCAATCAGACTGGTGCCAAGGGTAGCATTGCCGGAGCCGAGCTCATCACAAAAGACGAGGCAAAACAGTATGACGGCCATCTGATGACAGGTAGCTACCTGCGCCCCTTCACCGTAGAATTCACAGCATCGTTGCGGTTCTAATACAACGAAGCGAACAGATCCTAACAGATCCTAAACTTATATTCCGGTACTCGTAGCCATTGCTACGGTACCGGAATATATACAAAAACTACAATGCTACAGTCCACTCCACCATTAACGGATGAGCCTGCAGCCTGAAATCACGAATTAATAAAAAAATCACCTATGAATAACATGAATAAACTTGCAACCATTTTTGCCGCCGCATGCCTTCTTCCCGCATCTGCTGCATCAGCACAAGACATAAAGGTAACCCGTAGTGGCGACACCACCATCGTCAAGATCAACAACCCCAAGAAATATCTCATACTCCCCATAGAAGAGAATAAGGACGAGGCAAAAGTATTGCTCTCCACCGGCTCTCCTGCCGACACATGGATGGACGTCAGACTAGCCCAACAGAAGACCGACTATTGCGTACCCTTCGCACTGGGCAACGGCAAGACAGCTACCGTGAAGATCCTCAACATCAGTCCTGATGCCCTCGCACTCAAGAACCTCACCATGTCTGACACATGGAGCGTCGAGAACACCGACTATTATCGTCCCATCTACCACCACACTCCTTCCTACGGATGGATGAACGATGCCAACGGCATGGTGTATAAGGACGGTGAATATCACCTCTACTTCCAGTATAATCCCTACGGATCCAAGTGGGGCAACATGCACTGGGGACACGCTGTCAGCACTGACCTGATGCACTGGAAAGAGCTCCAGCCCGCCATCGCACGCGACACTCTGGGACACATCTTCTCAGGTAGCTCTGTCGTAGACAAGGATAACACGGCCGGATATGGCAACGGAGCCATCATCGCCCTCTATACATCGGCCAGCGACAAGAACGGTCAGATACAGTGCATGGCATACAGCACCGACAACGGACGCACCTTCACCAAATATGAGGGTAACCCTGTGCTCAGACCTTTCGACGGACTCAAAGACTTCCGCGACCCGAAAGTGTTCTGGTATGAGCCGGCAAAGGCATGGTACATGATCGTGTCTGCCGACAAGGAGATGCGCTTCTACACCTCCAACGACTTGAAGAAATGGACTTATATCAGTGGTTTCGGACGTGGCTACGGCATGCAGCCCTGCCAGTATGAGTGTCCTGACTTCGTCAAGCTGCCTGTAAACGGTGATAAGAACAACATGAAGTACGTCATGCTCATGAACGTTAATCCCGGTTGTCTCTTCGGCGGAAGCGCAACAGAATATTTCGTAGGCGACTTTGATGGAAAGAACTTCACTTGTGTTGACGACCCGCACGTACCCAAGTGGCTCGATTATGGTAAGGACCACTATGCGACCGTATGCTTCTCTAACACCGGTGACCGCGTGATCGCCCTGCCGTGGATGAGTAACTGGCAGTATGCCAACGTCACCCCCATCAAGCAGTACAGAGGTGCCAATGCCCTGCCACGCGAGCTCTCACTCTACACTAAGGACGGTCACTACTATGTAGCTGCCAATGTCGCTCCTGAGGTGAAAGCCATCAGAAAGGATACGAAGACCATCGAAAATATAAAGACCGACGCAAGTGTTGAGAAGAAAGGCATTGCTGCCGGATTCGACGGAGCCTTCGAGATGGAATTCGATGTCACGCCCGCTGCTGACGGAACAGCCGGAATAGAGATCTACAACGACAAGAACGAGAAGACCATGATCTATCTCGACCTCAAGCAGATGCGTGCCGTAATGGATCGTACACAAAGCGGACTGACCGACTTTGGCAAACTGGCTGAGCCTCATGACATCGAGAAGAAGGCCGACGCCGCACGTGCTAGCAAGGGACAGAAACCTATGCGCATAGAAAATGCCATTAACTATCAGAACGACTTCGCACTCGGCACATGGGCTCCGCTGAACCTCTGCGAGGGCAAGACTTATCATGTAGACGTCTTCGTTGACAAGTGTTCCGTAGAACTCTTCGTCGATGGCGGACGCATTGCCATGACCAACCTCGTATTCCCGACCAAGCCCTATGACTCTGTCAAATTCTACTCTGAGGGCGGCAAGTCCACTTTCTCGCAGATAAAGGTTTATAAACTTGGCATGTAATTCCAGTATGACGATGAAAAAGCTCTGCATGATCATGACAGCTCTGCTGATCACGACAATGGCTGCCTTCGCACAAAAGACGATCCGCGTGTCTACCGACAACACCGATCTGATTCTGCAGGTCAACAATAACGGACGCCTATACATGGTTTATCTCGGCGACAAGCTCCTCAACGCTTCCGATGCCGACAAACTCGACTGGACCATGGACACCGGCTCCGATGCAAGCGTAAGCAAGCGTGGCCATGAGGCATATATGTGTTCGGGTGGCGAAGACTTCTTCGAACCGGCACTGGCACTGACACATCCTGACGGCAACAATACCACCTACCTTTACTATAAGGACTCGCAGACGAAAGCGATAGAAGGAGGTACGGAGACCATCATAACCCTCGCTGACAGTGTGTATGCCGTTGAAGTGCGCCTTCACTATGCTGCCTACCCCAAACAGAATGTCATCAAGGCATGGAGTGAGATCACCAACAACGAGAACCAAGACATCTCACTTTGGAAGTACGCCAGCACCATGCTCTACTTCAATTCTCAGAAGTATTTCCTCACCAACTACCATGGCGACTGGGCCCGTGAGGCCCAGCCTGCCGTGCAGCAGCTCACCTTCGGTAAGAAAATTATCGACACCAAGCTCGGCACACGAGCAGCCATGCACTCACAGCCGTTCTTCGAGCTGGATCTGGACGCTCCCGCCACCGAAAACACAGGCCGTGTGATGCTTGGAACGATAGCATGGACCGGTAACTTCAGATGTACCTTCGAAGTGGACAACGTAGGTGGCCTGCGCGTCATCCCGGGCATCAACCCCTATGCTTCTGCCTACAAGCTGAAACCGGGTAATACTTTCGTCACGCCGGAGTTCATCTTCACGCTCGGTGATCAAGGCTCAGGTCCTGCCAGCCGCGATCTCCATGACTGGGCGCGACTCTATCAGCTAAAGAACGGAACAGGCGACCGTATGACACTTCTGAACAACTGGGAGAGCACAGCTTTTGACTTCAACCAGCAAAGTCTCTCCGACTTGATGAAAGAAGCCAAGAAACTGGGAGTAGACATGTTCCTCCTCGATGACGGATGGTTTGCCAACAAGTATCCCAGAAACGATGACAAGGCCGGCCTGGGTGACTGGGAGCCCAACCACTTCAAACTGCCCGGAGGAATCAAGGCCCTTACCAAAGCTGCCGACGAGGCCGGAGTGAAGTTTGGTCTGTGGATAGAGCCGGAGATGGTCAATCCCAAGAGCAAGCTCTTTGAGAAACATCCCGACTGGGTCATCATGCAACCTGCACGCAAGCCCTATTACTACCGTAACCAGCTCGTCCTCGACCTGGCCAATCCAAAAGTACAGGACTATGTGTTCGGCATCATTGACAAGATATTGACGCAGAATCCCGGCGTAGCCTATTTCAAATGGGACTGCAACAGCCCTATCACCAATATCTATTCGCCCTACCTGCACCAAGATCAAGGCAATCTCTACGTCGATTATGTCAGAGGGCTCTACAATGTGATTCATCGTGTAGCAGCCAAATATCCCGACCTGCCGATGATGCTCTGCTCGGGAGGTGGTGCACGCTGCGACTACGAGGCTCTGAAATATTTCACCGAGTTCTGGTGCTCCGATGACACCGACCCGTTTGAGCGTGTCTACATCCAGTGGAGCATGTCGAAGTTCTTCCCCGTTAAAGCCATGGCGTCCCACGTCACTGAATGGAACAAGAACACCAGCATGAAATTCCGCCTCGATGTGGCAAGCATGTGCAAGCTCGGCTTCGATATCAACATGGCATCGCTCTCACCAGAGGACTACGCGCTCTGCCAACAAGCCGTAGCCAACTACCACAGACTGGAGCCCGTCATCCTCGATGGTGACATGTTCAAGCTGATCTCACCTTATGAGAGCAACCACGCCGCCGTCAACTATGTGACCAAAGACAAGAAGAGCGCCGTCGTATTTGCCTACGACCTGCATCCACGCTTCAAGGAGCCTGTGCTCAACGTGAAGCTGCAAGGCCTCAACCCCACACTGACTTACACCGTCAAGGAGATCAACCTCGCAAAGGGTCAGGAAGGTCTTTCCGGATCATTCACAGGTGACTATCTCATGAAGATCGGCCTGCCTCTCCTCTCTGCCGTTGACGGCTCGAGCCATGTACTGGAGCTGACGGCCATGTAACTCTCTTCCCTTATTAAGCTAATATTCAATCTAAGTCCTTCGGTGCAGGAAAGCAAGTTAAAATAACGATAACTTGCCTTCTTGCACCGAAATAGAATTAAATAACACATGAAATCAAACAAGACCATCTATATCATCCCGGTCATGTTCTGCTTCTTCGCCATGGGCTTTGTCGATCTTGTCG
>HF988515.1 GCA_000431975.1 Prevotella sp. CAG:924 | reverse complement strand
AGCTAAACAATCCCCTATATTCATCGGGTGAGCCACTACATCCTTCTACGCCCTGTGTGACTGGTAGGGATGGTGCACGATTTGTAGGGACGCACTATGGTGCGTCCGGATATAGGTTGGTCCAATATAAGCCTTTATGTTCTTGTTTTTATATGACTTAGGATAAATGCCCTTTCCCAAATAAGAAAGCAGGAAACGGGATATAATTCGGAAATGATATATATCTTCTTCAGGCCTTGTGACCGATATTTTATTGAAAAATGATTCTTAATGAATATAGGACTTGAATTTTTGATAAGCCCGATAAACATCATCTATGGAAAATCTATTTTTCATTATACCTTATAATATTAAATGATTCATCAGCCTAATCCTTACAGCAGTCTACTATACGGTTTACCCAGGCTGCAAACCGAGGGCAATTGTCTAGGATGGTGTTGATACCTATTTCCAACGCGATGAGATTGCCTTCAATCACCTTGTTATAATCCGGCTTAATAGCCAGGATCCTTTTTGATGGGGCACCTTGAGGAGAAGTATTTATGTCCTCTGGATTGGCGTAAGAAGAGATGATGGCCGCCGTCTTTTGGGCACATGCCTCAGAGAAATAATACTCGAAGCCCCTATTGCTTGAAAACAAAAGTGCCTCAAACTCATGCAACTGTATGTAGGAAAAAAAGCGTCGGTCGTCGATGTGCTTATCCAATGACTCCTCCAGTGCCTCCACACACTGGATCTTGTCCGTAATGGCCATGCACTGAGCATAGTCCGGCATCGTGTTCGGCAACCTGAAGAAATCAATGAAGGTGGTGACTACGAAATCGGTATTCGCGGAGCAGAGCAATATCTTTATCGTGTTGTACAAATGCTGATAATTGACCATGTCACCCCGTCCACTCCTGCTTGTGTGTATCAGCACAGGGGTGACACTATAAATGCCCGAATCTTGCAGATAGGGAGCCATCAGTTCGTTGACGAACTCTTGCTCCGTCTGCCCTTCCACAACGATATATAACCGCTTCATGGCTGTCCTCCTATCATGTTCTTTTCCCACAGGTCGCTGATGGTAAGGTCATAATCGGCCATCCACCGTTCCAGCTCATCGCCCGACAAATGGCGGAACACTGACTGATGGTCGGCACGATCCACGACGATTACATCCTTGACATCAAAACAATTGACGAGATTGGTGGACTGCGTGGACAGGATGATCTGACTCTTGCGGGAAGCCGTCTTGACAAGCTCTGCCAGCTTGTTGATGGCGGCAGGGTGCAATCCAATCTCCGGTTCATCAATGATGATCACCTCCGGTCTCTTCGACTGCAACAATAATGTTGTCAAGGCAATGAAACGCAATGTACCGTCGGAAAAGCTATAGCCGTCCAGATACATATCCGTATCTTTCTCCTCCCACTCGAGACGGATTCTGTTGTTGTCGTTGGCGTCGGGATGCAGCTTGAACCTCTTGAAATAAGGAGCCACGGAACGGACAACTCCCTCGATTAGGCGGAAAGACTTCTCATCGGTCTGCATCAGCAGGTATAAGTATGCCGCCAGATTGGAACCGTTATCGCGCAGGTAGGCATTGTCATTGATATTGCAAGCACCACGCATCGGGGAGCTCGCGCTGGTGTCGTGAAAATGATAGACCGTGAAGCTGCTCAAATATCTCTTCAGATAGTCGGCTCTCCAGCGCTTGTTGTCGGCTAATGAGGATTCGTCCACGGCGGAGTCCCATAGCGTTCTGTTCCACTCTGAGTATTTCTTTCCAGACTTATGAAAGTTGTTAAAATAATCGCCTGTATATTCAAGATAGCCTTTACTGGACTGGGACGGGCGGATCTCAAAGAAAAAGGCATTGGTATCATCAAAATCCAGCAGGCCTTTTATGGAATCCGACACTTTCCTTCCCTGGTATAACAAGTTGTCGATGCCTCCCTTAGCCAAGGTATAGCTGCCCAGCCGTTGCTCATGGATGGATTTGACCAGTTCAAAGAACGAGATAAAATTGCTTTTACCAGCTCCGTTCGAACCGATCAGCACATTCAGGCTGTGCAGGGGTAGCGTCAAGTCTCTTATGGACTTATAATTCTTTATCAGAACTTGCTCTATCATCTTCTACGATCTTAATTCCTCAATAATGAACAGTGTCCGCCCATCGAATCCCAAATTCCAATCGGGATGCCATAAGAAAAGCCATTGGACAAGATAGATCACGCTATCCAAAGGTTAGACGACAATAAGGCAGAGGTAACTGCACGGCGAGTTTTCTTTATCCACTATCTGCAGGACCGCACTGTCAGCTATGTGCAAAGATATAAAAAGAGATTGAAAAGATAGAGGTTCTTCTTCTTTTTTTATTGGTCACGACCTTATCTATGCGAAGCGACGCTTTATATCCTATCTGTATGTCATGGGAGAACGGATGAAGGAAATAGGCCGACGGTAAAGGTCCCCTGCTCTTTGCCTCAAGACAGCTTCCTTTGGAAAGGAAAATGGTGAAATTGCCATCTCTGGATTTCACTTTTTTGTCGCCGATGGACAGGTTGTGCAAGGTAAGTCCTTCAAAAGGTCATGAATATAGATGGAATCATATCGATGATGTGCTTGATCAACCTCGTCTGTTTTTGTCCCCTTGCTTATGGTTTTACTTGCAGATGATTTCTGAGTATTGTACCCGTATGGCCCTGTGTCGTCGTTAGGAGTGCCGACGGACGGGCCACGTGCGTGCCTGTGCCGAAATTATCGGGGCATTTGCACGGCCGGTTGACATATCTTTTGTACCTTTGTGAGAAATAACGCTAAAGGACCGCAATCATCTTGTCACTCATGCAACTCACCTACATCTTCCATAGCGGTTTCGTGTTCGAGACCGACCAGTGCATCCTCGTGTTCGACTACTGGATGGATCCCGCGGGCGTTCTGCCCCGCTATCTGGAGTCGTCCAAGCCGATGTATGTCTTTGCCAGCCATTTCCACGAGGATCATTTCACGCCGGAGATCCTCACGTGGAGGGAGCGCAAGGACAACATCCGCTATGTCCTGTCCAAGGACATCCTGAGGCATCGCCGGGCCCGGAAGGAGGATGCCGACGCATGGCTGGGCAAGGGTGCCACGTGGGAGGACGCACTCGTCCGCGTGACGGTGACGGGTAGCAACGACAGCGGCGTGTCGTGGGTGGTGGAGACCGGCGGCATGCGCCTGTTCCATGCCGGCGACCTGAACAACTGGTATGCCCGTTTCCTTACCGACGACTATCAGGGTGGACTGGTGTACAGTCCCGACTTCGGCATCGACGTCGATCCCCTCAAGGAGGAGAAGCGCTTCCTGGGCGAGCTGAAGGACATCCGCAAGCTGACCGGCCGTTTCGACGTGGCGATGTTCCCCGTAGACGGACGCATCGGCAACGGCTACACGCGTGGAGCCCGCCAGTTCCTCGACAGGTTTCAGGTCGGCCTTCTCGTCCCCATGCACTTCGTGACCGTCGGCTTCCGCTCGGCCTGGCGCATGAAGGAGTTCGCCGACGAGAAGTCCGTGCCCTTCTGGTGCATCTCCAGGGAGGGCGAGAGCCGTGAGGTGAGGAAGCGCATCGAGGTGGTGGCAGCGGTGATCGTTCGCGACGGCAAGTATTTCGCCACGCAGCGCGGCTATGGTGAGTTCAAGGACTATTGGGAGTTCCCCGGAGGCAAGGTGGAGCCGGGCGAGAGTAGGGAAGAGGGCCTGATGCGTGAGATACGCGAGGAGCTCGACACCGACATCCGTGTGGATGCCTTCCTCACCACGGTGGAGTGCGACTACCCGTCGTTCCATCTCACGATGCACTGCTATCGGTGTACCGTCGTCTCCGGCAGGCTGGTGCTGAAGGAGCATGAGAATGCGGCCTGGCTGGATGCTGGTCAGCTCTACGCCGTCCACTGGCTACCGGCCGATCTGGAGGTGGTGAGGACGATCACGGCGCAGGCGTCCCGGTAGGACAGCCCGTTGCCGATGGGTCCGCTGTCCTTATGTCTTGTCGAGTGTACTACAATACTTTAAACTTAGACTGTTTGCACTAAATGATGACAACATCATACGAAATATTAGATGAACCATTTATATGATCAGGTTTTATTTATGCCTTTGGCCCAATTAATTGTACCATTAATTATTTATCAATAAATGCTTTAGAATTTACGACAAAGAATAACCTTTCTTTTATAGATTCATTAAACAAGGAAGGATCTATATCCATTTTTCTCATAATATTATATTGTTGCTCTCTTTCAAGTTGAGCTATTTTCTGTTTTCTTGTTTGAGGAATTGTATTAGGTGCATATAAATATTGAATTAATGCTAGATTATTCCTTTTAATAAGATTATCTCCAATTATTCTCCACCATGATTTGTCCGTATCGCCCAATGAAACTCCATACAATACTATAATGTTAGCGTTTTCGATTAAATTTTTACATATTATATGTTTAGTTGTTTTTATACTTTCATAAGATTGTCTTTTAATTAAGTAGTCTTTTATCTTTAAATTATTCTTAAAATCTTCATTGCCTATTTGGTCTTCGTTGTCAACACCCAATATTATGGTATCATCCAAAATGCCGTGAATATGTATTATCTTACGCAAGATATTATAATTGCTAAAATACACTAATGGAAAGTTCCTGTTTGCTACGGAAAAGAGTTCTTCTAGTGTATTGGTATAATTCAACGTCATGACAGAAACTTCTTTTAAACTTGCACTCATATGAATATTATTTAAAAAAGCATCATACCTTAATTTATCAGAATCAGCTAGATTCTCTCTAATAGAGAAAATATCTTTCTGAAATTTCTTTTTCGAGTGTTCTGATGGTGCAAAATGATCTTCTTCTGTTTTCAAATATTCCTGAAGTTTATCACTTAAATCAAAATATAATGTGTCAAAATCTTCACTATTTACTATTTCCTTAGTAAATAAGCCCAAGCCTTTTTCCATATCAGACCACAACTCATTTTTATCTGAAATACTATTAATTAACTTCCCTAATAAAGGATTGTCATTTGTCGGCAAGGTCTTAAGGTATTTATAAAAATCTGGATATGATGTGTTCATTCCTTGAGCTTCATCAAAACCATTTCCTATAATATATAATATATTCATAATTTTACAAAATATTACTTATTGGTGAAATTAATGTACGTTGATAAATATGAGTGGAGAGTTGTATTTATTGTTGATTCTTAATAACTTAGTGATTTAAAAACATTAAGTATCAATCATCGCATATACAACCTTTATACAAAGGTCGTAAAAATACTTGAAATATGCAAATAATACTTTAAGTATCTCGTCAATGAACATAGTAATATACCTCGTCGCGGCCCAGTTTATAAGTTTTTGGATTTGGAAGTGACAGCTTTGTCTTTGACAGCTGAAACAGAGAGCATTGATATCGAGAAATGGTTGTTTGAGTACAAATTCAAGATCTTAAATTCCATATCCAGGAGACATTTTAATGTTCATAGGAAAAAATCACAGGCTTGTGTGAAGAAATACGCAAGAATATTGCTAAGAAAATTAGTGTATTTACCATCCTGAAATATGTAAACCTTATCAACAACAAGTCCATTGATAGAATTGAGTATGCACTAAATTAATTCCGTCAACAAATATTTTATGTCAGAATTATTATTTCTTTCTTTATCCAGCTGATGAAACTAGCTCTATAGAAAAGCAATTCTTCAGTAATTAAATTTTAGTTTTTCTGAGAATCAGGGAACGGAAAGAATTGTATGTGTCTGTGTTATGTAGTGGATACATAGTAGGATTTTTCAAACTTGACACATCATTCTTGGTATGTGCAGAATTTGCATAGATAGTCTCTTGCTGTGCTTCGCGATTACGTAGTTTCACCGTCTTGCCATTCTGTTGGTTGCCTGCTGATATCCGGAGTGTCACATTGATGTCGGTAGAATACAACATATTGCGGGGAAGAATGTCGATGGCTTCCCCCAAATGACTTTTCTTCGGCTGGCGGCGTATGTCAAGTTCCGTGCCGTCGCCACGGCGTGTCCCGTTAGCCGGCTGAAATCCGGCCTTTGTTTTTCCTTGTGCCTCTCTTTCTTGTTTTTTCTGTATCTTTTCCTTTATTTTTCCTCGTGTCCCTTCTCCCTTTTCTCGATTATTATGTTTATTTTTGTAGTTAAAAGCGGCCCTCTATGGAGGGCTGCGCCGCATACTGATGCAAGGAGATACCTTCGTGAGCGGAGCAAGAGCCTTAAACGGCATCGAATGGAGAAAAGGACAATACCGGGAACAATTCCCGAACTTTTTATGGCGATCCTCATAACTGCAAGCGTATCAGTAAGATATATGCGCCTGCAGGACTAGAAAGTATGGCCTTCTGTCAGATAGAGATAGATCTTACATTCTGTTGAACATTATGATGAGGTTTTGAATTTCTTTGTGAATAGAGTTACAAATGCCTTTGCAGGATGATTTAATGCAAAATTAAGACTTTTATGCTTTTTTCTCAGAGCAAGATACATCAAAGAAGGCCTGCATAGTGTTTGACTATACGGATTCTTCGGAAAAGATGTTTGTAATTGAAAATGAAGTAGGCAAAAAAAGTATTCTATCAGCTAAAGTCATACATTACCATTCACAAAAGGATGAGGAGGATTGCATAATATCCGTGGCAATGAATGATGAAGGGCAAATAATGCCCGACGACTTTGTTGAGAAGCTTTTGTCCATCAGTGGGCGTATCACAAATGTCACGTTTCCAGAGATAGACGATTCACGCTTAAAGGCGGAAATGGATCATAAGCAGGATGTTGTCAGTGAGCACATTGCCCTACGCGACAAGGAATTTATCAATGATGAGAGTGAAAAAATAGAACGGTGGGCAGAAGATCAAACCTTTACGCTTGAAGAAGAAGTGCGCAACGTGAAGAAACAAATCAAGGAGTGTGAGCGTGAATTTAGAAATGAAAAAGATGACCACCGCCGTCGTGAATTGCAATCAGAAGTAATTTCTCTTCAACGCACTCTGAAACAAAAGCGAAGGGATCTTTTTAACGTCGAGGATAAGATTATGGTACACCGTAACGAACTTATTGCAGAAATAGACAATTCTCTTAACAAGTCAGCAAAAGAAGAATACTTGTTTACCATTGTGTGGCAGGTTATATAATAGAATAAAAGAAAGTAAGATATATGAACGAGCACTTAACAGTTAAGTCATTTGGTCCTATTAGGGATCTGGACATATCAAAAAGCTAGGCTGGAAAAGGTAAAAGAAAGGAAGAGAGAAAAATCAATTATATGCGTATATTGAAGTATATTGCAATATAAAAAGCGTTTTTAGATATATATTCATTATAATCGAAATAATTTTCGATTATAATGATTATCTTTGTTTTTGAAAACATAATGTATGAATAAAGATATTGATCGTTTTAAGATGATTCTAACAGAAAATAAACGTACCACTAAATGGTTAGCAAAACAGTTGAGAAAAAAATCCAGTAACTATTTCGAAATGGCGTACTAATACTATACAATCTAACTTTGAGACATTCTTAAGTTATGATTGTAAAAATATTAGAAGTAGATGTTATGGATTTATAGTGATATATAAAAGATAAAAGTAACATTCAAATCAAAAATGATTTATATATAGTATATGAAACCTATAATAAAATATAGAGGTGGGAAATCGAAAGAGATCCCACAAATAAAACAATATATACCAAAATTTGAGGGAAGGTATGTGGAACCTTTTTTAGGTGGAGGTGCTATGTTCTTCTACTTAGAACCCAAAAATGCCATAATTAATGATATTAATGTACGCTTGATAAATTTTTATAGAAGTGTACAACAAAATTTTACGCAATTAAGTATGGAATTGGCGGAATTAGAAAATATTTACACTAGTAATCGGTTGGAATTTGACAAATTGAAGAAACTTCATCCTGAAAATAGAATACCGGATAAAAATGAATTTTTATATTATCAATTACGAGATATGTATAATGGTTTAATACCGTCAACTTATTCTGATGCTGCTTTATATTATTTTATTAATAAAACAGCTTTTTCTGGAATGATTCGTTTTAATACAAAAGGAGAATATAATGTCCCTTATGGTCGATATAAAAATTTCAATACAAAAATTATTACTGAAGCACATCATGCTTTATTAGCAAATACGGAAATTCATAATAAAGATTATAGTGATATATTTAATTTGGTAGGCCCAGACGATTTCGTATTTTTAGACCCACCTTATGATTGTATTTTTTCAGATTATGGAAATATACAATATCAAGATGGATTTAATGAAGAGAATCATAGACAGTTGGCTGAAGATTTCTATAATTTAGGATGTAAATCATTAATGGTAATAGGTGATACTCCTTTAATTCGAGATTTATACAGAAATAATATCATAGCAAGGTATGGTAAAAAATATGCTGTGAATATTAGAAATAGATTTCAAGCGGAAGCTACACATTTAATAATCACAAATTACAAATAAGGATAAAATGGATTCTGTTACACGTATTAAAGAATTTATAAAAAATAATTTTCCAGATTGGCAAAAGATAAGTTTTTCTGAATTTCAAGATAGTATTGATTTTAGAGATGATCTGAACGAATTATATAAAATAAATAATGAAGAGGTAATATTAATATCATATACTAATATTAGTATTACTGGTACAGATCGCGCTAAACCACAACTTCGAGTTTTTCTTAATGAATATAAGGAGCCTTTCTATTTTGCAAAAAAATATCAATTACGTTATTATCTATTTTCAATTTTCACAAAGGAGGATAGTATGGCAAGGGGATTGAACAATTTCAATCCCAAAGAATATATTATCTCCATAGAAACAAATCTTGATACAGAGGGGTCTAGAAGAGATTTGAGAAGTATTTACGATTATGCTAATGAGAAATTAAATAAAAGAAAGTTTCTTAAATGTACTCGTTCCAATTATAGGGCAGATATTAACCAAGCGTCATTCATTTATATAGGCTCTCCTAGTGCTCCAGATAAAACAACTTTTGAAAATTTTATTAACATTTTTGATTCAAGACCTTATCAAAACTCAACTAATAATGTAAGTAGGCAAACTGTAAACGAATTAAAAATAGATTCAGAGCATATAAAATATATAGATGTCATTACCGCCATTAAAACCAAACCATTTCTTTTGCTTGCAGGAATATCTGGTACAGGTAAAAGCCGCATTGTACGTGAACTTGCTCGTTCGTGTTGGAACGAAGATAACATCGAATATAAAGCTCAAAAACCTAAAAATTTTGAGATTATTCAAGTAAAACCTAATTGGCACGACTCTACGGAACTTATTGGATATGTAAGTCGTGTCAGTGGAACTCCTATATATGTGATTGGGGATTTCTTAAGATTTATTACACAAGCTTGGGAAAATTTGGATGTACCTTATTTCCTTTGTCTGGATGAAATGAATCTTGCCCCAGTAGAACAATATTTCGCAGAGTATCTTAGTGTAATAGAATCTCGTAAAAGTAAAGAAGATGGTACTATTATAACTGATCCTATCTTAAAGAAAAGTACAGAAGATTGGTATCGTGTGCTAACTGCAGAACTGGCAGGGAACAATGAAACATTAAGAAATCAATTCTTGGAAGAAGGTATCACTATTCCACAAAATCTAATTGTAATGGGTACTGTGAATATGGATGAAACAACCTTTTCTTTCTCTCATAAGGTACTTGATCGTGCTATGACCATAGAAATGAATGAAGTGGATCTGTATGCCGGATTGGACAATAAACAGGAGCGTATTGGTAAATTAAATAGCGATATGCTTATTGGTACAGCCGTAGAAGGAGTAGATATATATTCTGACAATGAGAAGGTTTGTAATAAAGTATTAAGTTATTTGCAAGCTGTAAATGATGTACTTGATGGCACACCATTCAAGATAGCTTATCGTACACGAAATGAATTTTTGCTTTATGTGGTAAATAACTTGCCCTATAACAAGGATGAGAATGGAAATGAGTTCAGTGAGGATGAAATTATAGCAACAGCGCTGGACAAAATAACAAGTATGAAAATTCTGTCTCGTATTGAAGGAGATGATACAAAAATTAGACATTCATTTTTTGAGAAATTGATTAACACTATCGAAACACAATTATTAGTGTTGACTGGAGAAGAAAAGAAGATAGAATCTATATCTGTAGCCAAACTGAAAGAAATGCAAGAACGTTTATTATCATCTGGTTATACAAGTTTTTGGAGTTAGGATTATTAAATCTGTAAGAGAAGATGGAGCTGCTAACCATAAAACATCGAGATTTTGAAATGATAGTCGAATGTACAAAATTCGATAACATTTGGTATAAAGCAAAGAATAATGTGGGAGAAGAAAACTTATACTCCACTTATTCTTGGTCGGAGGGAGTAACGTCTGTTATTCTAAGCAACCATATTGGAGAAAAAATTACAATTGTGAATAACCAAAAAGCTCCTGCTGTCTTTTTTGAAAATACAGACTATCCTATCTGGATTGAGTTTAAAGACTATGTAAAAAAAGCACGATTCGGTTCCATCCTTCAAAATGAAAATGATAAATTCACTTTTCGTAGACAAATATTAGCCGGTTTCTTGAATTATGGCAATGAGATTGGACACAGCGAAATACGGATTGTTTATCAAGTAGGAGCAGAAATTCACAATTTTGTATTTTCCTTTGAAGTATTGAGTACAAAACTTAATTATCACGAGCATTGGAAAGCTATTATAGAGGATATCGAGCAGGAGTACAGAATGCTTTCGCTGGACTATATGCGAAGAACCTTTCATAGTTTTTCTCCTGATATAAGTGGCGAAACACCGGAAATAATTTGGTGGAGTGTTTTTGCTAATGAGCAAAAGAAATTTATCCGAGCATGCAAAAATATTATTGGCCGTCCAAGACATCGCTTTCAAGGAAAGACATCATATAAACGTGCAGATAGATTAACTTTTGTTCCCTCTTGTATAGAAAACGAGCTGATAGAACATAGGGCTGACAGTTCACATTTATATCGTGTTGAGGAACGTGTACAGACAAATGATACCCAGGAAAATAGATTCTTGAAATTTGCACTTAGACAAATTACTAATAAATATGAGGCCTTGAAAAAGCGTATAGAAGTGATAAAGAATGCATCTGATGTAATGAAAGAGGATATGCAGGTCACATTGGCAACGCTGAAACATTTGCAACGAAATCCTTTTTTCCGTACAATAGGAAATTATAAAGGGATGAATCAGGAAAGTTTGGTTTTGCAAAAGGCTACTGGATATAGCCAAGTATATCGTATATGGAATCTGCTCCTGCGTTCTTATTCTTTAAATGATGGTATATATCGTTTACAAACCAAAAATATAGCAACACTGTATGAAATATGGTGTTTCATTGAAGTAAGTCATATAATAAAAGAGAAGCTACATTTGTCCGATGAGGATATAGATCATAGAAACCGTATGGAAATGAATGGCTTGTTTACGTGGGACCTAGGAAAAGGTGAACATTCACGTATTCTTTTTAAGAAAGACAATGTGGAACTGGCAGAACTCATCTATAATCCTAAAAGTTCGGAACACGAAAATAGTTCTGTTGGCATAACAGATTTAGTGGTTCCAACCGTACCTCAGAAGCCAGACATCATCCTGCAACTTACCAAAAGTGATTTGCAGGAAGGTATGAAAATGACCTACCTGTTTGATGCGAAATATCGCATTGATGGAAAAGACAGAAATGGTGTAGATGTTCCCCCTGAAGATGCAATAAACCAAATGCACAGATACCGTGATGCTATCTATTACAAAGATCACAAATCGGATGCATTGAAAAAAGAAGTTATAGGAGGCTATATTCTTTTTCCCGGTGATGGTGTACCAACTGATGTTGCCGTGTCTAAGTTTCGCAAGACTATAGATGAAGTAAATATCGGTGCTTTTCAACTCCGTCCAAAAGACACACATAACCGATTACTTTTGGAGCAATTTATAGAGGAACTTATTCAAAATAAGTCATCTGAAACAATATCCAAAGTAATACCACAAAAAGGAACATTTGTAGAAGTAGGAAATAGAGTGCTCATTGGCCTTGTTACAAATAGCAGTCGTAGAGGATATTTGCAAAGCTTTAAGGATGGTAATGCCACACTCTATTATACTGGCAGTCATTTTCCAACGACTATTACTCTGCAGAATTTACATTACTTTATGCCTTATTTCAAAGGTGAGGGTATTCGTGATGTATATGAGATTGTAAGGATAAGAACTATCACTGCTAAAGAAGTGAAGCAAACAGATGGAGAGGAGGATACCAATGACCTTCGTCTTGCCTTTGAACTACGATATAGCCGTAAACAATATGGTAGCATTCAACCTATTAATACAAGCAAGATGAGCAATCTCACGTTTATAGACACTACTTTTGGTGAGCTGGATGAATATATAATAAAAAACAAATAATAATTTAATAAGATATGGCTAAAAGAAAAATAAGTTATAATTATCTATTCCTAAAAAACGGAGAAGTAGAACAACCTATAGAGGATGCTCTGAGTACTATTATAGACTATATTAATTCCAAAGAAAAAGTAGATAGAAAGCAGGATATTAACAATGAAAAAATTACATTTTTAGATGATGTCAATTATGACAAAATCAGCAAATATCATACAATGCAAATATTATTCAAAAGTGCCAAGCATAGTTATCGGGCTCCACTTCTTGATAAAAATACACTTAAATCAAGAGAAAATCCTAAGACAATGACAGAAGGGGAACAAATGAAAACTCATGCCCTTGTTAAATTCAAAGATGGAGATGCGATTATTTTTTTAGAAACAGGTAGTAATATGTTGACATGTGGAAATATTGTAAGCTATCTGAATCAGGCATTATTATTATATAATTCACAATTTAAGGAGAATGATGAACAAAGAATATTGGGAAAATTTTCATTTGAAATGATTGCTCGTGATAATTTCCAAGAAGTTCTTCAAAGTATGGATAGAGTTTTATGTGCGGAAATTTTTATAGATAAATCTGTATTAGGATCTGAAATGTTAAATTTTTCAAACTATTCAGAACAAGTAAAGGAAAATGTTCTGCTCACTATAAAAGCAGAACGTAAGAAAAGTATCAAGAAAACATTATATGATATTGTAGATAGATATAATAGCGCTCGATCAAAAATTAGAAGAATTCGCATAACAGGTAAAAGTGCAAATGGAAATGCAAATATAATTGACACAGATTTTATAGTTAAAAAAGAAATTATTGAAGTACAACAAAATCCTGATACAGGGGAATATATTTCTGCAAATGTCTTTTCTCAATTATTATTACTTTCAAATGAATATGAATCTTAGAATGTGGAGTGAATATTTATATATTATATTAGCGTATTTTGATGTACTAAAGAAAAATGAGAAACGATTTGAATTAAGGATTCCGGCAATAATAGCTATTATAAGTTTAATTTATACTTTTATTTCTGGTAATGACACTGTACAATTAAAGTTTATAAAAGAGGTATTGCCTTTTATTGGGACTTTATTAGGTTTTACTTTAGCTGCATTAACTCTTCTATTGTCAAATAATAGAATAGAAGAAAAGACTCGTAATTTTGCAACCGAGAGAAAAATCCGAGGTAATGCCATAACAATGTATGAGTTTTTGGTAGTTCTATATTCTTATTTAATAATTTGCGAAACAATACTCTGCATCTTATATTATCTTGCATCATTGTTCCCAATAGGAGTTGGTGAGGTTGTAGCAGGGGTATGTAACACTATGTTTATTGGAGGTGTGTTTCATGTGTTGTTTGTAACATTGCGAACTGTGTCTAATTTATATCATATAACTATCAAAAGATGACCATAATCAATATGGTCATTAGAAAATAATCATCTACGACAAGATAATTATGCTTAAAGATAAACAATAAAACGCTGACTCGAAAATATAATAATGATGGAAAACAATCAGAAAAAAATAAAGGATTGTGTTTCACTGGGTGTGTCTGAAGCAAGTCTGCCTTAGAAGTGATGATGCAAAGTTAATGGATAATTTTGTATTTTAGCCCAAATCATTGTTCTTTTATTTATCCGGCCGGCAACACTAGCTTTGCAGAAGGGCCGCTCTTCTATAAGATGGCAGCTCCTACACTGACAGTCAAAAGATTTCCGGGGGCAAAACTCATTTCTTGAAAATGATGAACTGATAATTTGCGCATCCTAAAAGAATAAAGAAGGGGTCGTATCAAGCTCTGTATTGAGTAATGATACGACCCTTTTTGTATGATAGTTACAATCTACAACTTGTGGGAGTATCATAGATAAAAATAGAATCTATTTGTTATCATTGTTTTTTTTGTTTATAAATCTTGGTGTATGTGAGTCTGGTTCTATCCGAGGAAAATCAATTTTTAGTATTACGGGCATAGGGAAATCAACACCTAAAATAACAGCTTCTCCAGCTCCTAATATTGGTAAATAGGCTAGGGAGGCTTTATTAGCAGAAGAACAGGCATTTTCGACAGCCTCTTTATCTTTATAGTTAATAAGTCTATGAACTATAAATGTTCCTATCTGGCTTAAAGTTCCAAATGGAATATCACGCGGTCTTTGTGTTGCTAAACATAGAAATAGACCATATTTTCTACATTCTTTTGCAATAGAATCAAAAGCATCTAAATTAAGAGATTGAAAATATTCATCTTTGACTTCTTTATTTAAAAATTGATGTGCTTCATCTACAAAGAATACAAGAGGTTCTGATTTAAAATCACCTTCCCGTGCCCGATTCAACAAAAATTTGGCTATTGCATTAGCTAATATTTCCCTTATTTGTAAATCATAAGGAACATTTTCGAATCCAATTCGTAAAATATGTTTTTCCGGTTTATGTATAAAAGTCTCAATTTTTGTACATAAATCATCCTTGGGATCTTTGTCTAATCCAAAAATATTCTGAAATGACTTATCTGTTATTTTATTATAAATTCGGATAATCAGACTTGAAAGATTATCTAATGTTTTTTTGTCTTCACCTTGCCATTTTTCGTTTTGATCATATACAGCTTCTGCTCTCAATTGAGATACTAAATTATGTAAGTTAAATTCAGAACTATCTTTCTCTAGTTGTTTTCTATATTTTGATTCAAAATGCCAATATACTTCTTTGTAACTCCCGTTTTTTATAATAACTCCCTTTTGATATATTATATATTCTTTATCTTTCTTCGGATGTAGAAGTCTCCCATCTGATGGTACAGTATCCTTATCTATACAATAGGCGATTTTTAAAGATTTTATTGCATCAAGCAGTTTAGGTTGTTGTACTTGTCCTGCTGGACGAAATAAGGCAAACCAATCATTTACAGATAAACGTGAATAATGAAAATAATCATTATTATTAATAATAGCCTTTTCTACGTAAGAATTATTGTCATAACTCGAATATTCTCCAGTTGGATCTATTATAATAGCCTTCGCCCCTGAGTCAGAGAGCCCTTCAAGCAATTTACTTGTAGTATAGCTTTTACCTCCACCCGTAGTACCGACAATGGCACAATGACGTCCAAAAAGAGCGTTGAGAGAAATTTCCACGGGTGTTTCTTTATCTTGACTTAGAATTCCTAGCCTCATTAAACAAGGATTAGCCTCTTCTTTTTTAACACCAAAACGTTTAAAGAAACTTTGAATAAAATTAGAGGAACAAACAAATGTCTTAGCTCCGATAGGAGGTAAGGTATTCAAGCCATATTGTATAATCTCTGGTTCATCAAAACTAAATGACAATAGTATTTCAACCCGACCTATAGGATGCATATCATTTGTCTCAAATGATTTTTCACTTAATTCCAAACGTTCCTTTTCGGGTAATTCAAGTTCTTGTATTTTCCCTAGGAATCCCATTTGGTGTCCTTCGATAACAACATAGTTACCCACTAAGCCACCATGATACAACTCTCCTATTCGAAAAAAAGGTTGCAATAAGGCTGAAGATGGGAAATGTATCTTTACTCCTTCAGGGGTTACTTGATTCACAAAACCAATAAAGAGGTCATTTGTAAATGGATTATTATAATGTTTCATTATTAGCTATTTTAATTAATCGATATTCGTCTGTTTGATCATAAATTTTTACGTCTGGATATGCTCTTACGAAATCTTGAAACTTCTCATTGACTATAGTTATATTTCCTCTTTCTCCAGCTTCTGTAAAGAATGTATCATTTTGTGATATCCCATCTTTATTATAATTAATTATAATCAGTTGAAAGCTTGGGTTCTGTTCTAATGCTTCTTGTATCATTGATAATATATGTTTATCTCCGAAGCTGAATCCAATAGTTACTAATGTTGTATTTTGTAATCGCAATGCAGCCTGAAATCTTGTCATCATTTCAAAGAACGGTTGTTCATAAGAAAGCTCATATTTGTCTTCTTGCGGAAAAATCATTAATGAATCATTAACGTCTATTTTGGATGCATCATCCTGAAGAATGGCATTGCCTTGTCTTTTCCAATCAACAGAACCATGGGGCTTATACAGATGAAATACACGAGGAACAAAGTTGTCTTCATTTTTTATGCGGCTCTTATCTCTAATTACAACATCATAATCAAAATATCGTCCACTAAAGATCCTTGGTATTGAGAATGAAAAGCCATCTATTACCGTGTAATTTCCTTTTCTTGCTGCTTGCTCAAACAAAGTGTCATAATTTAACGTAAAAAGCTTTACTCTTGGTAGAGAACTCTTTCTTTTTGTGATTTTATTTAAGAATATTTCATGTGTAAATTCGTTAGATGATCCAATTCGAAGGTCACAATTTTCTTTGATCATTTTTTTGATTTCATATATGACCTTACATATATTCCATGGCTCATTATCTATATTGAATAAGTCTTCTTGAATATACTCTTTGGCCCTTTCTGCTAAAGAAAGTACTTTTTCAAGATTCTTGATATATCCATGTTCATCTTTATCTTTGTACTTAATCTTTTGGCAAAAAAGACTCATATTTTGTTCACCTTTTAGAATATAAACAGCAGCATCCCATAGACCAGACATAAGCATTCCCTTCCGATTATTACTTCCAATATTGAAAGAGGATCCAGCTCCTGTTAAGAAGATAAGATTTTCAATCTGATAATTCAGTTTTTTACTATAAGTTTTACGTTTTAATTTTTGTGCATAATTATAGATAGCATCTGAACTATCTTCACCCTTCTTGTTGCGTATGTCCTCAGGTAAAGGAAGAATACTTTCCCCGTTTTTTATATTTTTATATTTGTCTTCACTTTTGATTAAATAGAGAGTCTGCTTATTGCTTCTCAAGAGACATATTTCTTTGTCCATTTTTCTAAATAAAAATAGTTCTTTAAAATATACTGGTAACATCGGCATCCGTTTTTAGCAAATGCCAAAAGACTTATACAAAAGTACAAATATAATAAATTATATAGAAAATAAAAGGAATGTTTTTATATACTAGTTCTTTAAAAAGACTATTTTCTCAAGATTTTGTATCTCTATAGTTTTATAGAGGCCAAATATATAAAGTAAGTTTATGGCATCTCTAACCATACCTTATGAAAAATGATATTTTGATTTCAGTGAATATCGTTTTGAAAACTGTATTACAATGCTAGTTTATTCTCGAGTCTATGGGAAATGAGATATATTAAAGGGTGTCATTTTGGCTGATCCTGATGATAGTCCTCGGATATTTATAAAATGAAAATTCCAGTTATTGATCTAATAGAGTAAATACGTTCTGTTCTCCTTCGTAACCACATTCTGCATACTCTCATCCGGATGTTGACTGAAGCGTGCTCCATCGAGGTGTTGGCTGTCAAGGGAATCAGTACGATTTTTTCATAATTGTCTACTTCTTTAGGACGGCTTCTTGAAAGGTGTCTGTTGCTTCAGTTTATGCGGTGGGAAACCGGTTGGCAAGATCAGGGGAACACAGGAATATATATTCGATGGCAAAGTAGCATAATACTCGATGGCAAAGTAGCATAATGCTCAAGGGCAAAGTAGCATAATGCTCGATGGCAAAGTAGC
>HF988514.1:5018-19641 GCA_000431975.1 Prevotella sp. CAG:924 | reverse complement strand
GTTAGCTAATACTCATGCCGAGCGTACCAAAAACGGCTCCGCGTACTCTTACAGAATACACGGAGCCGTTAAGTCCGGTCCCTTTAAATGAGACTAAATAGAGATTATTGATTGAGGAAGCGCTCTGCCTCAAGAGCAGCCATACAACCTGTACCGGCAGCTACAACAGCCTGACGATAATTGGGATCGGCACAGTCGCCTGCAGCAAAGACACCAGGCACGCTCGTACGCGGCGTACCGGGCTGAACCTTGATATAGCCTGTCTCATCAAGATCGAGCTGTCCACGGAAAATATCCGTATTGGGCTTGTGACCAATGGCAAGGAAGAAACCGTCGATGGGCAGGTCGTACTTCTTCTCGTCTGTCTCGCCCTTACGCCATACGAGATGGGCACCTTCCACACCGTTCTCACCATAAAGGCCCAGCGTGTTGGTCTCGTAAAGGATCTCGATCTTCTCGTTCTGCTCTACACGGCGCTTCATGATGTCTGAGGCGCGCAAATAAGGCTTACGCACGATCATATACACCTTTGAGGCAAGCTGTGCCAGATAAGAAGCCTCCTCACAAGCCGTGTCGCCACCACCCACTACGGCAACGACCTTCTTACGATAGAAGAATCCGTCGCACGTGGCACAAGCGGAGACACCCTGACCATTGTACTTCTTCTCATCGTCGAGACCCAGGTACTTAGCAGAAGCACCGGTGGCGATAATCACCGTCTCCGCCTCCAACTCATCGCCACGATCAGTGGTGAGGTGGAACGGACGACTGGAGAAATCGACCTTCTGAATGATACCGTCACGGATGTCGGCACCAAAGCGACGGGCCTGCTGCTGCAGCTCCATCATCATCTGATTGGCATCCACACCCTCTGGATAGCCGGGGAAGTTCTCCACGATGGTCGTCTGCGTGAGCTGGCCACCCATCTGCAGTCCACAATAGAGGACAGGTTGCAGATTGGCACGACCCGCATAGATGGCGGCCGTATAACCGGCGGGACCACTTCCTATTATTAAGCAATTGACTTTTTCCATATTTTTCAGCTTTGAGATCATTAGAAATCCTTCGGACCTCTAACGACCGATTGGCTTTTATCCGACAATTACAAGAGGGCTTTCACAGCCTCCTCAATATGCTCAATCTTCTCAGTAGGCTCGAAACGCGCTACCACTTGGCCCTTCTTGTTGATCAGGAACTTGGTGAAGTTCCATTTGATCTCTGCGCTCTCCTTGTAATTGGGATCAGCCTCTGACAACATCTTGTCAAGAATAGGATAGAGAGGATGTGTCTCATCCCAACCGGCAAAGCCCTTCTGGCTCTTGAGGAACTTATACAGAGGATCGGCATCATCGCCATTCACCTTCAGCTTCTTGAAGCGGGGGAAATCGGTGCCATAATTGAGCTTGCAGAACTCATGGATAGACTCATCTGTGCCGGGAGCCTGCTGGCCAAACTGATTGCAGGGGAAGTCCAGGATCTCAAAGCCCTGTGTATGGTATGTCTTATAAAGTTTCTCCAACTCTGTATAGGTGGGAGTGAAACCGCATTTCGTTGCAGTGTTGACAATGAGCAGCACCTCGTTGGCATACTCCTTCAGTGATACTTCGTTACCCTTTCTGTCCTTGACAGAGAAGTCATAAACTGTTTTCATCGTTGTCTGTATGATTAATATTTTTTGAATTATAAACTTCTGAAGCGCAAATATACAAAAAACCTCACGTGCTTGGAAACTTTTCATGTGTTTTTTGATTTATTTATGATTAACAAAAAGTCTGCCGCCCCTTCCCCTTTTCCTCTTTCCTATAGGGATATCCCTATCAAGAAAGAGGCTTTTTCTGCCACGACATTGTGAAAAACGGGCGTATCTTTGCAATAGAAAGTTTAACAAAAAGTAAAATCATGAGGAAAAATATACTTCTGGCAGCCGCCACCGTCATGCTAGCCCTGCCCCTGTCATTCAGCAGTTGCGACAATCCCGATTACGATTTTATATGGGGTGATAACAACGGCTGGGACGGACACCACCGTCCCGGAGAGAACGAAGATGATGACTTCTATGTCAGCATGGCACAGACCATCGCCGGACAATGGCGCGGATCCATGCGGGCCTATGCACTGGATGAGAACAACATCGCCATCGACAGCATCGACTACGACACGGACATAGAATTCATACAATACAACTCACAGAGCATTGCCGGTACGGGCACACAGTGGGACTACACGCCGCACACCGATCATCTGGAATACATGCGCGACTTCACGTGGAGCATCGACACAAAGACCGGCGACATCAACCTGATATATAAAGAACTGGGATTCGACAACCAATACCACACCTACACCATGACGATACCCTACGACCAGCTCAATCTCGACGACCACACCTTCACCGGCTATCTCTGGAGCGAGGACGGGACGGAGGTGGACGATTTCTGGTGGAACCGCTACTCCAAATCCAACACGAGATCCGCCGCCGACAAGAAAGGCACCGTGAAATGGAAAGTCGTCATGAGATGATCCTCCTCCCCCGGTGCCTGTCGGTACCGGGGACAACCTTATCATGACACACGACGAGGACCAGACGAAGAAATGGGCACCATCACCCCCATAACGACACCTGCCTCCTGCAAGAAAGAGGGTTCTTGCAGGAGGCAGGTGTCGTTGTTACCATTGGCAACCGGGATCAGTTGAATCCCCAAAGGCTGGTGTTGAACTCCTTCTCCACAGCCTCTTCCACGTCGTCGGGCAGATTGCAGAAGAAATCGATGCCCGTGCGTGCCTCCAGCTCATCAATAGAGATGGCATACTTGGCCAACCGGGCATCCTGTATGTCGTTCTCCAATGAGATCTGCGAGAACCAAAGGGCTATGCCGTCATAGAGATTGCCCTTCTTGCGCAACAGCGCCACAAAGAAATAACGAGGCACGACAAGTCCGTTGCTTAAGGTCCGATAAATCAGATTGTAGCTCTTTCCCGTGGCCGCATTGGTGTACTTGCCGTCACCGATCGTACCGCCCTTGACGATGAAGAGGGTGTCAACCCAGGCTGAGCGGCCGGCGATGGAACGCACCTTATTCTCCATATTGTACCATGTACCGCCCTGCTCGTTGAAATCCCCCACCTGAGGCTGCATATTGGTGAGATAGAACGTCTGCTTATTGGCGGTCCTGGAACTGAGCCGGTCGGCAGAAGGACAAACATGTCCGTGCTGGTAACCCGAGCCACTGAAGGGATCCTTGCTGAAATACGCGTCCTGAGGCAGCTGGTCGTCAAAGGGATACTGAAGCTCACTGCCGGACGGCTCATAGCGGCTCACGTTCTTCTCCATCGTAGCCGCCGTCATAATATAGGCGCTCCAGCGTTGTGCCTTCTTCGTAGCGTCCCACTCCGTCATATAGTTTACATCCAGCTCCGGCGACCGATGAATGAGGACATAGTAATTGCCGGAAGCCAGACGGGGCACCTCCAAACGGCCGTATTCCGGATGGGCGGCCGTCAGGTTCTTGTTCGCGTTCTGTCCGGCCGGCGTCGACGAACCGGCATCCGTGTCCGGATCCGACTCCGACCCACCATTACAAGCGGTGAACAATGCGCAAGCAAAAAGGACTAAGAAAGGAAAACGGGAAAGGGATGTCTTCATCATGTGATATTTCTTGCTATCACGGGAACGCCCGTGATAAGACCGATATTATTACGAAAAAAGTGCGGCAAGACGCATATGCAACTACGTCTGACCGCACTCTAATCTCTTTGTGTATATACTAAGGAAAACTCCCGAGTATTACTTCTTCAACTTACCGTAGCGGCTCATGAAGCGGTCAACACGACCGGCAGAGTCAACGAGCTTGCTCTTACCCGTATAGAAGGGGTGAGAGGTGTTCGAAATTTCGACTTTCACTACAGGATAAGTCTCTCCTTCAAATTCTACTGTCTCTGTAGTCTTGCATGTAGACTTTGTAAGGAACATATCGCCGTTGGACATATCCTTAAATACGACGGGGCGATAGTTTTCGGGATGAATACCTTTTTTCATTTCTTTTTATTGTTATTTTAATACTATATAGTTCTTGCCTATAAACTAAGCGGATGCAAAATTACAAAGTTTTTTGCTATCCGCCAAGGATTTATCCGACTTTTTAATCCTTCATAAGATTAAGAAAGAGCCGGCAGCGTCCATCAGCATGTGCCAACCACCTTAATCGGCATAATAGATGGCCATGCTCTTTATGCGAAGCTGCGTGCCGCCGCTCGTTCCGGAATAGTCGTTCACAATGTCGACATTACTGCCGTTAAGACCGGTGAACTGCACCTGCGTGTCGCTGTTCTTCTCGACCGTCACCTTATGGGTGCCATCTGTAGCATAAGCCTCATCATTGCCATTGTAATTCTTTCCGCTGGCAGGCGACGCACAATTGATGATGACCTTCTCTATCTTCTTCGAAGAGGACAGTGTGATCACATTCTTGGCATATATTCGAGCCTCACCAGGATAATAAGCGGGAGCTGTATATCCATCACTCTGAATAATGCTCACGGTCGTGCCGTCGCCCAAGGTGGCAACCGTGGTGATGGGCTTCTTCTCCTCATAGCCATAATCAGTAGAGGGTGTGTACACGATGTCGGCATCCGCCGTGCTCACTTCTCCCTCGCCCACCGTCGATCCGCCATTATTGGTGATCGAGACGAGATAGCTGTCGCCGCCTGTCGTCTCTGGGGTGTTGCCCATATAATTGGTCACAGTGCCATAGATCACGACATCATCGCCTACATGGATCTGATCGGTTGAGGTGAACTTCGTATTATTAAGATAGAAGCTATGATACACGTAGAACTGATCGCCCGTGGTCGTACCATCCTCAGAAATATAGTAGGAAGCGTTACCGTAATTAGTGGTCTCCACCTCCTTGATCGAAGAAATCTTACCCTTGAAATATACCGGATCCGACTTCTCGCCCGAGCCAAGACCTTGGGCCAGCTGAAGGACAGCCGTCACATTGTAAGGATCGGCTTGCGTTCCCGTTCCACTAGGCGTTCCCGTCGTCTCACCACCGGTAGAGCTGCCATCCGTCTTGCCGTTGATAGAGATGATCGACGAACCGGCATTCATCTCAGGCGTCGCGTTGTAGAGCGTAATGACACCCGATACAACCACGGTGTCACCCTCCTGCAGCTGATCGGCAGAGGTGAATTTCTGTGCGTTGTAATATTTGCCACGATACACCATCAGCGTATTCTTCGATCCCATCTCATCAACGAGGAGGTAGGTCATATTGCCATAGTTGACATCAAAATCCTGTGTGGAGTTCACGAGGCCCTTCACATACACAGCATTCGTGGTCTGCTCGCCATTGTTGAGGATCTCCAGCACACGGGCAATATTATAAGGAGAAGCCACCGTTCCCTCACCCTCGGGGGTACCCAAATCCACACCCTCATTAGGATCTGTATAGTCAAGATCGTAAGGAGCCGGAATGCTCTCACAACCCGTAAATGTCATGGCCGCCATGGCCAGAACAGCAATCGAATAAATGATCTTTTTCATCTTAGATGTTCTATTTTGTTTATATTTTATTTCATAGTTGACACAATAGCAGGGGTCATTCCACTTCCTGCACATCATCGATCGTGCGTATGATGAATTCCCATGAGTTGTTATAACGTTTTACGATACCCGTCACATTCACCTTGCCGGTGGGCACCTTGTCGGCTGCAAAGTCGGCGTAGTTGCTATTGTACATCATCACCGTGCGGTCGTAGCCCTGGAAGTAGAGACTCACGCTACCCGCGCCGGCCTCCGGATTGGCATAGGTCGTAGAGGCTCCCACGCCACTGAACTTCACATTCTTGATCACGCCCAGCTTACCGGCGTCCTTGTCAAGGTTCCATGTCGTAGCCGATCCTCCATCGGCAAACACCTCCGGCTCAATGACATTGCTCTTGCCTGTCAAGCGGAAATGACGCTGCCAGGTGTAACGGCTCATACGGCCGATCGTCCCATTGTAGAGGGCGCCGATCTGGGGTTGCATGCGATAGTTACCTATATAAAGATCCTGCAAGTCGATGAGCACCTCCGAGCCGATGGCCACCTGGCCATAGAGGGCCGAGGCGGAAACGCCGACGATAATGGCACCTGTCGAGTCCTGCAAAGCAATCTCCTGATAAATATTGCCACTGATGTCATTGCCTGTGACGGTGGCCTTCAGCTGCAGATCCTCCGTGATCTGCTTCACCGCGCCACTGGCAGCCATCTGGTCGGCATACATCGTCTTCAGCTCAGCAATCGTCACCAGATGGCGCTCCGTAATGGAGGGATTGCCCACGCTGTTGAGCAGTTCCTCATCGGAAGGAATATCATAGTCACCACTCATACAGCCGGTGAAGACGGCCAGACAGAAAAGTGACAAAGCTATAGATCCGTAATTGCGGATCGTTGAAAGTATCTTATTCATAATGTGATAGCTCATTTTAGAATTTGTAAGAAATATTAATCATGCCATTGGTGCCCATCACGTAGTACTTCTTCGGATTCTTCGAGAACTTGTAGATACGATCGGCTCCTGAAGCCTTCACGTCGGAACGGCTCTGCTCATATCCGCCCGTCACGATGTTCTGGTTGTTCAGGATATTGGTCAGCTGCAGATTGATCGACAGTGAGCCATGCTTCAGATAGATGCTCTTACCAATAGAAGCGTCAATCATCCAGCCGCCATGGCCCATGCTCTGGTCCATACCCGTCGACACACTGCCGTAACGGTAGTAAGGTGAGTAACTCAGATAGATGCGGTCATACCAGTTGGCATTCAGGTCGATGAACCAGCCACCCTGATGATAGCTTCCGATGATGCTCGTAGCCGTCAACGGCGTGCCGCTCTCGCGCATATTCTTTACATAAGCCACGTCATCATTATAGGTGCCTTCTGTAGAATTCAGATAGCGCACCTTGGCATTGCTGATGTTCTTGGCATCGCTCATCGTTCCGATCAGCTTCAGGTTGAAGGCTGACGAGAGCTTAAAGTCAAGGCCAGCCTCAATGCCATAAAACTCCTTATTGATACCCGTCAGTGAGTTGTAGGAGAAGCTGTTGATATCATCAAAGTAGAAGCAGGTCCACTCCGTCGCCTTATTCACGCGGCTATAATAAGCGTTCACATTGGCATGCAGCCAAGAGGTGAGCAGCTGATAGCCGATCTCTGACGAGAATATCAGCTCATTGCGCAAATCCTGCACGAAGTCGTTGTTCATCTCCGGAGCATAGAAAGCCACGCTGGCCTCAGGCGCCTTGCTCTCGATGCCTGCGCCGAGTGTCAGGGTGCTACCATGACCGAGTGAGAAATTAGCACCGGCCTTTACGCCTCCCTCGAGGAAACGGGCCACATCGCTCTTGCCATAGGAGTTGTTGGCAAAGAATCCGTTGCGCATCTTACCGTCACGCTGCATATCCTTATATCCGAGACGGCCCGACACATTATAGCGTGCGATGCCGAAGGTCTCCTCATAACTTGCCCAGCCCATCAGGCGATTGACGAGGATGTTATAGTCGTAACCGAACTTGTCACCCTCTTTCACTACTGCATTGGGATGATTCAGGTCATACTGCAGCTTGTCACTTCCCGTGGGATAGTTGCCCGAAGCATAAGTATTAATATTATGGTAAGAGGCAGCTCCGAGCATATCGTCCATCGTCTGGTAGTGATAGCCAACGTTGTGTTGTGCGAAAAAACCGCCCGTCAACGTGTTCTTGTCAGAGAGTTGCGAGGTGATCGTTGAAGCCAGTGTCATGTTCAGCACGTTGCTGTGGCGCGCCTGGATATAATACATAGCATCCGAACCCTGTTCTGACGCCTGCTTATTGGCAAGGATCAGCTGGTCGAAATTGATCTGACGTGCTGCCTCCGATCCACGCAGGGTATAGATAGCCTGACGGAAATCCTCATAGGCACTCTCCGTATTGTTGGCGTCCGAGAGATTCCACACGTCATAGAAGTTGGACGGCAGACGCTTGTAATAATCGGGATGCGGGTTTTCGGCATTGCTGTAATTGAGCTTTGTGCTCTTATAGATGGCATACTTGCCGAGCAGCGAGGTCGTCAGCTTCGTCTTCTCGTTCATCGTCCAGTCCCATGTGAGGAGGGCGGTAGGAGCGAAATCATTCACTACGCGCGAGTTGCGCACCTTGCCATTCTGATAGCCCCAATAGGGATTGTACTGACGGTCATCGGCCAACCAGAACATCTCATCGGTCGACGCGCCCTGCGAGGCACGCTCCGTCGGGTTGCCCCATGTGGACAACGAGAGAGAATGGTTGCTGCCGATCAGCTTCTGCACTGCAAGGAAGTAAGAGAGGGAGTTGTAGAACGTACCCTTCACGTAGCCGCGGTTGGCCCAGCGGTAGGTCAGATTGCCTGAGAAGGCCCAGCCCTTGCTGTTCAGACCGCTATTATAGGTGTACATGCCACGCAACGTATAATTACGGTTGGCTCCCGTCAGATTGATACGCTGTCCTACTGCCATCGCCGCGGGACGGAAGTTGTAGTTGTTCGATCCGCCCATACCCGTGTAGCTGAAGAGATTGCCCTCAAAGGGCAGCGAGCTCTCCATCGACCGCGTCTGCTGATTCAAACCACCTACCATTGAATAACGGAACTGTCCCGACTCAAGATCGTTGACCGGTGCGCCATTGATATAGATTTCATTATACTTCTGATTATAAGTGCGGTAGCGGAAACGCACCGGGGAGAACAGGTATCCCACCTCGGAAGCATAGACATTGGAGTTGGAGCTGATGATCGACACCGTCTGTTCACTGTTATCATCCTCGCCCAACTGCGCCTCAGTGAAAGTAAACGCCACCTCCCCGACATTCGTCGAGTCGGTCTGCGCACACATTGGTGAGGCATAAGAGGCCACTAAAAGACCTATTAAAAGCGTTTTCTGCATATCTTGAAATTAAATGTTATTGTCTTCTGTTTACTATATAATAATACCAATACCTCATAGTGACAGAAATACGGCCAAAGAAGCTCATTCTCCGGTCTAAAAATGGGTTAAACTGCCACGAATGCAAAGTAACAAATTAATTTTCAATCTACAAGACTTTTATTGATGAATTTTATATGAATTTTGCATGAAAATAAGATCATCGCGTATTGTAATTCGAATTTTATTCCGATATTTGCAAAACAGATTTAAAATCGAATAATATGAAAAAGCCACTTTTCACATTACTACTTTTGCTGTCCGTCAGTCTGTCGACGTTCGCACAGAAGAAATTTTCAGTCTATGCCGTAGGTTTTTACAATCAGGAGAATCTGTTTGACACCTGCCACGATGCCGGTAAAAACGATTATGAGTTCCTGCCTAGCGGCTCCTATCACTGGGATGGCCTCAAGTATAGCCATAAACTCCACAATATGGCCAGAGCCCTTTCCGACATGGGTACATCCGTGCTCCCTAATGTCGGTTGTGCCGTCATCGGCCTGTCCGAGGTTGAAAACGATAAGGTGCTCACCGATCTCTGTGCCCAACCCGAGCTGAAAAAACGTGGCTATCAATTCGTCCATATAGAAGGACCCGACAGCCGTGGCATCGACTGTGCCATGCTCTATCAGCCCAAACTTTTCCAGGTTGAGGACACACGACTGCTGCCCTATGTCCCCACGGCCAAGCAAGACGCCGGATTCAAGACACGCGGCTTTCTCGTAGTCAGCGGACGCATGGCCGGCGACGATGTGACGGTCATTGTCTGCCATCTTCCCTCCCGCTTTAACGGATCCTATTATAGAGAGGTAGGCGCCACACAGATCAAAGCCATCAAAGACTCATTGCTAAAAGCCAATCCTAATGAGAAAGTGATGGTGATGGGCGACATGAATGACGATCCCAACAATGCCAGCATGCACGAATGCCTGAAAGGTAAGGAAGATATCGCCATGGTGGGCGATGACGACATGTACAACCCCTGGTACAACCTGCTTGTCAAACGAGGTATGGGAACACTCTACTATCAAGGCTCATGGAATCTTTTTGACCAGATACTCCTCTCGCCTTCCCTAATTGACAAATCAGGCAAGAAGGACTACTCTACCTTAAAATACTGGAAGCAGGAGATCCAGCGCATGCCCTATCTCTTCCAGACTGAAGGCAAGTACAAGGGTTCTCCCAAGCGTACCACAGCCGGCGGCGTATGGCTCGACGGCTTCAGCGACCACCTACCTGTCTGTGTCTACCTTGTAAAAGAACAGAAATAATTTATTCCGACCAACATCCTGCACCACCGTGCAGGATGTGCCTTGTCTGCCTGCAGTCACCCCGCTGCAGGCAAAATGCCGTGATTATGAACGATATCGAAATTCATCCTTTTGAACCTTTTCTTCCCAAGGAAGCACGCCTGCTGATGCTCGGCACCTTCCCGCCGGCACCCAAACGATGGTGCATGCCGTGGTACTATCCTAACTTCACCAATGACATGTGGCGCATCATCGGCCTGATCTTCTTCAACGACCGGGAGCACTTCGTCGACCGGGAGCATAAGACCTATCGGCAGGAAGCACTCCAAAAATTTCTCGGAGAGAAGGGCATCGCACTCTACGACACATGCACGCGCATACGACGCACAAAGGGAACTGCCTCTGACAAGGATCTCGAAGTGGTGGAACCCACCGACCTCGACCGACTTCTCTCAGCCCTCCCCCATCTGCGCGCTGTCGTCTGTGCCGGTCAGTTGGCCACCTCGCTCTTTACAGGACATTACGGCATCGACGCCCGAGGCATGAAGATGGGCGAATACCGATCCTTCACTTTCGACGATCGTGAATTGCGCCTCTACCGCATGCCCAGTTCTTCCCGCGCCTTTCCCATGAAGACCGAAGACAAGGCGGCTTACTATCAGCACATGTTCGAAGACATCGGACTGCTGCCCTGACATCCTGTCTACCTCTAACCTCCCACAACCCACTTCAAAAAAACATTCAATTCTTAACAATGAACAAACATACCAATCCCCATAACGACCGCGTAACGATCATCGGCATTGCCGGCGGCACCGGCTCAGGCAAGACCACCGTCGTGAAAAAGATCGTCGATGCCCTGCCACCCCACTTCGTGGCCACCGTACCTCTTGACAGCTACTACAACGACACGACAGACCTTACCGACGAGGAGCGCCGCGCCATCAATTTCGACCATCCTGACGCCTTCGACTGGAAGCTGCTCGTCAAGCAGGTCGATGAGTTGCGTCACGGACACGCCATAGAGCAGCCCACTTATTCTTATATACTCAGCAACCGCCTTCCGGAAACCGTACATGTCGAACCCAAGCCCGTGATCATTATCGAAGGCATCATGACACTGATCAACAAGCGACTGCGTGAGATGATGGACCTGAAGATCTTTGTCGACACCGACGCTGACGAACGACTCATCCGCAACATACAACGCGACACCATTGACCGCGGACGCACTGTGTCGATGGTCGTCGACCGTTACCTGAAAGTGCTCAAACCCATGCACGAGCAGTTCATCGAACCGACAAAACGCTTCGCCGACATCATCATTCCACAAGGCGGCGAGAACCTCAAAGGCATCGACATCGTATGCAAATACATCGAAGGACTCGTGCCCAAGGAAGAAGCTGACACCGAAAAATAAGAGGAACCACGCTTCCTACCCTATACGAACAGGCTGGAAACAAACAGAAGCACTTGACAAAATACAAGCCCGCAACGGCCATTCCCAAATCAGGGAAGCCATTGCGGGCTTATTTTATTACCCGATGGGACACTCTCAAAAGCGGCTCTCAAGCCTTTGCCACCCCATCGGCAGGTTATCTACCTTTCTCCATTCCTCTCAGCACATTAATAGCCTCTTCCACACCGGGTACCTGTGACACCTGAATGAGCCGACGGCCATGGGCATCCTTGAACATACAGCGGCGGGGATTCACCATGACATAATGGATCACACGGTCGAACACCGCACTCTGATAGAAAGGACTATCCTGACTGCTGACAAACTGCATGCGCATCATACCTTGCTTAAGAATGAGACGCTCGCAGCCCAACCGCTTGCCCTCACGCCGCAACATCACCACGCGCATGAGCTCCTCACCTTCGGGCGGCACAGGACCGAAGCGGTCGATGAGTCGCTGACGGTAGGTGGCGAGAGTGTTGTCGTCCTCTATGCTGTCCAGCTCACGATAGAGCAGCATACGCTCCGACGAACCGGGCACATAGGTATCGGGGAAGTACATCTCCAAGTCGCTCTCGATGGCACAGTCGTCGACAAACTCGTCGCCCGACAGTTCCTTTCCCTGCCGGATATCATCCTGATAGAGATCATGGAACTCGTCATTCTTCAGCTCCGTCACGGCCTGCGACAAGATTTTCTGATAAGTCTCATAGCCGAGATCTTCCATGAATCCGCTCTGCTCGGCTCCCAACAGGTTGCCCGCTCCACGGATATCCAGATCCTGCATGGCGAGGTTGAACCCACTGCCAAGATCGGAGAAATTCTCCAAAGCCTCCAAGCGGCGGCGCGCATCCTGCGTGAGGGTCGCACGGGGCGGCGCCAACAGATAACAGAAGCCTTTCCGGTTGCTGCGTCCCACACGCCCACGCATCTGATGGAGATCACTCAATCCGAAATGGTGAGCATCATTGATGATGATCGTATTAGCGTTGGAAATGTCGATGCCGTTCTCCACTATCGTCGTAGAAAGCAGTACGTCATAATCGTAGTTGACAAATCCCATAATGATCTTCTCCAGTTCCTCAGGCGCCATCTGGCCATGTCCGATAGCCACACGGCAGTCGGGCACGTACTTGTGTATCATATCAGCCAGCGTCTGAAGGCTGGAAATGCGGTCATTGACGAAGAACACCTGTCCGTTACGGCTCATCTCAAAGTTGATGGCATCGGCGATGACCTCATGACTGAAGGAGCACAGTTCCGTATGAATAGGATAGCGGTTAGGTGGCGGCGTACGCATGATGCTCATGTCGCGCGCTCCCATCAGTGAGAACTGCAAGGTACGCGGAATCGGCGTCGCCGAGAGGGTCAGCGTGTCGATATTCGTGCGGAGCTTACGCAACTTCTCCTTGACGGCCACTCCAAACTTCTGTTCCTCATCGATGATCAGCAGGCCGATGTCATGCCACTTCACGCTCTTGCCCAGGAGCTTGTGCGTACCTATGATAATATCTGTTTTCCCCGACTCCAGATCGGCCAGCGTCTGTTTTGTCTGGCGTGCCGTCTTGGCTCGGGTGAGATAGTCGACATTCACATTGAAGCCCTTCAATCGGTTGCGGAAGGTCTGATAGTGCTGCCAGGCCAGCACGGTGGTAGGCACCAGAACGGCTACCTGCTTAAGATCTTGGGCCGCCTTGAAGGCTGCACGGATGGCCACCTCGGTCTTGCCAAAGCCCACATCACCACAGATCAGACGGTCCATGGGCCGTGAGCTCTCCATGTCACCTTTCACATCCTGCGTCGCCTTCAGCTGGTCGGGAGTATCCTCATAGAGAAACGACGCCTCCAGCTCGTGCTGCTCCACACCATCGGGTGAATAGGCGAAGCCCTTCTCGTGTCGCCGCTTGGCATACAAACGGATGAGGTCGCGGGCGATATCCTTGATACGCTTCTTCGCCTTTTCCTTCATACGCTCCCATGCGCCGGTGCCCAATGCCGACAGACGGGGTGGCTCATCAGTGTCGCTGCGACGATATTTGGAGATCTTGTAGAGCGAGTGGATGGAGATGTCCACCTTATCATTGTTCTTATAAATGATACGGATCACCTCCTGATACTGTCTTGACGGATCGACCGGCTGGCCAGGAGCACGCTGTATGGGGATGCGTACCAGACCTCCGAACTTGCCGATACCATAGTCGACATGCACGATGTAGTCGCCCACCTCCATCTCCTGAAGCTCCTTCATCGTAAGCGCCATCTTGCCCTGCCGTGCCTTGTCCGACTTCAGCGAATACTTATGAAAACGGTCAAAGATCTGATGGTCGGTAAAGAAGCAGCACTTCAGATCCCGGTCGGTAAAGCCCTCGTGCAAGGTGTGGTCGACCGGTGTGAAGGTGATGGTGCCCCGCTGCCGGTCGGAGAAAGCCCGCTCACGGTCGGCATCCCTGTTGTCGAAAATATCTTTCAACCGCTGTTGCTGCTTCTCACTGTCGGCCAGGATATAAATATGATAGCCCATGAGAAGATAATCCTCCAGCGAATGGGTGAGCAAGTCAAAGTTCTTGTGGAAGACAGGCTGCAACGACAGATGGAAAGCTATCGTTGCCTTGGCAGCTTCCTGCAAAGCCTTGCCGTCGGGTCCGAAGAACACCTGCCGCAACCTCGACGCATCGGCGACAAACTGTGTAGGTTTGCAGAGACGGACATCGCGGTTCATCTCCTGGCGTATGGCAGCCTGTTCCTGCTCCGTTGCGCCTTCCATGCGTTCCTGCAAAGCCTGCGGAGAGAAACCGTCATCATAGACACGCGCGATCACATCACGGATGTAGGCAAAGTCGCGCATCACAAGCAATGTATCGTCAGGAAGATAATGCAGGAAAGGCACACGTGTCGACTCCATCTCCGCCAGCTCGGGCACGATCTCAATCTCCAT
>HF988514.1:0-4993 GCA_000431975.1 Prevotella sp. CAG:924 | reverse complement strand
CTCTTTCGACAACTGATCTTCAACGGTAAAGGTACGGATCGTGTCGATCTCATCACCGAAGAAATCAATACGATAAGGAAGCTCGCTGGAAAAAGAATACACATCGACGATGCTGCCGCGGATGGCAAACTGCCCCGGCTCATACACATAGTCGACCTGCGTGAAACCCAGTCCGCGCATCCGGCGGCCTAGATCCATGATGTCTACAGTCTGTCCTGTCTTCAGCGAAATGCGGTGGTCATTGAGGTGTGAACGGCCTACCACCAGCTCGGCCAAAGCATCGGGATAGGTGACAATGAATAGTGGAGGCTTCCTCGATGATGCATCCTTCCTGCCGTCGCTGCTTCTGATCTCTGCGACACGTGCCAGTACTTCTGTCCGGAGTATCTCGTTGCTACTCTCGCGCTGTCCGTATTTGATGGCTCTCCGATAGGCGGAAGGAAAGAACAGCACATCGCTGTCACCCATGATCTGCGTGAGATCATGATAGAAATAGCCGGCCTCATCGGCATCGTTAAGCACGAAGAGGACTGTCGGAAGAGAGACAGAAGACGTGGAAGATGAAGATACTGTTCCTGCAACCGCTTTTCCGGCCAATGCAGAAAAGAAAAGGGGAACGGCAGAGGACACAAGTCCCTGGAGGAAGAACGTCCTGACCGAACTGTCTTCCTCGAGCTTAAAGAAGGCTCCCGTCTGAGGCAGCCTTCCATACAGCTTACTGATATCTTGTATTTTCATTTACATTTTCGGAAGGGCGGGATATTTTTTGAACCACCCGTCCATGCGCAACCGCATCACGCCGAAGAATGCCTCGGAGAAGATGCCACCGCTCATCTTGCTGGTACCCTCCTTCCTGTTGACGAAGACCACAGACACCTCCTTGATCTTGAAGCCGATCTTATAGGCCGTGTATTTCATCTCTATCTGGAAAGCGTACCCTTTGAAACGGATCTTATCGAGCTGAATAGTCTCCAGCACACGACGACGGTAGCAGACAAAGCCGGCAGTGGTGTCGTGGACATTGAATCCCGTAACCATACGCACATACTGTGAGGCGAAATAGCTCATCAGCACACGGCCGATGGGCCAGTTGACCACATTTACACCTGATACATAACGGGAACCCACAGCTACATCCGCACCTTCATCATGACAGGCGGCATAGAGACGTGGCAGATCGTCAGGATTGTGACTGAAGTCAGCATCCATCTCGAAGACATAGTCGTACCCATGCTGCAAGGCCCATTTAAATCCCGTTATATAAGCTGTACCCAGTCCCTGCTTGCCCGAACGCTCAATGAGGAAGAGGCGGTCGGCAAATTCCGAGGCCATCAGACGGCGTACGATGGCAGCCGTTCCGTCGGGACTGCCGTCATCGATCACCAGGATATGGAAACACTTCTCCAGACCGAAGACAGCCCGGATAATCTTCTCCATATTCTCCTTCTCATTGTAAGTAGGGATAATCACTATCGAGTCGCTTGTATTCATAGTTTCTGCTATTTCTTATCTGACTACAAATTTATAAAATAATTGTGGAAAGACTATGCCTGCCCTCCATTTTTTATGCCTTCATCAAGACGATTTATTGGTCCTTATTCTCCACGTAGCCTTGATATTCAGGTACGAGACCGTCCATGACGACTTGATAGCTCTCTTCCATGGCATGCTTCTCATTCTCGCGTCCTTTTCCCGTAGGAAGAATAGGCTTATGGATCGTGAGGGTGAGAGGGTGCCACGTCACCCAGTGCATGTCGCGTGTGCGGGGCATGACATTAAACGAACCATTGATCGTGAGGGGTACGACAGGCAGCTGCAACTCGTCAGCAAGCATAAAGGCACCACGGCGGAAGATGCCCATGTGACCTGTAAAAGTACGCGCACCTTCGGGAAAGACGACAAGCGACATTCCTTCCTGCAGAATCTCGCGTGCCTGATCGTAGGTCTGCTTGATCTTCGAAGCACCGCTACGGTCGACAAAGATATGATGAGCTGCCGCACAGGCAGGACCGACAAACGGTATCTTATGTAGCGACTTCTTCATCATCCACTTAAAGTTACGGCCCAGATAGCCATAGATAAGGAAAATATCAAAGGCGCCCTGATGATTGGCCACAAAGACATAACTCTGCTTGGGGGCCAGATTCTCACGTCCCTCTACCTTCACAGGCAGGAGGAGTAATGTGCAGATCAGACGCGACCAGCATCTTCCAGGATAATAACCCCAAAAATGTCCGTTACCTAAACGGCAGCCGACGATAGTGAATAATGCTGTGAGGATCGTAGCCACCAACACGATGGGCACGACTATACACAATTGGTAAACACGATAGATGTACTTCATATATTTATTTTATTTTTATTCTATTCTCAGACTTCTCTCAAGCATCAGTGCCGGGTTAAGGTCAATGTCTTGCTGACTTTATGGATTGCTGACTACGCAATGTGAAGACGGTAATCTCCGCCGGCATGTTAAACCGGAAAAATACGAGCCCGCCAAGACCCGCATTGACATAGAGCCGCTTACCATCACGCTCATACAACCCATAGTCCAATGAACCGGGAAGGATATGTGTAGGGCGCAGGCCTAAATACGACATCTGGCCACCATGAGTATGCCCGCTGAGCGTCAGAGCCACTCGGCGTGTAGGCAGGATCTCCTTTGGCCAAGCCTCCGGTTGGTGCTGCAACAGAACGACAAAGGCATCCCTTCCCACTCCTCTGAGTGTCTTTCCCAAGTCACTCCGCGACGGCTTCTTATAATTCTCCTCACCGGCGATGACAATAGAGTCCAGCCCGCCGGTCGGCAAGCCTTTCCCCGTGTGTCCGGTGACAACGTTCAGACGCCGGCCATCATGGTCACGGTACAGCTTGACATGCTCGTTGCAGAGCAGCTGCCAGCCCAAACGACGCTCCCATGCTCGCGTAGCCGTCTCATTACGGCGTGCCACGACAGGTCCCTCATTGATATACTTGGCATAGTCATGATTGCCCAAGATACTGATAATACCGTCTCTGGCCTTCAGCTGCCGCAACAGCGGAGCTACCGGTCCGATCTCTGAAGGACGTATATTCTGCAGATCACCGGTAAAGACGATAAGGTCGGCCTTCTGTGCATTGGTACTGTCGATGTTACGCTGCAAATAGCGCAGACGGTCTCCTCTGAACGAGCCGACATGCAGGTCGGATATCTGCACGATCCTATAGCCGTCGAAGGCTGCCGGCAGGTCATCGAAATAAAGTTCCAGGCGGTGCACACGCAGGCGCGTACATCCCCACACCGAGCCGTAGATGACAACAAACCATGTATAAAATATCAACACGACCGCCACCACATTGCCCCAGTTCTGATGGGTATGGCGCCAGCGACACCACAGCAGTCCCAAACCTGAACAAAGCGCGAAGAGCGCCTTGGGAATGACAAGCATTCCGACAATGAAGAGATAAACATTGATCACCCTCAGATCCTCAGGCACAAAGTCGCGGATCGTGGCCAGACCGATGGTATAGACAAGCATGACCAGGCCCGGCAGCCACCACAGCAGTCTGTGCCATAACCTCAACCGGTAACGGCGACGCCAATAGAGCTGATCGAAATAAAGATCAGGCAATACAATGGCCAGAATGATCAGAATGAATATACGTGCAATCATGTTCTATAGCATAATGGACGTCCGGGAGCCATACGACTTGTGGAAAGTTTCCCGTGCCGATGACGGTCTCCGCCCAGACTGACATCCGCACCAGACTGCGGATGCGGGTATGTGGGAGGATCGATGACAGGGTCGTCTGGCCTCCCTATCGCCTGTCCAAGGCTCGTTGCAGGAACCGGCGTACCGTCTTCTCCGGCAGACCGCGCCGACGGGCATAATCCCTCAACTGGTCTTCTCCGATAGGGCCAAGTTCGAAATAACGGGCCATAGGGTGCGCGATCATCAGTCCTGACACAGAGGCATGGGGACGCATCATACCCGTCTCGGTAAGTGAGATTCCGATACGCGCCATGTGGAGCAACGAGTCGAGCAGGAAATTCACACTCGTGTCAGGCAAGGAGGGATAGCCGATGGCAGGGCGGATACCCTGATACTTCCCCACCAGCAGATCCTCGATGGGCAGATCCTCATTCGACGCATACCCCCAATAGGTGCGGCGCACCTGCAGATGCATCAGTTCGGTTGTCGCCTCAGCGAGACGGTCGCAAAGGGTCTGCGACAGCATGCGTTTATAAGGGTCGCTGTCACTGTGCTCCTCCATGCTCCTGTCTACCGTAGAGCAGAATAGACCGATCCGGTCGGCCACCCCCTGCCCTACAGGACGGATAAAGTCGGCCAGGCAGAGGAAGGGAGCACCGTCGACAGTATGCTGCTGACGCAAGGTCGGCAGGCGCACGCCATCGACGAGTATATCGTCACCGTCACTATTGGCGGGTAAGATACGGACAATAGAGTGGGTCTTGTGACGTCCCTCCCAGGCATCGAGCATGGCCTCGGCATCCTTTCGAAGTTCCTGCTTCTCACTCTCCGGCTTACCCGACAATCCCCAGGCAAAATAAAAATAAAGCCAGTTAATATACGGGCGTACCTCGTGTATGTCGTAGTCCAGTCTTATATCCATTCTCACATCTCCTCTCACTCTTCCATACGGAAACGCAATGCCTCTCCACGATAGTCGTTATCGACAATTCGACCCTCCTTATATATAAGGTGGCCATTACATATCGTGGCGGCCACTTGCCAGTGATAAGCCGTTCCAGTGAGGGGGGACCATCCACACTTGCTCTGAATAAGATCGGGAGTGAGCGTCCAGGGAGCATCACAATGACGGATCATAGTGATATCTGCCTTATAGCCCGGACGGAGGAATCCGCGTCGGGTGATGCTGAACAGACGTGCGGGATTGTGACACATCAGCCATACCAGCCGTTCGAGGCTCAGCACCCCTTGCTCCACAAGTTCCAACATTGTTACCAAAGAGAACTGCAGTGTCGGCATTC
>HF988513.1:1251-37004 GCA_000431975.1 Prevotella sp. CAG:924 | reverse complement strand
GGAGAGACGTTGCCGCTCACCGTCGAGGGTGGACACGTCGAAGGCACTGCCCGACGTGATCAGCGCCTCGTCCTTGTGGGCCTCCATCAGGCTGTCGGCCGAGGGGGGAAACCCGACATACTTCAGCGTGTCGATCGTGAACAGATGGCCCATATTGACCGTGTAGGCGATCTTCGCCTTCTTGGGATTGCGCTGGGGGATCACGTCGTAGGTCACCGTTCCCCGCATATAGCCGTGCTGACGAAGCACCTCCTTGGCCACCGAGGCGCGCAATGCCGGATTGACACGTGACATGAGCACCGGACGGGAGCCGAAGCTCTTGACCAGCCAGCGGCTGACGGCACTGCTGTCGTTGGCAAAGGCGTTCCATATCCACAGGCCCACCTGCAACGGGTTGCGGAAAGCGCTCGATCCGAAGAGGGAGCCGTTGGGAGCCGTGGCAAGGGCCGCATCGAGCTCCTCCACCACCTTGTCGTAGTGGGCACTCTTTTCCGGCGCATTGTACTGCGTCTTCTTCATGCCGATATAGAGCTGGTCGCCATCGGGTATGCCGCTGGTCGTCGAGCAAGCCACAAGCAATGCCACGACCAGCACCGTCAGGGGGATTATATAGAGTCGTCTGTTCATCATATCATGCTTATTATCGTTCGGCCGGCAGTCCGTGGGGCACCTGCCGGCTCCTCTTGTAACGGGAGGGCCTTACTCCTTCTTGTCCTCCCCACCCTTCGTCGCCGTCGTGTCGGGCTTCACCACAGGGAGCTGATCCTCGGGATCCTTGCCCCAGCGGAAGATGTCCTTGAGACGACGGACGCTCTTCTTCCACGTGAAGCCGACACCGTACTTGGTGATGTTGCCTTCCAGCCAGTCGTAGGCATTACGCTCGTAGAAGAGGTTAAGATACTTGGAAGAGGTGTCGCTCAGGCGGTATTCGAAATTGACATTGTCGAAGAAGGTCTGATCCTGTATCGTCACATTCTCGCCCGACGAGAACTTTCCGCCCACGACAATGCGCAACCGGTTGTTCCAGAAACGCTTGGCGAACTTGAAGTTGTAATCGGTCTGCATGCCCGTGGCGGTACGCGTGTTCTCCATGCCGAAGCTCAGATCGAGCGAGCGCAAGGCGGAATTGGAGATCGAGTTGATCTGACTGTTGAGGAAGGCGCTGAGCGCCGAGTTCATCGAGAAGGAGGACATCGAGCCGTCGGCCAGCCACATGCCCGTGGTGAGCATGGTCACGGCGAGCTTGCCGCGCGCCTCCTTCGACATGGCCATCAGCTGATTGTGAAGGCTCAGATCCTCCGGCGCGTCGATCGTGAACTCAAGACCCATGTCGTCGAGCGTCTGGGTCACCACGACACCGCAGAGGAACTCCACCGACCGCTGGTTGGCACCCTTGCCGACGGTGGACTTGGTCTTCTCGTTGGCGGTGATGTTCAGCGTCGGATTCATCGGATCGCCCTTGAACTCGATGTAACTGCCATTCTCGATCGTGAAGGTCTTCAACGGGATGACGGGCAGCGAATACTTCATCTCTCCATTGTCGATGGTGTAACGGCCACGGAGCGTCAGATTGTCGGTGGCATTGTACTGCAGGCGCATGGTGCCGCCGCCCACCACATTGAGGTAGTTGGTGTGGTCGGTATTGAGGAAACACTCGATGCTGGCGCCCTCGTCGATGTTCACGCTCATGTCGACATCGAAGCCCGTAAGGGGCGGACGGGTGACGGCCGTCGTCGCGGAGTCGCGGAAATCGGTGAACTGTACCAGCTCGTCGAGCTGATTGTCCGTCGACAACGGCGAGTCCTTCAGATTGTATTTCAAAGAGGTGGAGCCGAGCACGTCGACACGTCCGCGCATCTGCAGGTTGTCGAGCTCGCCGCGCATCATGCCGAACACATTGACATACGCCTTGCCGTAGGCCTCGCTGCGCACGTTCTCCTTGGAGTCGATGAGCAGGAAGTTCTCGGCCTGCATGCGGGTGTCGAGGGTGATATGATCGAGATCGGAGAAATCGCAGGAGCCGGAGATGTCGAGCGACTGGTCGTTGTGGGCGAACATCTCGAAGTTCTCGAAGAGCAGCTTGCTGTTGGAGATCGTCACGGGATCGTTGGCGAAACGCATCTCCACGCCGTAGGGTGCGCTGAAGACATAGGCCGAGTCGAGATAGAGCTCACCGTTGACCACCGGCTGCGATAACGATCCCTTCACGCTCAGCGTGCCGTCGCCCTGGCCGCGGAAGCCGATGATCCGTCCGGGGATGAATCCGTTGACCAGCTGGAGCGGCGTCTCGTTCAGGTCGAGCGAGGCGTCGAGATTGCCTCCATCCGCATCCGAATAGGTGCCGGAGAACTGTGCCACCTCCCTGTCGTTGTTGGCCAGCGTGCCATAGAGATAGTGACGGCCGTTGTTGAACGGCATATAGGTAAAGTCGGCGGCCACGTCGCCCATCTTCCAGCCCTCATAGGTCATGTCGCTCACATTGATCGACGAGGCGACGCTGAGATCCTCGGGCGTCTTGATCACGTGGAAGTCGCCGTCGAGCACGCCCGTCAGCTGAGGCGCATAGGGCAAGAGCGACAGCACCTCGCCGATGGAGAACTGATGGAGCGAGAGCGTCAGGTTCTGAAGGGCCGTGGTGTCGGCATCGTTGGAAAGCAACTGGAGCGCCATGCCGTCGCTGGAGCGCAGCTTCATGTTCGCGCTGACACGCCGGTCGTTGCGCATATAGATGTAGTTGCTGTCGTTGACCTCAAACTCCTTATAACCCAGAATAGGATTGTCGTCGAAGAGATGGATGCTGATGCCACGGGGCCACATATCGGCCGAGAGGTTGACACGGATGCCGAGACGGTCGTTCTTGTCAAAGACCTGCGTCTTGAGGAAGGTGCCGTGGGGCTGCAGGGCTCCCTCGAAGAGGGCATTGAAGGTGTGCTGCGGATTCATCTTGCTGTTGCGCACCTGGGCATAATAGTGCGTCGTCGTGGAATCGCTCGCCAGCTTCATGCGAATGGTGTCGAGCAGCATGCTGTCGGCCACCAGCGAGTCGATCTCCATCGTTCCATTAAGGCCGTACACCGGCGAGGACGACAGGTCCATCGAGAAATTCTTGACTGTATAGCGATAGCGCTGCAGGAACTGGAACAACATATTGTCGTGTCCGCTGCGGAAGGTGATGCGCATCTCGGGCAAGCGCTCGCGCAGGCGGGCCTGGTCGATCGTCTTTTTGGTCATCTGCTGACGGGCTTCGGCCATCACACGGTCGAAGCTCGACAACAGCTGCTCGTAGCCGCCCTGTGCGTCCATGTTGAGATAGAGGTCACCGCTCGACACGATGGCATGGGTCGTATCGCGACGGGAGATGACATCCATCCGGACATCGTCGGGACGGTAGGTGCGATGGGCATCGACAAGGGTGACATCGCCCACGTCGCCCATGATCGCATGACTGTGCTTCAGGTCGGAATTGATATCGACATGCGCACACATACCGACGACGAGGGGGGCGTCGACCAGACGCAGGTTGTACAGATCGACATGGTTGACATCGGCCGACACCGTGGCACGGATGCCGTGGCGCTGGGCCAGCGCGTTGAAGTCCACTATGCCCTTGAAAAGCTTGTTGTCGCTCTTCACATGAGCGCTGATGCGTCCGTCGGCAATATTGGCGGCAGCCGTGAGACGGTCGAGATTGTAGGCACCATACTGGAACTGCGTGACCTGTGCCTTCGCCTGCAGGCGCGTGCGGGGCGAGAAGATGTCGGTGCCCTTGCCCCGGGCCTCGACCAGTCCGGAGAAGGGATGCAGGTCCATGCCCTTCACAAAATGCTGGACAGGGAAGCGGGTAGCCAGCAACTTGGCATCGTAGGCCATCCGGCTGACGTCGATGGAGGCCCTGCCCGTCAGCGAGCCCCGCCCCTGGGTGGCGCGGAAATCGGACGCATACTTCTGACCGTCTATCCTCACGCTGCCGTCGAAGCCGATGTCCTGCGGGATCGCGATGGTGCGGCGCATCTCCTTATCGAGCATGGCGGTGATGAACCCGAGGTCATAGGTCTTGGCACTGACCTTCAGCTCGGCCTTCATCTTATCGGGATCCGTCACGCCGGCAACCCAGCCGCTGGCCTTCACGTCGAAGGCATGCGGAATGCGCACGCGGACGGCACGGAGGCGGGCACGCTTCAGATTGCCACGCAACGTGGCATCGACATAAAGGGGCTGACGCGGCCAGTTCCTGACAAGCGCCTGCGGAGCGGCTCCGGACAGGAACACCATCAGGTCAGCGCGGCCTATCTGTCCGCGGAGCGTGGCATTGAGGGCTCCGGGATGGCGGTCGTCAAAGGCGTTAAGGTCCATATCGACATCGGCACCGAGGGTCGTCGTGGGTGTGGTCAGGACCATCTGCCGCAGATGAAGGCTCGTGGAGTCCATCGAGAACGGACCCTCGAGACGCGTCACCTGGAGACCGCTCTTCTCGCGGAAGCGGGCCTGCCGGATATTGATCTTCAAGAGATTATCGCAATAATAGAAGGAGTCGGCCTTCAAGGTGAGGCCGGACAAGGCGAGATGGGAAGGATCGAAGCCCGACTTGGCACGTGCCACAAAGTTCTGGTCGTAGGACACCCCACCCTTCTGCCAGTCGAGATGCTTCACCTGATAAAGTCCCTTATAAAGGTCGAGATAGACTTTCTCGGCCTGGGCGTCGTCCAACAGGGCCGCCACGCTCATCGTGTCGCCTGGCATGTGAAGTGTGAAATGCGTCCGCCGGATGTCGAGCTGCTGGGCATAGATCTTCCAGAAATTCTTCGAAGGAGCCGTGTCGGGCGGCACGGTGTCGCTCAAAGCCAGGTCGAGCCGGGCATCGTACAGCTTCAGGCTGGGCACCCGCACGATCTCATGCTTCCAGTTGACGATGCCCTGCCGGTCGAGGAACAGATGTCCCACGCTGCCGCTGATGCGGGCCGCAGGGATCAGGCCGTCGGTGTTGACCTTCATGCCCCGGAAATCCAGGGAGGCGATATCCACCTGACTGTGCAGCAGCGGCCACAGCTTGACATTGACGATGATGTGACGGGCATCGATGATCGTGTCCGTACGCGTCTTGATGGAATCGTTCGGCTTCAGGACCTTCACCCCATCCACGGAAAGATCGAGGGGGAAGGACAGGGACACCTGACGGATCGATATGTCCATGCCCGTCTGCTCCGATGCATACGCCGTCGCCTTTTCCACCAGCCAACGTTGCACGGGTGGAAAATAAATCAAAAGAGCCAGGATCACAAGAAGTGCCGCAAGAATCCCGACACCGTTTCTTATCCATCGAAAGACTTTATTCATGAAGCAGTGTACACATTATTAATGCAAAGAAAAGAAAAAAAATCGAGAATAGAGAAGATATGCCCGGAAAAATTAAGAAGGCACCGGTCTTCAGACCGCTATTTACCATTATTTCGTTGGCCTGCCTGACGTTCTACGTCCTTCTGCCGGCGTTCGCCTACCCCCTTCTCACGACATAGTTCCGTCAAGCCTGCAACAAAGACGGCAGACCGACGGTCCGAAGATAATGCGAAATTTCCTCAGGTCTAATAATAAAGAATCTTGGAGTAAAGCATCCCGTATGCATACCGGCCATGCAGGAATAAAAATAGGAATAAGGAAAGGGCGATGATCCGTGTCAGTCCCTTAACAGCTGAGCCGCCGGAATATCCAGCGAGCCGCGCCCTACAGAGAGAAGGCCGTCGGCGGCGAGTGCCCGCAACGTGTTGGAGACGGTCAGGCGGGAGGTGTGCAGCTCCTCGGCCAGACGCTCCATCCGGATCTTGAATACCTTATGGCCCGCGGGGTATTCGAAATGGGAAAGGAGAAAATGCGCCAGACGGTCGCGCATGTCCTTGGGCGCGTTGGCCCATACGGCCATCCTCGACTTCTGCAAGGACGTGGAGAGGATATTGAGCAGATTGATGCGGAAGATCAGCGAGTCGCTGCAAAGCTGCTGGAGCTCCGTCTTGCTGATGATCATCAGGTTGCACGGCGTCTCCGCCTTATAGGTGCGTGTGAACCGCTGCTGCCACCCGAAGGCACACTCTATCTGGAGCAAGGCCGGAGCATGGAGATATTCGGTGACGCTATAGTCATAATCGGCGGAATAGGCCGTCGTCGTAAAGGTGCCGCCCACGACCATCCACAGACTGCCACTCCGGTCGCCCTGCGAGACGATCGGCTCACCGGGTCCCACTTTACGATAGAGGCACTTGACACGGGCGAGGATCTCCTTCAGCTCCATGTCGCTCATGCCCATGAAGAGAGGCAGCTGCCTCAGTGTGGATACGATCGCCAAATCTGTATTGACTGCTGTCATCGGCTACTTTATCCGTTTCGGAACGGATCAGATCTCTATCTTGTCCTTCAACGAGGGCGAATACCATACGGCATACTTGCCCTGCTTATCCGTATAAATAAGGTAGACCATCAGCTCGGGATGCTTCTTGAGCACCTGCTGCGCTCCCTGCATGCCCATCACCATGAAGGAGGTGGCGTAGGCGTCGGCCGTGGCGCAGTCGTTGGCGAGCACCGTGGCGGAGAGGATGTTGTGCTGGACAGGATAGCCCGTCTTCGGATCGATGGTGTGGGCATATTTCCGACCTGCCTTATAATAGAAGTTGCGGTAGTTGCCACTCGTCGCCATCGCCTTGTCGGTGACGTTGAGGATGGTCTGCAGCTCGTTCTCGCTCTGGGTGGGATCGTCATGGGGCTTGGTGATGCCGATCTTCCAGGGCGTGCGTTTCTCGCTGATGCCGCTGGTGACTACCTCACCACCGATCTCCACCATGAAGTTGGACACTCCATGGCTACGCAGATAGTTGGCCACTACATCGCAGCCGTAGCCCTTGGCAATGGCCGCAAAATCGAGCATGACATTTGGATTGGCCTTCACGATGCGGCGGTTTTCCATTCTCACCTTGTCGAATCCGATGAACGGCATGATGCTGTCCACAGCATGCTTGTTGGGCTGTTGGCCCTGCTTGAAGCCGAAGCCCCAGAGATTGACCAGGGGAGCCACCGTGACGTCGAACGCGCCGTGGGTCTCCTTCGACACTTTCTCTGCCAGATTATAGACATAGACAAAGGAATCGCTCACGCGGAAATCCTCATTCTTATTGATACGGCTGATCTCCGACTTGGGATCGAAGGTGGAGAAGACACTGTTCACACGATTCATCTGCTCCTCGATCTCCTTCTGCATGTCCTCATCGCTCTGGTAGGTGATGTGATACTCCGTACCGAAGATCAGTCCCGTGTTCTTCTGGTAGGGCATATTGCGCTGCTGCGAGACGATGATGACCGTCCCGACGATGAGCACGAGCAGGAAGGGCACTTGCCAGATGAGCTTTTTCTTCTTCTGATCCATAGACTAAATTTCTATCATTACATTAAACGTACCGCCCAGACGGGAATTACCCTGCTTGCCGTATCCGGGCACGTACCACACATTGCCCATCGTACCATCATCGTGGAAGAGACGGCGGCGATAGCGGAACGACCAGCCCAAGTGGACCGGCCCCCATATCTTCGCGTCAAGACCGAAGACACCTTCCAGCCAACTGTAGTAGGCCGGCACGCCATACGCGGAAAACGGGGTCGTGCCTCCATAGACCGGATCGATGACATCGGGACGCTCGTAGTCGGCCTTGAAAGAGGTATAGGCAAAACGGACGCCGCCATAGAGGCGATAGATGTCGTGCTTGTTCTTCATCACATTGAAGTCGATGCCGATCTTGCCATAGGGCGCGCTTGTCTTGTAATGATTGCCGGTGGTAATCTCATTGTTGTCGGCCCGGCCGATACCCAGCTCCAAGACCGGGAAATAGCGATCCTTCAGGTTCACACGCACGCCTACCTCATACTGTCCGTAGTTGCTGAACGCCAGCTGCCCCAGTCCGATGAGGTCGGTCATCACCTGGAAGCCCCTGAACAGGGGAATGGAATCGTCCTTCACAGGCTGATCGACCATTGTCCGCTCCTGCTGGGCGTGCGTGGAGAGGCCGTAGGTCAGGAAGAGGGCCAGGACAGCACACCTGACAAGCAGACGGCTAATAGCGGTACTCCTTGAAGTAGATATAGACATGATTTCGCGATACATCATAATTCACTGAAGGATAGTTGATAGTGAGCGAATCGATATAGTGATGGGTGGAGCGTATCCCAGTGAGCTCATGGAAATAGTTGACACCACAATCGACCGACTCGAAGTGGGGCTGGTTGGTCTTCTGCACCCACACCGTATCCCGGTTGCCCTTGAGCTCGAAATAGAAGACATCCTCCTCTCCTCCGTAGCTTACCGGCAACGAGAAACTGTCCGTCGGGGTCTGACGGTTGATGATCACCGAGTCCGTGCCGTCGTGCCGGACGGTGGAGATCGTCAGCGTGTCAGTGAGCGAGGTGACTGTTCCCATCAGCTTCCACTTCATATACACGGTGTTGTTCAACGGGCAGTCGATGCTGGAGCAGGCAGCAAAGACACCGAGCACGCAAAGGGCTATGAACACTGTCCTGAGTCTCATATCTCCGTCTCTATCTGATAGTTGTTGCGGTTGGGATCCTCCCGGCTGACGAGATCGCCGATGAAGCCGGCGAGGAAGAACTGCGAGCCGAGCATCATAGCCGTCAGCGCGATGTAGAACCACGCCGAGTCGGCCACCATGTGACCATAGTCGCCATTCTTCAGCTCAATGATCTTCTCCACGCCTAAGACACAGAGAGCGATAAAGCCGATGAGGAAGACCACACTGCCGAGCAAGCCGAAGACGTGCATCGGCTTCTTGCCGAAGTTGGTGAGGAACCAGAGCGTCAGCAGATCGAGATAGCCATTGGTGAAACGGTTGAGGCCGAACTTGGACTTTCCATACTTGCGGGCCTGATGGTGCACCACCTTCTCACCGATCTTATTGAATCCGGCATTCTTGGCCAGATAGGGAATGTAGCGGTGCATCTCGCCATACACCTCGATATTCTTCACCACATCCTTCTTATAGGCCTTCAGGCCGCAGTTGAAATCGTGCAGGTTGTGCACGCCGCTGATCCGGCGTGCGGTAGCATTGAAGAGCTTGGTGGGAATGGTCTTCGACAACGGATCGTAGCGCTTCTGCTTATAGCCGCTGACGAGATCGTAGCCTTCCTCGGTGATCATCTTATAAAGGCCGGGGATCTCATCGGGCGAGTCCTGAAGATCGGCATCCATGGTGATCACCACGTCGCCTTCCGCCCGCTTGAACCCACAATAGAGCGCAGGGCTCTTGCCGTAGTTGCGACGGAACTTGATGCCCTTCACATTGGGATCTTTCTGCTGAAGCTCTTCGATGATCTCCCACGAACGGTCGGTGGAGCCATCGTTGACAAAAATAATCTCATAACTGAAATTGTTGGCCTTCATCACGCGCTGAATCCAGGCGTGAAGCTCCGGCAATGACTCGGCCTCATTGTAAAGAGGAACGACAACGGATATATCCATATTCTATAATTTTCTGCTTGATTAATTGCTGTTGAGATATAAAACGATAAAGTTGAATTGTCATACACGACGGACGGGCGGCACGCTGCGGCGAAAGATGAGAGCCACGACAAGTCCCAGCACCCATCCCATGAAGATCGTCTGCATCATGAATGCGAAGACCAGCTCTATGACCGGCATACCCGCAATGAGGTTAAATGCCTGTGTCAGCTCTTTCACGGAGACGCCCTGCTGCTCGTAGAGCGGCGCGATCATCGACAGGCTGTCCTGCATCACGCTAAAGAAACGGCCTCCATCGATGAACTGGAAATAAACATACTGGATGACGGCAAAAAGCAAGGCCGCATAGAACACGACATAGACCTCGAAGGCGAAAGCCCGCCGAAAAGAGATCACTCCTTCGAGCGCCCCATCACGAAAACGAATGAGCACCCACGCCATCATGATCGGCGTACAGAGTGCCAACAGTCCTCCAACCGAAGAGGCCGGCAACGCCACAACACCAATAAAACTGACAGTCCAAAGGGCCGCCAGCCACAAGGCATACATACGTGCGAAAGCCTTCAGCTGCACCAATGCATTAATACTGCGATTATTCTTCATATTCCCTGCAAAGGTACACAATAAATTGATAGAAGCGGAAAAAGGACTTACTTTTTTTGACACGATAAACAAAAAAGAGCCGCTTCCTCATCAGAAGCGGCTCCGTTGTGGTACCTCTTGGAGTTGAACCAAGGACACATGGATTTTCAGTCCATTGCTCTACCACCTGAGCTAAGGCACCATACTTTTGTAAAGCGAGTGCAAAGGTAGAGAATAAAACTCAAACTACCAAATAATCCTTGATATTTTTTATTTCGTTAACAAAAACGGGAAATATCCACACCAAGAAGGCTGATGACCGCGACACCGGCTGCTCCCCTACTTCTTCAGGGGATTCCAGCCTTGTGCGATGATGTCGAACTCCTTGCCGTCGCGTGAGATGAGACGGGCGCCGAGCTTCTCCTCAGTGATGTAGCCGATCTGCTTGATGCCCTGGCTCTCGAGGGCCGCCACCTTCTCGTGGTCGCCGATGGGAACAGTGAACAGCAGCTCATAGTCCTCGCCGCCATTGAGGGCACAGGTGGTGAGGTTCATGTTGAACTCCTCCGCCTGCACGGCCGTCTGATAGTCGATCGGTATGTTCTTCTCGTAGACACGGCAACCGCAATGGCTCTGCTTACAGATGTGGAGCAGCTCGGAGCTCAGGCCGTCGGAGATGTCCATCATCGCCGTCGGGTGGATGCCGCTCCGGCGCAACAGCTCTATGACATCGCCACGGGCCTCGGGCTTCAGCTGCCGCTCGAGGAGATACTCCTTGCCCGCGAAGTCGGGCTGGAAGTCCTCGGCACGACGCAACTGTTGCTGCAGATGGGCCACGGCCTTCTCATCGCCGGCCTTCTTGGCCTCGTTGAGCTTCTTCTGGACGTCGTTGAGCTGGGTGTAGTAGATGCCCTTCTCGCGCTCCAGCAGCTGCAGTCCCATATAGGCACCGCCAAGGTCGCCGCTGACACAGATGATGTCGGTGGCATTGGCTCCGGAGCGATAGACGATATCTTCCTTGCGTGCCTCGCCGATGCAGGTGATGCTGATGGCCAGACCGGTGAACGACGACGTCGTGTCGCCTCCCACCACGTCGACATGCCACTTGTCACAAGCCAGGCGCAGTCCACGGTAGAAGTCCTCAAGGTCTTCCACCTTGAAGCGCTTGCTCAGGGCGATGGACACCACCAGCTGGCGCGGCGTGCCGTTCATGGCGAAGATATCGGAAAGATTCACCATGGCCGACTTGTAGCCCAGATGCTCCATGTCGATATAGGTCAGGTCGAAATGAACCCCCTCCATGAGCATGTCGGTAGTCACGAGCACCTCCGTATCGGGATAGTGCATCACTGCGCAGTCGTCGCCGACACCCTTGACCGTTGACGGCTGCTGCATCTTTATGTCTTTCGTAAGCCGGTCGATCAGACCGAACTCACCCAATTCCTTTATTTCCATTAACTTCTTCTAATCATTTCACGCATGATCTCCGTCATCTTCGGCTGTGCCGCATTGGCAGCTACCTGTACCTCCTCGTGGCTTACCTCAACGGGCACGTCGAAGCCGCCGAGGTCGGTGATGATGGAGATGCCGAAGACACGGATACCACAATGACGGGCAACGATCACCTCGGGCACCGTCGACATTCCGACGGCGTCACCGCCGAGGAGATGATACATGCGATACTCGGACGGCGTCTCGAACGTCGGACCCTGCACGCCCACATAGACACCATGCTGCAGCTTGATGCCCTTCTCCTCCGCGATGGCATCGGCCAGCTCTATCAGCGTGTGGTCGTAGGCCTCATGCATGTCCGGGAAACGGGGACCGGTGGGGAAGTTCTTGCCACGCAGCGGATGCTCGGGGAAGAGATTGAGATGGTCGCGGATGACCATCAGGTCGCCCACCTTGAACTCGGGATTCATGCCTCCCGAAGCGTTGCTGACAAACAGCGTCCGGATGCCCAGCTCGTACATCACGCGGATGGGAAAGGTCACCTCCTTCATCGAATAGCCTTCGTAGAAGTGGAAACGGCCCTCCATCGCCATAATGTCCTTGCCGCCCAGCTTGCCGAAGATCAGCTTGCCGGCATGGCCTTCCACGGTAGAGACAGGGAAATTAGGGATGTCTTTATAGGCGAACTCATAAGAGTCAGTTATCTCTGAAGCTAATTGTCCGAGACCCGTGCCCAGAATGATGGCTGTTTTCGGCTCGGTGGTCATCCTTGTCTTTAACCAGGATGCTGTTTCTTGAATTTTTGTGTACATAACTGATAATATTACGATTAAAGGCTTCTTCCCGGCCAAGCAGGAAATGCACGGTGATGGGAAGGGCATAAGTAGCTTCTTTCACCTCGTCGGACAGTCCCTCGGCGGCCAGCAACCGTGAGGCATCCTTCTCTGTCGTCACGATCTTACGGGGCTGGGGCATGGCTGCAAGAGCCGCGTTGATGCGCTGGGCATCCCGCTTGCTGAAAGCATGGTGATCGCCAAACCTCAGGCACTGCAACGAGTGGCAATAGGGTCGCAGATCGTTCTCCATCTGCTGTGGAGAGGCGATGCCTGTCAGCAGCAGCACGTGCTGGCCAGCAAGATCCTTAGGGTCGAAGGCGGCCAGGCCGGACTGTTCGTGGGAATCCGCAGATGCACTCTTCCCCTTCCGTGAGGGCGTGTCGCCCGAAGCTGGCTTCTTGCCCTTTGCAAAGATGGGTACCAGCTTCAGATAGTCAATGCACGTGAAATAAAGGCGCTGGTAAGGAAACAGATCCAAAGCTTTAGTGAGAACACGGAACTCCATAGGCTTCAGATCCTTAGGACACTTCGTGACGATCACCACATCGGCTCTGTTCTTACCACTGAGCGGCTCGCGCAGGCGGCCTGCAGGAAGCAGCTTGTCGTAGATGATAAGACGGTGGTAATCGACCAGCAGGATATTGACGCCGGGCTTCACGTAGCGGTGCTGGAAAGCGTCGTCGAGAAGGATGACATCCACGTCTTTCGTCTCCGCATCGTTCGTCATGCGGTTGATGCCCTCGCAACGGTTGCGGTCGACAGCCACATAAGCATCGGGGAACTTCCGTTTCATCTGATAAGGCTCATCGCCGATCTCGTGCATGGGCGTGTCGGCCTCGGCCAGCACATAGCCACGGCTCTTCCGCTTGTAACCTCGGGAAAGCACGCCGACCTGCACCTGCTGCTGGAGCAGCCGGATAAGATACTCCACATGAGGGGTCTTGCCTGAGCCGCCCACCGTGATATTGCCCACGGAGATGACCGGTATGTCAAAAGCCTGCTGGTGAAGCACGCCAAGCTCAAACAGCTGGTTGCGAAGACGCACACCCAAGCCATAGATCCAGCTCAGCGGCAACAGCCATTCATTGATTTTGATGAGGTCGCCCTCTGTTCTTAGTTTCTTCGACAATGTTGCTTCCTTTATCTAATTGATTAATAACTATATAAAATAGAATTTTTCTGCAAATATAACGTTTATTTTCTGAACTCGCAACAAATCAAGCACCCTATTTTCCCGATTAACCCTAATGCGATCTACCTTTCATGACCAAAATCATAAAGCGCTCCACCCCTGGACCATTTCACCAATACCACTGCTCAAAAAGAAGCAGCCCCATTATCAGTGCTATTTCCCCACCTATTATAATAAGGTAAATCACAGACCGACAAGACGACAGACATCCGTTCCGTTGTCCCTCCCCAGTCTCCCCTAGAGCAAAGATATCTCCCGAAAATCATTTGTTTATCCGAAACTAATTATCTATATGTAAATCATTGATTTATGGAAAAACAGCTTATTGTCCGGAAAATCGTTTCCCATCTGTCTCTCCCTTTATAGAAAGCCATTCTACCAACTTTCACTTGACGGGCTGACCATGATGAGTTTCCGGATTGGTAATACGGATAAGACCGTCCGACCTACAAACCGGGTCGGTGCTATATTATTAAAGGTGCAATGCCATGAAGCCTGAACACGACGGAGGAACGACCGGAAATCCATCATTCCATACTCCCCTCGCCACGCAAGATCCAACCATGCACGAGATTCCCGGCCTGACAGCGGCCGTTCAAGAATAATCGTCCAAAAACTACAGAATATCCTTCCGATATCTAAAAAGTGTAAAAACTACCATTTAAGGCCAAAAAAGTAAGGGAAAAGTTTTTGTGATTAAAATAAATAGTGTAATTTTACAACCGAAAACAGAAGCAATTAAAAACTAAATATTTCTTTATGAGACAAATCATTTCAAGTATTGCCGGAGCAGGGCTCCTTACGTTGCTGGCTGCATCGTGTGCAGGCGGCGCGACAGGTCTGACCCAATCGGGTCTTGATCCTGCAAAGTTCGACACCACCATCAATAATCAGAAGGTGGAGCTCATCACATTACAGAACAAGGCCGGCATGGAAGTGTGCCTGACCAACTACGGTGGCCGCGTAGTGAGTGTCAGCGTGCCTGACAAGAATGGTAAGCCTACCGATGTTGTCCTCGGCTATGACAACATCAAGCAGTATGCCGACACGGTCAACAGTCCTTCTGACTACGGCTCTTCTGTCGGCCGCTATGCCAACCGCATCAAGGATGCCAAGCTCAGCATCGACGGAAAAGACTACAAGCTGAAAGCCAACGACAACGGCAACTGTCTCCACGGAGGCGGCAATTCGGGATGGCTGCACAAGATCTATACGATAGCGAACCGGACAGACTCCAGCGTCACTTTCGCCCTCACCTCGCCTGACGGCGACAACGGATTCCCGGGAACGGTGAAAGCGACAGCCACCTACACTGTCAAGAGCGACAATACGCTCGACATCGTCTTCAGCGCCACAACAGACAAGAAGACCGTTGTGAACATGACCAACCACTCATACTTCAATCTCAACGGTGATCCTTCGAAGGAAGGCTTTGACCAGGTGATGAGCATCGACGCCGACAGCTTCACTGTTGCCGATGCGAAGTATATCCCCACGGGCGAGATCAGAGCGGTGGAAGGCACGCCGATGGATTTCCGCAAGGCCGCCACTATCGAAAAGAAATATGACCTGAGCTTCGACCAGGTGAAGAATGCCACAGGCTTCGATCACAACTGGGTGCTCAATACCTATAATAATAAGGAATACGACAAGAAGCCCTGTGCTACACTCTACTCGCCCAAGACCGGCATCTACATGGAAGTGTTCACCAATGAGCCGGGCCTGCAGGTATATACCGGCAACTTTCAAGGCACGGGCGTTCCCGGCAAGCATGGCCTTCTCTATCCCAAGCACGTGAGTGTTTGCTTCGAGAGTCAGAAATATCCCGACTCCCCCACAAAATACAATGCCAAGACACCGGGATGGGAGAAATCCAATCCTTACCTTGAACCGGGACAGAAGTACACGAGCCATCTGGCTTACCGGTTCTCTGTCAAATAACACGACTACTAACGGTGGCAGCGAAGGGCGCTGCCACCTGATTTCCAAAAAGCCGACAAACAACTTATTAATAACCAACTAATCACAAATCAAATGAATAGTATTACAGAAGCCCTGAACGCCTCAGGATTCAAGACCATCGATTTCCTGATCCTGGTCTTTTATCTGGTCCTGCTGGTGTCTTTAGGATTGTTCTTAAGCCGTACCAAGAAAGGACAGGAAAAAACTGCCAACGACTACTTCCTGGCCGGCAATACCCTGACCTGGTGGGCTATGGGAGCCTCCCTTATCGCCGCCAATATCTCTGCCGAGCAGTTTATCGGCATGTCGGGTACCGGCTACCGCGACGGTATCGCTACCGCAGCCTATGAGGTGATGGCTGCCGTGACACTGATCGTCATCGGAAAATTCCTTCTGCCGGTGATGCTCGACCGTAAGATCTTCACCATTCCCCAGTTCCTGCGCGAGCGCTACAACGACGGTGTCGGTCTGGCCTTCTCCATCCTCTGGCTTTTCCTCTATGTATTCGTCAATCTGACCTCCGTGGCCTGGCTGGGAGCCATCGCCATCGAGCAGATCCTGGGCTTGCAGGGACTGTGCGTACAGGTCGGCTCTTACGCCATCTCGATCCGTATGATCATCATCTTCCTGCTCTTCCTCTTCGCCGGTGTCTATTCTATCTACGGTGGTCTGGCTTCTGTGGCCTGGACCGACGTGATGCAGGTGACATTCCTCGTTGGCGGTGGTCTGATCACTGCATACGTAGCCTTGTCCCAAATGGGAACATTCCTCCATACCGACGCTTTAGGAGCACTGGGACAGATGTACACCGACCTGACAACGGGTGATCACCTTACCGACGTACACTTCCACCTTGTCACCCAACAGAGCCATAATGCAGAGGCATTCTCCAACGTGCCCGGTATCGCTGCCGTGGTAGGCGGTGTATGGCTCACCAACTTAGGATACTGGGGCTTCAACCAGTACATCATCCAGAAGGGTCTGGCAGCCAAGAGCGTTGAGGAGGCAAAGAAAGGTATGATCTTCGCAGGTTTCCTGAAGATCATCATCCCCTTCATCGTGATCATCCCCGGTATCTGCGCTTACTATATCTATCAGAACCCCGACATTTTTGCCGACATGCATCTTGCCGGAAAGATCACTGTCGCCGACGACGCCTATCCCTGGCTGATCCGCAACTTCACGCCTACCGGTGTGAAAGGTCTGAGCTTCGCCGCCCTGGCCGCAGCCATCATCTCCTCACTGGCTTCTATGTTCAACTCCACCTCTACCCTCTTCACGATGGATATCTACAAGAAGTACATCAAGCCCGATGCCAAAGACAAAGCACTCGTGAGAATCGGCCGCTTGGTTGCTGTCTGCGCCGCTGTCATCGCCCTGGTAGCCGTTAAGCCGCTGCTCGGCGGTCTCGACCAGGCCTTCCAGTACATCCAGGAATATTCAGGCTTCATCTATCCGGGTATCATCGTCGTCTTCGGTCTTGGTCTTCTCTGGAAGCGCGCTTCCTCAAAGGCTGCCGTATGGACGGCCATCCTGACGATCCCTCTGGGCGTACTCTTCAAGGTATGCCTGCCCGATGTGGCCTTCCAGTTCCGTGCCGGATACATCTTCATCATCCTGGTTTGCTTCTTCATCATCATGTCGCTCATCGACAACAAGGTGACAAGTTGCGAGCTGCCTTCTAAGGAGGACCAGCGCCAGATGCTGTTCTGGGCAAAGGTGCTCGGAGTTGCCGGCGGCCTTATGATCCTGGCCGGTCTGGTTGTCACCATTGCCGCTGCAGTGATGCATCCCACCTCCGGCGTCATCTTCTATCTCAACGATATAGGCTTCCAGGCATTCATCTTCTTCGGCGTCCTGGTAGGCTGCAACGCCGTATGGCTCTATAGCAACTCCGTTGACCAGAAGAAAGACTGCAAGGCCCTGCAGATCAATCTCAATCTCTTTGCCACAGAACGTGCTTATACGCTCGGCAGCGCCGGCATCTGCATCATCGTTCTGCTGCTCTACACCATCCTCTGGTAAGAGAGACGGATATTAAACGTGCATCGCAGGACAATGCCTGCACAGAAGAAAAATGAAATACGCCTGGCAACATAACGCCAGCAAAATACAAACCGACAGCATGGGGTGCTGCGCTTGCAGCGGTGGGACAGCATCCCCTACTGTAATAAAACTGCGAATAACATGACAGGACATTACGAAGAATTTACAAAAATGTTTGTAGCCGTCGATTGCATCGTCTTCGGTTTCGACGGCACGACATTACAGGTGCTCATCGGTCACCGCAAAATGGAACCGGGGCGCGGCTCGCTGTCGCTGAGCGGTGGTTTTGTCCTTCCCAATGAAAGTCTGGACGACTGTGCCAACCGCACACTCTTCAACCTCACGGGAATGGAGAACCTCTACATGAAGCAGGTGGGCGCCTATGGCCAGGTGAACCGTGACCCGGGCGAGCGTGTTCTCTCTGTTGCCTATTGTGCATTGATCAATGTAAAAGACTATAATGATGATCTGCGGCAGCGTTACGGCATGGAATGGATGCCCGTCAACCACCTTCCCCAACTGTGGATCGACCACAATAAAATGGTGGACGATGCGATCACCCTGCTGCGCAAGCACATCAACACAGAACCTCTCAGCTTCAATCTCCTGCCCGAGCTGTTCACCATCACACAGCTTCAGCATGTCTATGAAGCCATCCTTGGCAAGGAAATCGACAAGCGCAATTTTCGCAAACGCATTAAAGAGATCGAGTATATCGAGAAGACCGATTACATCGACAAGCAAACCTCAAAACGGGGCGCCGCCCTCTACCGGTTCAACCGGAAAGCTTACGAGGAAGACCCCACATTTAAACTGTAAACAACGGAATGCAGGACTCGACGGACTCTATGCCCGATGTCCTCTATCCATAAATACTATTGACAACAATGCTGGAAGAATTAAAAGAAAAAGTATATCAAGCCAATCTTGCTCTGGTGAAGCACAATCTCGTGCTCTTCACATGGGGCAATGTATCAGGCATCGACCGTGAAAAGGGTCTGGTAGTCATCAAGCCGTCAGGCGTCAGCTACGACACGATGAAGGCCGACGACATGGTGGTGGTCGATCTCCAGACAGGCAAGGTGGTGGAAGGTGAGCTGAACCCCTCCTCCGACACGCCCACACACCTCGAGATCTACCGCAACTTCCCTGAAGTGGGCGGCGTGGTACACACCCACTCCACCTATGCCACAGCCTGGGCACAGGCCGGCCGCGACATTCCCAATATCGGCACTACCCATGCCGACTACTTCCACGACGCCATCCCCTGTACCGATGATATGACGGAGGACATGATGGCTGAGTATGAGCTCAATACCGGCGTGGTCATCGTCAATAAATTCAAGAAAGACCACATCAATCCTGTCCACACACCGGGCGTACTGGTAAAGAACCACGGTCCCTTCTCCTGGGGAAAAGATCCCGACGAGGCTGTCTATCATGCCGTCGTGATGGAGCAGGTTGCCAAGATGGCCTTCGTATCGTTCTCGGTCAATCCCAACACGACCATGAACCCGCTGCTCGTGGAAAAGCATTTCTCGCGTAAGCATGGTCCCAACGCTTACTACGGACAGAAGAAACACTAATCCTATTACACGGCAGAAGGGAGCCGGCCTTCTCCTGCCCCCTTCTCCGTTCCCATTCCTATTCAAGAAACAAAAATCAATTTAATAAATCTATAAATTAAAAATATTATGATCGAAGCATTCAAAGATTTAGAGATTTGGTGGGTCACCGGAGCACAGCTCCTTTACGGAGGTGACGCAGTAAAGCAGGTAGACGCTCACTCCAAAGAGATGGTAGCCGGCCTGAACGATTCCGGACGCCTGCCCATCAAAGTCGTATATAAGGGCACAGCCAACAACACCCACGAAGTGGAAGACGTGATGATGGCAGCCAACGCCGACAAGAAATGTATCGGTGTGATCACCTGGATGCACACATTCTCTCCTGCCAAGATGTGGATTCACGGCCTGCAGCGTCTGCAGAAGCCTCTGCTCCACTTCCATACGCAGTTCAACCAGCATATCCCCTACGACACGATGGACATGGACTTCATGAACCTGAACCAGAGTGCTCACGGCGACCGCGAATATGCCCACATCCTCTCCCGTCTGCGCAAGCCCCGCAAGACCGTCATCGGCTACTGGAAGGATCCCAAGACACAGGACCACATCGCCGTGTGGGAGCGTGTCTGCGCCGGTGTGAACGATGCCAAGGACTGCCTGATCCTTCGTTTCGGCGACCAGATGAACAATGTGGCTGTCACCGACGGCGACAAGGTAAGCTTCGAGCAGACCCTCGGCTATCACGTGGACTACTGCCCGTTCTCTACTGTCATGACATACTTTGATCAGGTTAAGGATGAGGACGTTACAGCTCTTGTACACGATGTTTACTTTAACGAGTATGTCGTTGCCGACGAGCTCAAGGATGAGCAGTCGGAAGGCTATAAGAAGATCTGGAACGCCGCCAAGGCCGAGCTGACGCTGCGTGCCGTGCTGAAGGCTTTCGGCGCCAAGGGCTTCACTACCAACTTCGACGATCTCGGCGATGTCAATGTAGAGGAGACCGGCCGTGGCTTCGACCAGATCCCCGGCCTCGCCTCACAGCGCCTGATGCACGACGGCTATGGCTTCGGTGCTGAGGGCGACTGGAAGAGCGCCTGCCTCTATCGCACCACCTGGTATATGAGCCAGGGCCTGGAGGGTGGCACGAGCTTCCTCGAGGACTACACACTCAACTTCGACGGTGACAACACCTCCATCCTGGAGAGCCACATGCTCGAGGTATGCCCCGACATCTCGGAGGAAAAGCCCCGCCTGGAAGTTCACTTCCTCGGCATCGGTGTCCGCAAGAGCCAGACCGCACGCCTGGTGTTCACCACGAAGCAGGGCCACGGTGTCACCGCTACCATCGTTGACATGGGTAACCGCCTCCGTCTGATCGCCAACGATGTGAACCTGATCAAGTCAAAGCCGCTGCCTAAGCTGCCCGTTGCCTCTGCGCTCTGGATTCCCGAGCCTACCTTCGAGGTCGGCGTCGGCTGCTGGATGGAAGCCGGTGGTACACACCACAGCTGCTTCAGCTTCGGACTGACAGACGAATACTGGCGCGACTTCGCAGAAATTGCTGATATCGAGGCTTGTATCATCAACAAGGACACCGACTACCAGCAGTTCCGCAAGGAGCTCCGTTGGAACGAGATGTACTACATGCTCAACCGCGCACTGCGCTAAGCCACATCCTTCAAGATGCCGGCCGTACCCTACGGCAGCATCCTGAAGATGACTATATCTGAGTATCCGCGGGGCATTAGGCCCATTGCCGTCGGGCTAGGCCCTGACCCGCGGATACTTATCCATACAGATCAACCGCCCTTCAAAGAAGGTGTCGTATGAAATCAAACTCTTCCAGCTATGACAAATCAGGAAATTATCAATAATGGTCAGGCCATCCTTGGTATCGAGTTCGGTTCTACCCGTATCAAGGCAGTGCTCATCGCGCCTGACAACCACCCCCTCGCACAGGGATCCCACACCTGGGAGAATCAGCTTGTCGACAACCTGTGGACCTACAGCATCGACGCGATCTGGACGGGCCTGCAGGATTGCTATGCACAGCTGCGTGCCGACGTAAAGGCAAAGTATGATGTGGAGATACACCGCCTTGCCGCCATCGGCTTTTCCGCCATGATGCACGGCTACATGGCCTTCGGCGACGACGACCAGATCCTCGTCCCCTTCCGCACCTGGCGCAACACCAATACCGGTGAGGCAGCCGCCGCACTCTCAAAGCTGTTCAATTTCAACATTCCCCTCCGCTGGTCCATCTCCCATCTCTATCAGGCCATCCTCAATGGGGAGGAGCACATCTCAAAGATCAAGTACCTCACCACCCTCGCCGGTTACATACACTGGCAGCTGACAGGCGAGAAGGTGCTCGGCATCGGCGACGCATCGGGCATGATGCCTGTCGATCCGGCAACCAACACGTATGACGCAACGATGGTAGAGAAGTTTGAGCAGCTCATCGCCTCGCGCCATCTACCCTGGCATCTGTCCGACATCCTCCCCCGCGTACTGCTTGCCGGTAAAGATGCCGGCCATCTGACTGAGCGGGGCGCCAAGCTCCTCGATCCCTCCGGCAACCTGGAGGCCGGCTGCGTGCTCTGCCCGCCCGAAGGCGATGCCGGCACGGGAATGGCAGCCACCAATGCCGTGAAGGTGCGCACAGGCAATGTCAGTGCCGGTACCTCTTCCTTCTCCATGATCGTTCTCGAGAAGCCGCTCTCCACCTACTACGAGAGCATCGACATCGTCGCAACACCCGACGGCGCACCTGTGGCCATGGTACATTGCAACAACTGTACCAGCGACATCAACGCATGGGTGAATATCTTTAAGGAAGTTCGCGAACTCTTTGGTGACAAGGTAGATATGAACGAGCTCTTCACCCGTCTCTTCCAGCATGCCCTCAAGGGCGACGCTGACTGCGGCGGCCTGCTCTCCTACAACTATTTCTCCGGCGAGCCGGTGACACAGCTGCAGGAAGGACGTCCTCTGCTCGTCCGCTCTGCCAACGACCACTTCTCCCTGGCCAATCTCATGCGTACCGAGCTTTATGCCGCTGTCGGCGTCTTGAAGATCGGCAACGACATACTCTTCAACCACGAGCATGTGGCTGTCGACCGTCTGACGGGCCATGGCGGATTCTTCACTACTCCTGTCGTAGGCCAGCGCATCCTCGCCGCAGCCCTCAACTCGCCCATCTCCTGCATGGAGACAGCAGGCGAAGGCGGCGCATGGGGCATCGCCCTGCTCGCCGGCTACGTGGTGAACAACACCGACGGTCAGAGTCTTGCCGACTACCTCGATACAAAGGTCTTCGCAGGAAACACAGGAACCACTGTTGAGCCTGATCCTGCCGATGTCGCCGGCTTCAATACCTGGATCGAGACCTACAAGAAAGGACTCGCCATCGAGCAGGCTGCTGTCTGCCACAAATAATAATTCTCCTTAAAACTACGATATTTTCAAAAGATTCACTTACTTTTGCAAAATAGTAACCAAATCATTAAAATAATGACAAACGACATCAATCTCATGAACCGCGCAGCCGACAATATCCGTATCCTGGCTGCATCAATGGTAGAGAAAGCTAACTCCGGACATCCCGGAGGCGCCATGGGCGGAGCCGATTTCATCAATGTGCTCTTCTCCGAATTCCTGGTTTACGATCCTGCCGATCCCTCATGGACAGGCCGCGACCGCTTCTTCCTTGATCCCGGCCACATGAGCCCCATGCTCTATGCCGGACTCACCCTGCGCGGATATTTCACCCTCGACGATATCCAGCAGTTCCGTCAGTGGGGTTCGATCACCCCCGGTCATCCCGAGCTTGACGTGGCTCATGGCATCGAGAACTCATCAGGTCCCCTCGGTCAGGGACACGCGCTCGCCGCAGGTGCTGCCGTAGCAGAGAAATTCCTGGAGGCACGTCTCGGCCACACGATGATGCAGCATAAGATCTATGCCTACATCTCCGACGGCGCCGTAGAGGAAGAGATCTCCCAGGGCGTAGGCCGCATCGCCGGTACCCTCGGTCTCGACAACCTCATCATGTTCTATGACGCCAATAAGATCCAGCTCTCCACAGAGGTGTCGACCGTCATGGCTGAGGACACTGCCAAGAAATACGAGGCATGGGGCTGGAACGTGATCTCGATCAACGGTAATGACGTCGCTGAGATCCGCGAGGCTCTGACAAAAGCCAATGCAGAGACCGGACGTCCCACCATCATCATCGGTGACACGATCATGGGTAAGGGTGCCCTGAAGGCCGACGGCACGAGCTATGAGGCCAACGTGAAGACCCACGGCGCTCCCCTCGGCGGTGACGCTTACACCAACACCATCAAGCATCTGGGCGGCGATCCTGAGCATCCCTTCCAGATCTTCCCCGAGGTGGCTGAGCTCTATGCCAAGCGTCGTGAGGAACTGACAAAGATCGTCGCTGAGCGCCGTAAGGCTGAGGACGAGTGGCGCAAGGCCAATCCCGAGAAAGCCGCCCAGATGGACGAGTGGTTCTCCGGCAAGGCTCCTAAGATCGACTGGAGCAAGGTGGAGCAGAAGAAAGGATCTGCCACCCGTGCCGCCTCTGCCGCTTGTCTCGGCGTGCTCGCCGAGCAGGTGCCCAACATGATCTGCGCCTCTGCCGACCTCTCCAACTCCGACAAGACCGACGGCTTCCTGAAGAAGACCCACTCCCTCGTTCGCGGTGACTTCTCCGGTGCCTTCTTCCAGGCCGGTGTGTGTGAGCTCACCATGGCCGATATGTGTATCGGCATGATGCTCCATGGAGGTGTCATTGCCGCCATGGGTACGTTCTTCGTATTCTCAGATTATATGAAGCCTGCTGTCCGCCTCGCAGCCCTCATGCAGGTGCCTGTGAAGTTCATCTGGACTCACGACGCCTTCCGCGTAGGCGAGGATGGTCCTACCCACGAGCCCGTGGAGCAGGAGGCACAGATCCGCCTGATGGAGAAGCTGCAGAATCATGCCGGCCGCGACAGTGTACGCGTATTCCGTCCCGCCGACGCTGACGAGACAACCGTATGCTGGGCCATGGCCATGGAGAACACCGAGACGCCGACAGCGCTCATCTTCTCCCGTCAGGGCATCGCCTCGCTGCCCGAGGGCAACGACTACGAGCAGGCACGCAAGGGTGCATACATCGTTGCCGGCTCTGACGAGAATCCCGACGTGATCCTCGTTGCCAGCGGTTCAGAGGTGTCTACCCTTGAGGCTGGCTGCGACGCTCTCCGCGCCGACGGCATCAAGGTACGTGTCGTATCCGCTCCTTCTGAGGGCCTCTTCCGCCGTCAGAGCGCAGAGTATCAGGAGAGCGTCCTGCCTTACGACGTGAAGAAGTTCGGTATGACGGCAGGCCTGCCCTGCACACTCGAAGGTCTGGTGGGCATCGGTCCCAACAGCAAGGTCTTCGGTATGAAGAGCTTCGGCTTCTCCGCTCCCTACAAGGTGCTCGACGAGAAGCTCGGCTACACCGGCGAGAACGTATATCAGCAGGTAAAGGCCTTCCTGGGCAAGTAAGTCGTGCACGACTGGAGCTTAGGGAAAGGCCGGCAGACATCTCCGGGCTTCGGCTCTGAGCTCCCATCTATACACACCCACAATGATCCTAAAAGAATCTTACATTTAACAACCGCAGACCGGAAACCGGCAACATCTGGTTCCCGATCTGCGGATTTAACGTAAAATCCGGAACTTTGTCTCCACAAGGATTGTACAGTCGTCCGGTATAACACTAAATCTATGGAAATAAAGACAGTAGGACTGGCCAGCGATCATGCCGGCTACGCTTTAAAACAGTTTGTAAAGCAGTATCTCGACGAGAAGGGCATCGCATGGAAAGATTACGGCACATACTCTGAAGAGAGTTGCGACTACCCCGACTTCGGCCATGCCCTCGCTCGTGGTATTGAGAATGGAGAGGTCTATCCCGGCATCGCCATCTGCGGCAGTGGCGAAGGCATTGCCATCACCCTCAACAAGCATCAGCAGATCCGTGCCGGCCTCTGCTGGATACCCGAAATCGCCCACCTCATCCGTCAGCATAACGACGCCAACGTACTGGTCATGCCGGGCCGCTTCATCGACACCGACATGGCCCGCAAGATCATGGATGAGTTCTTCGCTACCGATTTTGAAGGAGGACGACACCAGCGCCGTATCGACAAGATCGCCATCAAATAAAAAAAATCCCGCTTTCTGAGCGGGATTTTTTTATTTCTACCTCATGTCGCCGAAGCCCTTCATCAGGTTGCGGCTACCTTTATTGTGCCATTAACGCAACTTGATCTGGCAGTTATCGAGACTGTCCACGATGGCGAGACTCTCGATATGCTTCACGCCCAGCTCCTCGATGGCCTCGCGTCCGTGCTGGAAGGCTTTCTCAATGATGAAGCCCATGCCCACGATCTTGGCACCGGCCTGGTTGCAAAGGTCGATGATGCCCTTTGCCGCATTGCCGTAGGCGAGGAAGTCGTCGATGAAGAGCACGCGGTCCTCGGGAGTGAGATATTCCTTGGAGATCACCACGTTGTATTCGCGCTGCTTGGTAAAGGAGTGCACCGTCGTCTGTAGGATTCCCTTCATCGTGCTCGGTGCCTTCTTCTTTGCGAACACCACGGGCAGCTCCATGAAATAGCCCAGCATGATGGCCGGGGCAATGCCTGACGCCTCAATGGTGATGATCTTATTAATATCTTCCTGGGCAAAACGGCGGATCCACTCCACGGCGAGCTGCTTCATCAGATAGGGATCCATCTGGTGATTAATGAACTTGTCCACCTTCAGGATGCCGCCTTCGTAGCAACGGCCATCCTTCATAATTCTGTCTTTCAGTACCTGCATAATATCCTTATATGATTGTTGTTCCTTACTCTTGGGCGATTCCCTTCTCCGCCCTCTCCTTGATCTTATCGGCATAGGGACGGGTCCAATCGTACAACTCCCTTAGCGTCTCCGCATCGATGGTGGCTTCCACCAGCCGTTGCGCATAGTCCGCCATCCCCTTCGCCTCCGGCGTACGGAGATAGCGCACGTCCAGCATCCAGGGACCGAGACGCAGGCGATCGAGGGCATCGGCGTCCTTAAAGTCACGATACACCTCAAGCCAGCCCTCCGTATCGTCCCATGCGGCAGGAGAGCCGGAGCCGTCCGCTCCCTGACTGTCTGGGCCCAGCGAGTGCTTTCTCGCCTCCTGACGGATGTAGGCCTCGCCCAGCTTGTCGTCACGGTCGTGAAACTTGATCGTGGCATATACCTCGGGAAGATACTTTATCCCGTGCTCCTTGCAGAAGTCACGATAGTAGTCGGCGGCACGGTCGCCATGCCCCACGTCGAGATAGTTGTCCTTCCGGCGCGTGTCGTGGAAGATGCTGGCATGACAGAGGGCGATCATGGAGCGCAGTTTCAACTGCCGCGCCGCTCCTATCTTCAAGGCAAGCAGCAACACGCGGCCGCAATGTCCCTGGGAATGCACTTCCGCATTCCCCTCCGTCTTCCAGAAGCTCACCTCGCGGTCCATAAAGTCCCACCAGTAGCGCACCATGCTCTGCACCTGGGGAGCCTCTTCCCTTATCAAATCCTGCGGTATGTTCATAGTCTTTCAATCTTAAATACAAAGGTAACAAAACTGATTAGATTACGGATGGATTTATAAGAAATTAATGATGACACTTTCAGGAAAAGATACTGTTCCCGAAACAAAATGGATCCCCATCCCTTTCGTTGCCTGAGGGGGATACCTGCCATCAGAATACAGATCTCATGCAACGATCAGATAAGCCTGGCCACCCAGGACGAGATGAACACGGCAGTGACGATCAGGACAACGACCATCGAGTGACGACGCCTACGCCAGTCTCATTCCACACCTTGATGACGTTGAAACCTTATGCAAAGGTACGACATTCAATGCCTGCGAAAGCGTCTCATGAGTCCGGCAGACGACACGCCAAACCTGGCCGGCTGCGGGCCCTTCAAATACGCTATCCGTCCATACGCTCGTCGGCAGCGACGTTCTCCGTATGCCGGAGACATCACTGCCGACCTGATAAATTCCCATGTCATGGGGTCTTGCTATTTCTTCATTACCTCATCGACCCATTCCCGGACACTATTCCGGCTAGTCCCGTTCAACAGCTTGCCGTCCTGCCATTCCAGATCGGGATATGCCTTTCTCAACTCGCTCACGCTATTGCCGATCCCGCTTCCTCCGGAGGTGGCAAACGGCACGAGCGTCTTGCCTCTCAGGTCATGGCTCTCAATGAAGGTGTTGACGATGCGTGGCGCCTGGTTCCACCAGATGGGATAACCGATGAAGATGACCCCATGGTCACTGACACTCGTCTTTATCGCCTTCAACGCCGGACGGGCCTTCGGATCGTTCATCTCCACCGAGCTGCGCGACTGACTGTCGTTCCAGTCCAGGTCCTTGGAGGTGTAGGCCTGTTGCGGGACGATCTCGCACGGCACGCCGCCCGTAGCGTCCGCTATCATCCGGGCAGCCCTGGCCGTCGTACCCGTGGCGGAGAAATACACGACCAACGGCTTGTTCTCAGATTCCGTCTTCCTTTCTCCCTTGTCCTGGGCGCAGGCAGCAAGACCCATGGTCATTACCGCCGCCAATGTCATGATGATTTTGTTCATAATCCGTTTATTATAATAAGGTTATTTGATTTTTAGTCCCGGTATCAGCGGCTTCACGTCCACCAGTTCCAATTCCTTCACCATCGCGAGCGTGCCCTGCTTGTACTTCTTGAAGTGCGGCGTTTTCAGATGACTCTCGTAGGCCGCACGGTCGGCATAGATTTCCAGGATGGTCACCTTGTTCGGTGTGTCCTTCTCGGCGGTGGCATAGAGCGTCAATACGCCCGGCTCCAACCGCATCGACGCCTCGATCTCCTCCTTCAGGAAGGCATTGTAGGCTTCCAGCCGCGCCGGGTCGACGGTGATCTTGGACAGGCGCACCAGGTTGTCTTCAGCAGGAACGCGCCTGGCGTATTCTTCCTTGATGATGCGCAACGCCTTGATGGCAGCCGGGAAGCCAATATAAGGCAGACACTGGATGACGGCAGCCGTCAGCGTCTCGGGCGTGTTGCTCACGTTGATGTTGCCGTGATAGTGCGAATGAAGCTGGCTCTCCGCCTCCATGGCCGTCAGCACACAGTAGCCCAGCAATTCACGTGTCGGCAAGTCCAGGGCCCCGCGACTGTAAATGTCTCCGAAGAAACAGTCGGTAAGAAACTGCTCCACGTCCTTGCCCATGTCGGCGGGCAATCCCTTCATCACCGAGGCGATGCCGCCGGGATAGAGCTTGTCCTGAATGGCCTTGCCCGTCGCGTGACGTGTCTCCTCCGTCACCGTTCCCTGTCTGTCCAACGGCAGGGAGATGCCCCGTTCCTTAAACACCTCATTCACCGTGGCCACGGCATTCAGCATTTTAGGAAAGCCAATGAACGGAGCGGTGAGGTACATCACCTCACGCAGCTCTTCGGGAGTAACTCCCACATTGAGCGCTGCCCCGGCGTGGGCCTTCAGTTGCGGAAGCGTCTGCAGGGTGGCAAGGGTGATGCACGTGATCATCTCGCGTTGCCGCACGGTCAGGTCGCCCGTCCGGAACACCTCGCCGAAGATGAACTTCTGCAGGATGTCCATCATCTCAGGATCCGTACCCTGCCCTGTCAGGGCCTCGCCGCCGAACAACGTGCGGTAGTTCTGTCTGCATTCTTCCATTCTGTTCATGTCGTCTGTTGTCTGTGCCATCGTGGACAAGCAACCTGCTAGCACGAAGGCAATCATACTTATTATCTTTCTCATGTTTCCAATAATGAATTATAAGCCCTTACTTAACTGACCGCCGTACCTGCTACTACTGCGGGCGTGGGGTACGACGCCAATACATTTTCATGATCTTGTCTTTCTATCCTCTTTCATCATGCATGGCCTCAACCAATCCTTTCAGTATCTCCCTTTCGTTTGGCTCTAAGGATATGACCGTCCTCACCGGGCCTTCAACTCTTGGAGCCATCTCTCCGGAAAGGAAATTACGCAAGAGTTGTCGTGGCGTGACATGGTGGCGGTCCGCAATGAAGCACACCGCCTCATCCATGCACAATTCTTCAAATGATCCTGTTTCCTGTTCCATTATTTTCCTGTTGATTATCTGATGCAAAATTACATCACGATGAGGAAGTGCCCTGTAACCATAAGTCGGCAAACCCTACCCATTTTACGGAATTTACCCATCGACATGATTCATTGTACGCTAAATGCCTTATCTTTGTATCTGTTTAATGGAAAGAATGATGAGCAAGATTCTGAAAGTAAGGAACGTCAGTGACTACGGTCGCTACCTCGGACATATCGACCAGCACCCGTTGGTCAGCGTCATCGACTATGCCGAGGTATCCCCCATACGTCACAGCCTGAACGACTACAGCGTGTACGGACTGTTCCTCCGCGACGACGCCGACGTGGACCTGGACTATGGCTGCGGCAAATACGACTACAACAAGGGTACGCTGCTGTGTGTGGCCCCCGGACAGGTGGGAGGCAAGGAGGATAATGGCGAACGGGTGGCCATTACAGGCTGGGCACTCCTGTTCCATCCCGACCTGCTGCATGGGTCCCCCCTTGAGAAGCGCATCAAGGAATATACATTCTTCGACTACCACGTCAATGAGGCCCTGCACATGACGGATGAGGAGCACGATATGCTCGTCTCCCTCATGCGCCAGATAGAGGACGAGCTATGTAAGAAGCCGGACGGGCTCCAGAACGCCATCCTCGTAGGCTATATCGAACTGATGCTCAACTTCTGCCAACGGTTCTACAACCGCCAGTTCCTGACCCGCAAGATCGAGAACTCCGACATCCTTGTCCGTTTCGACCGTCTGCTTCGTGATTATTTCGACGACAAGCTGCAGCTCACCCTCGGTCTGCCCACCGTGCAGTATTGTGCCGATCAGCTGTGCCTGTCACCCAACTATTTCGGCGACGTCATCAAGAAGACCACCGGTGACACGGCCAGCAATCACATCCGTCGGTTCGTTATCCGCCTCGCCAAGAACGGACTGGCTGCCGGCGAGACCGTGTCACAAGTATCCGACAAGCTCGGTTTCGAATATCCCCAGCACTTCAGCCGCATGTTCAAGAAACAGGAGGGCATCACTCCGTCGGCATACTATCAGGGACTGCACTCTTGACAAACAGGCTTTCAGCATTCTTCCACAGAAACATATCGACATATCCATCCTTATGCCGCCATATCATCACTTGTCTATCTGACTTTCCGTGAACGGGTCGGCACGATGTCCCATCAGATCAATCTTGGCATAAGCAGCATCGAACTCCTCCATCTCGTAGGGAGTCAGCCGTACAGTGGCGGCACCGAGAAAGTCATCCAGATGAGTAGGATTAGTCGTACCGGGAATAGGCACAATCCAAGACTTGCGCGAAAGCATCCATATTAAGGCAAACTGTGCCGGGGTCACCCCCTTTCGTCTCGCCCATTCCTCGACGAGATAGACCAACGGCATATTGTGTTTCAACGCTTCCGGCTGGAACTGTGGCAAGTTATACCGTCTGTCTCCCTTCTGGAAACGGCTGTCCGCGTTGATCGTTCCCGTCAGGAACGCTCGTCCGAGTGGACAATAAGGCACAAAACCGATACCCAGTTCTTGAAGGGTGGGAAAGATCTTTGTCTCCGGCTCACGCCACCAGATGGCATATTCGCTCTGTACCGCCGAAAGCGGGCATACGGCATGCGCACGACGTATGGAACGGGCACTTGCCTCAGACAATCCCCAATGCAATACCTTGCCTTCCTGCATCAGGTCCTTTACCACACCAGCCACATCTTCCATGGGCACATTCGGATCCACACGATGCTGGTAAAGCAGATCGATATGGTCTGTGCGCAACCGACGCAATGAGCCTTCCACAGCCCGCCGGATATGGTCAGGCCGGCTATTCAAAGCTGTCGGCTGACCTTCTTCCACACCGAACCCGAATTTCGTCTCAATCTTGACCTTGTTACGGAACGGTGCGACAGCTTCGCCCACCCACTCCTCACTGGTATAAGGTCCGTACACCTCCGCTGTATCAAACAGTGTAACTCCCTGATCGTATGCCCGCCGGATGAGGGCAATCATATCTTTCCTGTCATATCTGCCACCATAATAGCCTACCATCGGCAGACACCCCAAACCGATAGCAGACACATTCATCCCACCCAGATTGCGGCGTTCCATATCTTTTCCTTGTCCAAGATTGTCCGAGAGCTTATCAGTCTTACCCTCCTTGACAGACATCGGTCCGGCAAAGATCCGTCCCATGCCCGTCATTGCTCCGACTGCAACCAAAGCACAGCCGGAAGCCCGTTTCAGAAAATTTCTTCTATTCATAATTCTTCTGTTTTTAATCCTTATGCAAAGATAGCGGAGAACAGACAAAAGGTCTGTAACGATAACTCGGAGGTGTGTACCCGTTTCACTGAAAGTGGCATCCTTATATAGGATAATCCCCTCAAGAAGTCATCATTTACAGGGATATTATGACTTTTTGTATTACATATTGCCCGATTCAAAATCTTTTAGACATCTTACAATTTTAATACATGACAATATGTAAGCATATTGCTTTATTTTCATGACAATATATCACTTTCTTGGATATATAGGTTAACAACTGTAAGTGTGTGGGGAAATAAATACAAAAAGTTAGCCTATAATTATATTTTAATTCCTATTTTCTATAATTTTGCACACGAAGATGACAAAACGTCACAATATTTATCATTTAAACACCAAAAAGACAATATTATATAGTATATGATAAACATCTTATTAAACTATCATCCTGATAATGCCGCCTCTCCTTGGGCAATGATGGAGACCGGTCGTCACTTGAAGCCTATTCGGGGCCTGTCGGGAACCGGCAGTGAGCCTGTAGCTGTCCGAAAGGATGCCCCTACCCGGATATCCTTCAGATCGGAACACTCCCATCATCAAAGCGCAAACGTAAACAACTGAATATTTTTCAGATATACAGATTAACACATAAACCACATCATTATGAAAAAAATTGAGGCAATTATCCGAAGGACCCGATTCGATGATGTCAAGGAGGCCTTGCTCGAGGCTGACATTGAATGGTTCTCGTATTATGAAGTGAGAGGCATCGGAAAGACCCGTGAGGCCCGCATTTATCGTGGAGTGGCTTACGACACAAGTTCTATCGAACGCATCCTTATCTCCATCATCGTACGGGAGATCAACGTAGAGAAGACCATCCAGGCTGTCATGAAAGCCGCCTATACCGGCGAGATTGGTGACGGACGCATCTTTGTGATCCCCGTGGAAGATGCCATACGCATCCGTACCGGTGAGAGAGGCGACATCGCGCTCTATAATGCCGAGCACGAGAAATAAAAACGCAAGAGAGAACGAGTAGAAAAAATCATTAAAAGCAAATATATTATGACGCCAGCAATAATATCCCTCAATTCAGGAAACACGGCTTGGATGATCGTTGCCACCATCTTGGTACTGTTGATGACCATTCCCGGCATCGCCTTATTCTATGGAGGTCTGGTACGCCGGAAGAACATGCTTAGCGTGATCATGCAAAGCCTTACCATCGTCATTGTGGTAAGTCTTATCTGGGTGATCTTCGGCTACAGTCTTGTTTTCGGTTCCGGTTTTCAGGGCAATCTGTTCAAATACGGCATTGGCGGTTTTGACAAGGTGATGCTCAAGGGCATCACGCTCGACACCCTCACCACAGGCGGCATACCCGAACTGATCTTCGTCATGTTCCAGTGTATGTTTGCCATCATCACGCCGGCACTCATCCTGGGTGCTTTTGCCGAGCGCGTGAAATTCTCAGGATTCCTCCTCTTCACGGTTCTGTGGAGCATCCTCGTCTATCTGCCTGTGGCTCACTGGGTATGGGGAGGCGGCTTCCTGATGGACATGGGAGCCATCGACTTTGCCGGCGGCACGGTGGTGCATATCAATGCCGGAGTGTCTGCCTTCATCATGGCACTGCTCGTAGGCCGGCGTAAAGACTACCGTCCGGGCAAGCCCTTCACTCCCCACAACATTCCGTTCGTATTCATTGGCACCGCTCTCCTCTGGCTCGGATGGTTCGGATTCAACGCCGGCAGCGGACTGGCAGCCGATGGACTGGCAGCCAACGCCTTCCTCGTGACCCATATCTCCACCTGTGCGGCAGCCCTCACCTGGATGGTCATCGACTGGATCGTCAACAAGAAGCCGACTACCGTAGGTGCCTGTACGGGTGCCGTGGCAGGTCTTGTAGCCATCACTCCGGCAGCCGGCTCTACCGACATCCCCGGTGCCCTGTGCATAGGTGCCATCACCTCTCTCGTATGCTTCTGGATGGTGGCCGTCGTTAAGCCTAAGTTCGGATACGACGATGCCCTTGACGCATTCGGCGTACATGGCATCGGTGGCATCATCGGTTCCATCCTCACGGGTGTCTTCGCCACACGATTGGTCACCGGCGCCGACGGCGCACAGGGCGCGCTCTATGGCGACTGGCACCAGCTGTGGATACAGATCGTCGCAACCCTCATATCAATCGTCTTCAGCGCAGTGATGACATTCATCCTATTCAAGATCGTCGATGCCGTATGCGGCATTAGAGTCGGAAAACGCGTCGAGGAAGAGGGTCTTGACATCTATGAGCATGGTGAGGCCGCATACGATATGTAACGACAAGTCTTTCACGCATTATCTAGTAAGGTTATATAAACAACAACACAATTACAAGCCGATAGAACCTACATTCTGAAAAGAAGTTAGGCTGAAAATGTAAAAGCTCTAATCTTGTTTGCCGTGCCGCCCGATAATAGAACAAGCATTTCGGACGGCACGGATTTTTTTATCCCGGAAGTCGAAAGATATCTCACACCATTCCAGGCAGGCCTATCGCAGTCCTTATCGGCAACGGACTACGGCGAGGCGAAATGACGGATAGGAGGATGACAAGAGAACGAAAGGGCGCCGGCAAATCATGACATGATACCAAACGGTTTGATGACGCTTGGGAAAGCCTGACTAAATCAGTACGAGCCGTCCGCCCGGAAAGGGAGCATTATGCTACTTGCCCAACGAGTATTATGCTCCCTTGCCAACGAGTATTATGCTACTTGCCCAACGAGCCACATATTACTTTACCCTTGATTATATATTCCTGACTTTTCCTGGTTTAACCCAGACAGTTTTTCTCTTCATAAACTGAAACGGTAGACACCTTGTAGAAAGCTATCCTAAAAAATAAACTATTAGGAAAAAACATACAGAATTCCTTGACAGGTTACAACTCTTGACTCATAAAAGTTCGGATATATTGGCTGTTAAGACCGGATATGCCCGATGATGGGCATTTAGCTTGAAAAATCAATGCCCCCGATCCACGCCTTCATCCCGTACCTGCAGTCCGGTTTCGCCCCACTACCGTATTGTCTTTAGTACCGGACAGCCCATCTTCTTCCCGCTTTACTAAAAAAGGACGGTTGGGGAAAACTCCCCGACCGTCCTTCCATATTGTCTAACTATCTTTATTTCCTTTGATTACTTATTACATTTCCCAACCTATGGCCGAAGCTCCGAGCACTGCTGCCGAGCTACCATCAAGACCACTGACAAGGAACTTAGCCTTGCCCTTATAGATCTTCAGCACATGCTTGTCGTAGCTATCCACGAGGGGTTTCATCAGCAGGTCACCAGCCTTGGTCAGGCCACCGAAGAAGATAAATGCTTCCGGAGCAGAGAATGCCATAAAGTCTGCGCAAGCCTCACCGAGCAGCTCACCAGTGAACTGATAGATCTGCTTTGCCAGAGCGTCGCCCTTGCCGGCAGCGATCGATACATCCAGCGATGTGATCTTCTCCGGATCCAGCTCACGGAGCAAAGACGGCTCCTTTGTCGTTGCGAGCAGCTCGCGTGCCGTACGAGCAACACCTGTTGCCGAGCAATAAGTCTCCAAGCAACCACTGCGGCCACAACCACAGGGACGGCCATTCTCACGACGTACAATCACGTGGCCTAACTCTCCGGCAAAGCCATCAGAGCCATAGAGCACCTGGCCGTTCACAACAATTCCAGAGCCGACACCGGTACCAAGGGTGATCACGATGAAATTCTTCATTCCACGGGCTACGCCATAGGTCATCTCACCAATAGCAGCAGCATTGGCATCATTTGTCAGACCGACGGGAATGCCCAGCTTCTCCTTGAACAATTCTGCCAAAGGCACAACACCGTCGCGTGCCCACTCCAGATTGGGGGCAAACTCTATCGTACCGTTATAGTAATTGCCATTAGGAGCACCGATTCCCATAGCCTTGATCGTATCGATGCCGCCAACCTGATCGATGATAAGCTGGAGCGCCTCACAACTGGCGTCTACATAGTCCTGTACGTTAGCATAACCTCTGGTCTTGATAGATGTCGTTGCCTTGATCTCTCCACGGCTGTCGACAATGCCAAAGACTGAGTTGGTGCCTCCCAAATCAAGTCCTATGCAATAAGGCTTAATCATCTCCTGCTGAAATTCTTGTT
>HF988513.1:0-1238 GCA_000431975.1 Prevotella sp. CAG:924 | reverse complement strand
CCTGCTGAAATTCTTGTTGTTCGTTCATATACGTTGATGTTTATTTAATTAGTGTAATTGGATGTTCAAGTAACGATGCGTAACAAAATCACGCTATGCAAAGGTAATAAAACTCTGAGAAGAAAGAACAAAAAAAAGGCGTTTTTTTGTTTAATAACAAAACTTTCATTATCTTTGCCCGAAAGAAATGACCTTAGGAAAAGACTGAAAAGAAAATAAGCAACACAAGACAATGACACAAGAACAAGATATCAAGAATGCCGTTCAAGTGCTCCGCCGTGGCGGAGTGATTCTCTACCCCACTGATACCGTATGGGGTATCGGCTGTGACGCCACTAATGAAGAAGCCGTGGCGAAGGTGTATAAAATTAAACATCGCGATGATTCCAAAGCACTCATCTGTCTTGTCGACAGTGACGCCCGCCTGCAACGTTATGTCCGTAACGTGCCCGCCATCGCCTGGGATTTTCTCGATGCCATCGTCAAGCCCACCACGCTTATCCTCGACGGAGCAGTCAATCTGGCTCCGAACCTCATCGCCGACGACGGCTCGATCGGCATACGCATCACCAAAGAGCCTTTCTCCCATGAACTATGCTACCGGTTCCAGAAAGCCCTTGTCTCCACGAGTGCCAACATTAGCGGTGAGCCTGCCGCACAGAATTATTGTGACATCTCGCAGGAGATACTCGACAGCGTCGACTATGTCTGCTGGAGCCGACGTCAGGAGCACAAGCCCCACACTCCCAGCAGTATTGTCAAACTGGGTCCCTCAGGCGAGGTAACCATCATTAGAAAATAAGCTAGTGTTACAAAAGGTCATCACTTGGGTAACAAAGCATCTGACCGACCGGCAGACCAATATGCTATTGGCCTTCCTGATAGGTTTCCTGGCATCAGTGGCAGCATGGGTCCTCCACCAGCTCATCAGCCTCATCCAACGGCTGCTTACAGAAGGATTTGCTACCGACGAGGCCAACTTGCTCTATCTTGCCTTTCCCGTTATCGGTATCTATCTCACATACCTTTTTGTGAAATATGTGGTGCGCGACAATATCTCGCACGGCATCACACGTGTTCTCTATGCCATCTCAACAAAGCAGTCCAGGCTGCGCCAACACAACTGCTGGTCATCCATTATCGCATCGGCTCTGACGATCGGCTTTGGCGGATCGGTGGGAGCCGAAGCTCCTATCGTACTCACCGGATCCGCCATCGGCAGTAATCTGGGACAGCTC